>DASRXV010000030.1:0-3599 GCA_035687325.1 Holophagaceae bacterium
GAAGCGGTCCAGGCCCGCGTAGGCGCCGGCCTCCTTCGTCATCTTCGCGTCGAAGCCGATGACGGTGATGCTGGGCAGCTTGAGGCGCTGGCCAGCGGCGAAGTCGTTGGGGTCGTGGGCGGGCGTGAGCTTCACGCAGCCCGTGCCGAATTCGGGGTCCACGAAGCTGTCCGCCAACAGCGGGATCTGGCGGCCGGTGATGGGGTGTTGCAGGAGCCTGCCGACGAGGTGCGCGTAGCGCGTGTCATCCGGATGCACGGCCACGGCGGTGTCGCCGAGCATGGTCTCGGGGCGCGTGGTGGCGACGACGATGTCGCCGCTTCCATCCACGAGCGGATAGCGCAGGTGCCAGAGCTTGCCGCGGCGCTCCTCGTGCTTCACCTCGAGGTCGGAGAGCGCGGTCTGCAGCGCGGGATCCCACTGGATCATGCGTGGCCCGCGGTAGATGCGGCCCTGCTTGTAAGCCTCCACGAAGACATGGCGCACCGCGCGGTTCAGCGCGGGGTCCAGGGTGAAGCGGTTGCGGGTCCAGTCCACGCCGGCGCCCATGCGCTTGAGCTGGTGCTCGATGGCGCCCTGGTTCTTCTCTTTCCAGTCCCAGATGCGCTGCTCGAAGGCGGCGCGGCCGATCTGGTGGCGGTCGGTGCCTTCCGCCTTCAGCTGGCGCTCCACCATCATCTGCGTGGCGATGCCCGCGTGGTCCGTGCCCGGCACCCACAGGGCGTCGAAGCCCTGGGCCCGCTTAAAGCGCGTGAGGATGTCGTGCAGCGTGTTCACGAGCGCGTGGCCCATGTGCAGGTTGCCCGTGATGTTCGGCGGCGGGATGACGATGGACCAGGGCTCCTTGCCGCTGTCCGGCTTGGCCTCGAAGACCTTGGCCTCCTCCCACACCGCGTACCACCGCGCCTGGGCGGTCTTGAAGTCGAAGGCCTTGTCCAGAATCTGCATCGGGTCCATCCGCGTCCCGGATGCGCCAATGCTGATGCGCCCCGTGGGGACAATCCTCCGATCTTATCAGTCCCGGGCGGGGGAGTTCAGCGCTGGATCCGGGCCCGGTTGAGGCGCGCCAGATCCGCGGGCATGGTCAGGCTGCCGAACTGGCTCACCATGGTCTGCCCCTGCCTGGAGAGGGTGAACACGATGAACTCCTCTTCCAGCGGAGGCAGCGGCTTGCCCGGGGCCTTGTCCATGTAGATGAAGAAGAACCGGGTGAGCGGATAGAGCCCCTTGCGGATGTTCTCCTCGGTGGGTTCCACCGCATGCTTGGCGCCATAGGGGATCAGGGGGAGCGCCTTGACCAGCGAGCTGCCGAAGCTGAGCGGGCCGTACCCGAGGGCGGCCCCGTTCACGCTGAGGCTTTCCAGGATGGAGAACTGGTCCGTGACTTCCTTGATGCCGGGCTTGAAATCCCCCTTCAGGAGCACTGCGTCGCGGAAGAAACTGCGCGTGCCTGAAGCGGCATCCCGGTTCATGGCCTCGACCCGCATGCCCTTCAACGCGCCGCCCACGCCGAGATCGCCCCAGGTCTCGACATCCTTGGCATAGCCGCCCTTGCGGGTGCTGGAGTAGACGGCATCCAGCTGGGCGAGCCCCACTTCCTTGATGGGGTTATTGGCCTGGACGAAAACCGCCAAGGCGTCGATGGCGATGGCCACGCGGGTCGGGGGGTGGCCGAACTTCTTCTCGCAGGCCGCCGATTCCTCGGGCGTCATCTCGCGGCTCATCGGGGCCAGCACGGCGCTGCTGTCAACCAGGGCCTTGGGGCCGGATCCCGAGCCCTTGGCGATGTACTCGAGCTTCGCGTCCGGGTGGAATTTCTTGAATTCATCCATCAGCTCAAGGGCCAGCGGTTCGATGGATTCCGACCCGGTCATCTTCAAGGTGCCTTGCACCTTGATGGCGGGGGCGTAGTTCGGCAGAGCCGGATCCACCTTCTCCTGCTGGGCAAAGGCCGCAGTAGAGGCGAGGAGGGCCAAGGCCTGGAATGCGGCGCGGATCGGTCGATGCATGTGAACTCCACCACTTCGGGTCACTTCACAGGCTACTTCGCCCGCCGCGCTGGAATGCCACGACGGAAGTGACATGTGTGTGAACCCCGTGTGAACGGAGTGTGCCCCGGGCTGTCTAGCAGACGCTGGCCGCCGCCGTCTCGATCTTCATCCCTAGAGTCTCCACGAGCTTGTGGTCGTGGCTCTCTCCGGGGTTGGGCGTGGTGAGGAGCTTCTCGCCGGTGAAGAGGGAGTTCGCGCCCGCGAAGAAGCAGAGGGTCTGGAGCTCGTCGCTCATCTGGGTGCGGCCGGCGCTGAGGCGCACGCGGCTCTTCGGGAAGAGGATGCGGGCCGTGGCGATCATGCGGACGAGGTCGAAGGGGGGCAGGGGCTCGGCGTGGGCGAGCGGCGTGCCTTCCACGGCCACCAGCTGGTTGATGGGCACGCTCTCGGGGGCGGGCTCCAGCTTCGTCAGCTCGTGGAGGAAGTGGATGCGGTCGTCGGCGCTCTCGCCCATGCCCAGGATGCCGCCGGAGCAGACCTCCAGCCCGGCCTTGCGGACATTGCCCAAGGTGCGGAGGCGGTCATCGAAGGTGCGGGTGTGGATGATCTTGGAATAGAACTCGCGGCTGCTGTCGAGGTTGTGGTTGTAGACATCGCAGCCCGCGTCCTTGAGCCGCACGGCCTGCTGCTCGTTGAGGAGGCCGAGCGTCACGCAGACTTCCATGCCCATGCCCTTCACGCCGCGGACCATGTCCAGCACGGCGTCGAAGTTGGCGTCGTCCTTCACCTCGCGCCAGGCGGCGCCCATGCAGTAGCGTGTGGAGCCGTTCTCCTTCGCGGCCCTGGCGCCCTCGATGACGCGGGCCACTTCCTTCAATGGCTCGACCTTGAGGTCCGTGGCGTAGCGGGCGCTCTGCGGGCAGTAGGCGCAGTCTTCGGGGCAGGCCCCCGTCTTGATGCTGTCCAGCGTGCAGAACTGGATGTCCTTGGGGTCCCAATGGGCGCGGTGCACCGTCGCGGCCTGGAACAGCAGTTCGGGGAAGGCCTGGTCATGGATGGCGCGGATCTCGTCAACGGTGCGCATGGGAACCCTCGGAATCATCCAGTCTACCTTTGAAGGACCGGAATTGCGCCGCCAAGGTCTACGGTGGTCTGCGCCCAGGGCATCCGGGCGAAGGCCCCCGTGCTAGGGTGGAACCACCAGCAAAAGGGAGGCTCCGTGGCCACTGCGACCTCGACCCAAGCCCCGTCCGCTTTGACAAAAGAGCAGCGCATCGCCCTCTACCGGACGATCTACGCCGCCCGCCGGATCGACGACAAGGAGATCACGGGCAAGCGCCAGAACAAGGTCTTCTTCCAGATCAACGGCGTGGGCCACGAGGCCGTGCAGGCCGCCGCGGCGATGCTGTTCAAGCCCAGCTACGACTGGTTCTTCTTCTACTACCGCGACCGCGCGCTCTGCTACGGCCTGGGCTACACCGCCTACGAGCAGTTCCTCGGCAGCGTGGGCGCGGTGGATGATCCCGCCAGCGGCGGCCGCCAGATGCCCAGCCACTGGGGCCACAAGGGCCTCAACATCTACAGCACCAGCAGCCCCACCGGCTCGCA
>DASRXV010000031.1:0-41982 GCA_035687325.1 Holophagaceae bacterium
TCGACACGGCGGAGACCACCACCACCACCGCCTACGACAAGTTCACGATCCTCGTCCAGAACACCAGCGGCACCACCCTGGCCACTCTGGGTACCTTCAGCAACCTGGACGCGGCGTCGGGCTACACGCTCCACACCTACAACCTGGGTGCCTACGCCGGTCAAACCATCCGCCTCAAGTTCAACGGGACGGAAGATGTCAGCCTCCAGACCTCCTTCGTCCTCGACGATGTGAGCGTCAAGTAGTCCCCAAAGCGCTTCCCGCTTCACCCGAGGGGCCGCCGCGAGGCGGCCCCTTTCGCGTTCAGGCGACAGCATGTGACGGAATCTTCATACCTTGTGTTCCATTCATGCCCACCCAACCATCCTGTTGAGAAGGTTTCCCATGTATGAATTCATGTTAAGCCATGTTTAACAACACTTAACTTCAGTCCGACGAGATGGCAGTGAAGGATGACTGAGCCTTTCTGATTCTTAACATAACTCATCCATCCGCCCCCGCGAGTTTCACCGCGATGGGTTCCACCCGTCCTCACAAGGAGTTATCCGTGGCAAACTGCCGCCTTCACCTTTCCCTGCTCGCGACGACCCTCGTGGCCGCGCCTCTCGCCGCCGGCGGCCTCAAGAGCATGGCCCCCGCCTCCCTCTCCCAGATCCATGCCCAGGAGTCCCTGCGCACCACGCAAGCCCAGGCCCGCCTCATGGACCTCCGCGGCCAGTTCGGCATGGACGCCGATGGCGCCTTCGCTCCTGTGCGCGTCCACACCGACGAGTTCGGCGAGACGCACGCCCGCTTCAACCAGCTCTACCGCGGCGTGAAGGTCTGGGGCGGCGAAATTATCGCCCACACTGGCGCCGAGGGCGAGGGCCTTGCTCCCACGGCCGCGCTCAGGGACAACATCCTCCTCAACACCACCCCCAGCCTGTCGCGGGAAGAGGCGCTGGCCGCGGCGACGCGCGACCTCGCTCCCAAGGGCCCCTTCGCCTACCAGCCTTCCGTGGAACTGGTGATCTACCCCATGCAGACGGAGGCCTTCCACACCCATGGCTCCGTGCGCCGCAGAGATGCCGCCGACGACGACACGGATACCCTGGTCCTGCGTTACGCGCTGGCCTATCACATCCATACCCAGCTTGAGAACGGGGCCGCTGAGACCGCCCACACCGATTACATGGTCGACGCCCACACCGGCGCCATCCTCAAGAAGTGGTCCACCCTCATGACCGCGGACGCCACCGGCACCGCGAAGACCCAGTACAGCGGCACCGTGAACATCCACACGAACCTGAACGGCTCCAACTACGAGCTGAAGGATGTGTACCGGGCCATGAACATCAGCACCTACAACCTGAACCACGGCACCTCCGGAACCGGAACGCTCTACACGAACACCGCGAACGCCTGGGGGGACGGAGCCAATTACATCTCCGGCGGCAGCACGACAAGCGCCAATGGCCAGACAGCTGCTGTCGATGCCCACTACGGGATCGAGATGACCTACGACTTCTACAAGAGCCTGTTCGGCCGGAACGGCATCGACAACGCCAACCGCGCCACCTACAGCCGTGTGCACTACAGCTCCAACTACGACAACGCCTTCTGGTCCGACACCTGCTTCTGCATGACCTACGGCGACGGGTCCTCCTTCAAGAGCCTCGAGTCCATGGATGTGGCCGGCCACGAGATGAGCCACGGCGTCTGCGCCAACAGCGCGAACCTCACCTACTCCGGCGAGAGCGGCGGATTGAACGAATCCGATTCCGACATCCTCGGCAACATGGTGGAACTCTACTCCCGCAGCGGCTTCACCCTCCCCAGCTCCATCGCCAGCACCAACAGCTGCTGGACAGTGGGGGAGGACCTGAGCGCCACGCCGCTCCGTTACATGTACAAGCCCAGCAAGGACGGCCGTTCTCCCGATGCGTGGTCCAGCACCGTCGGAAGCCTGGATGTGCACTTCAGCTCAGGCCCCAACAACCGCATGTTCTTCTTCCTCAGCCAGGGGGCGAACGGCACCTCCAGCTCGGATTACTACAGCTCCTACACGCCCTCCGGATTCACCGGCATCGGGCCCGCCAAGGCTGCCCAGATCTGGTACCGCGCCCTGACGGTGTACCTCACCTCCACCTCCAACTACGCCGCCGCCCGCACCGCCTGCATCAACGCTGCCAAGGACCTCTACGGCGCGGGCGGGGCGGAGGAAGCGGCGGTGTGGAACGCCTATGCCGCCATCAATGTCGGCAGCGCCTGGTCCGGAACCGCGAACACGGTGATGGCCTCCATCACCACGCCTTCGGGCAATGTCACGATCGCGTCCGGCACCAGCCAGTCCTTCGTGGGCTCGGCCACGGACTCCAGCTCCTCGGCCACGCTGACCTACAGTTGGACCTTCGGCGACGGCGGCACAGCTTCCACCGCTTCCGCCAGCCACACCTACACCAACACCAGCAGTTCCCCCGTCACCTACACCGCGACCTTCAAGGCCACGGACAACACGGGCGCCAGCAGCACCGCCACACGCACCATCACCGTCAATCCGGCCTCCAGCGGCGGGTCCACGGAGATGATCCTCAACGGAGGCTTCGAGTCCGGCGCCACCTCCTGGACCCAGACCTCCGGCGTCATCGGCCAGAACGGCACGAGCCAGCCCGCCCACGGCGGCACCTGGGACGCCTGGATGAACGGCTACGGCTCCGCCCACACCGACTATGTCCACCAGCAGGTCGCCATCCCCAGCACCGCCGCTTCGGCCACGCTGAGCTTCTACCTGCACATCGACACGGCGGAGACCACCACGACCACCGCGTACGACAAGCTCACGGTCCTCGTCCAGAACACCAGCGGCACCACCCTGGCCACTCTGGCCACCTTCTCCAACCTGAACAAGGCGTCGGGCTACACGCTCCGCACCTATGACCTGAGCGCCTACAAGGGCCAGACCATCCGCCTGAAGTTCAACGGCGTGGAGGACAGCAGCCTCCAGACCTCCTTCGTCCTCGACGATGTGAGCGTCAAGGTCCAGTAAGACCCTTGCCGGACGCCAGGAAGAAGGGCCGCCGCGAGGCGGCCCTTCTTCTCTTAAGATGGGTTCATGCGCGTCCTGATCATCGAAGACGAAGCCAAGACCGCCTGGCAGCTGCTCGACGGCCTGCGGTCCTCCGGCTTCGACGCAGAATGGGCGGACACGGGGCCCCGGGGCCTCGACCGGGCTCTCACAGGACGCTTCCACGCCCTGCTGGTGGATGTGATGCTCCCGGGGATGTCGGGGCTTGATCTCGTCCGGGAAGTCCGGGCGAAAGGCTTCCCCACGCCTGTGCTCTTCCTCTCCGCGAAGGGCGAGCCCATGGACCGCGTGCGGGGGCTGGAGGAGGGCGGCGACGACTATCTGCCGAAACCCTATTCCTTCCCTGAAGTGCTGGCACGCATCCAGGCCCTGCTGCGCCGCGTCTCCATGGAAGTGCCCGCGCCCAGAGTCGAGATCGGCGACCTCGTCTGGGAGCCCGAGGCCTATCGCATCCTGCGCGGGGGTCAGCGCGTGGAGCTCAGCCCCAAGGAGTACCAGCTGGCCGCGCTCTTGCTGGAGAACCTCGGACAGGTGGTGAGCCGCCGGCAGATCATGGAACGCGTGTGGGGCCTCGACATCCCTGCGGATGGCAACGCCCTGGATGTGCAGGTGCGCCGCCTCCGCGGCAAGCTGGACGACCCCTACGAGAAGAAGCTGGTCCACACCGTCCGCGGCATCGGCGTGGTCCTCGAAGACCGTGGCTAGAAGCCTCCTCTCGGACCTGCGCCTGGGCTTCTCGGCCGGGGCCTTGGTCCTTGGCCTCGCCATGGGGGCCTTCACGGATCTGACGCTCCGCCATTCGATGGCCACGGAAGACGGCCTCGTCGCGCGCTCCGAGGGCCGGGTGATCCTCCGGCAACTGGAAGCCCGCGCGGAGGCTCCCCCGCTTGGCCCCGGGCCAGAATCCACCTTGATCGACTGGCGGCTCTTGACCCCGGATGGGAAGCTCCTGATGGAGAGCGCCGGGTCCAGGTTTCTGGGGACGCTCGATTGGGGAAAGGTCGGCACAGAGCCTGTCGAATTCAGGGTGGACGCGAACCATCTCTATTCCGCGGTCGTCCTGCCTTCCTCCATAGGCACCCTCAGGGTCGCCATGGACAGGAGCAACGAGCTCGAAGTCCTGTTCCATTTCCGGCGGGATCTCGTCGCGGCGCTGCTGCTGCTGAGCGTGCTGTCAGCCGTGGTGGGCCATGTCATCGCCCGGCGGGGCTTGAGGCCCCTGGAAAAGATCCGGGACGAGACCTCCCGCATCGAGGCGCAGGATCTGCACCGGCGGCTGGACGCTTCCCGCTTCCCCGAGGAGCTCGCGAGCCTGGTCGCCGCGCTGAATGGCGCTTTGGCCCGCCTGGAAACGGCATTCTCACGCCTGGAAGCCTTCAGCTCCGACCTCGCCCATGAGCTGCGCACCCCCATCCAGAATCTGCGGGCGGAGTTGGAAGGCTGCATCCTCCGTCCCCGCGCGGACGCCGATGTCCCGGAAGTCCTGGGAAGCCTCCTGGAGGAATTGGACCGGCTGGACCAGATGGTGGAGCAGATGCTTTTCCTCGCCCGCAATTCGGTGCCCGGCGCGGCGCTGGACTGCCAAGCGCTGACCGCGGCAGCGCTCCTGCGGGAAAGCGCCGCCTTCTTCGGTGCGGCGGCGGAAGAGGCGGGCGTCAAGATCGAGACCCAGGCCCCGTCCGGCCTGCTCATCTACGCCGACCAGCGCCTGGTCCACCGCGCCCTCCAGAACCTCCTCGCCAACGCGATCCGCCACACGCCTCCGGGCGGCGGCATCCTGGTCTCGGCAAGGACATCGGACCGCGCGACGGAAATCTCGGTGGCGGACACCGGGGACGGCATGCCGGCCGCGCTGCTCCCGCATCTGGGCGACCGTTTCCTGCGGCTGGAGGAGGAAGGCCGCGGCCGCACCACGGGCGGCGCCGGGCTGGGCCTCGCCATCGTCAAGGGCATCACCGCGCTCCACGGAGGGTCCTTCCTCGTGGAAAGCTCCCTCGGCGCGGGGACCACCGTGAGGTTGCGGTTCCCGGACGCGAACTGAATCAGGCCAGCAGCAGCTTCGCATGTTCCAGGGCTTCGGGGCGGTCGGGGTGCCCCGAGAGCAGGCGCGCCAGCTCGCGCACGCGCGAGTCGTCCGCCACCCAGGCGGCGCCGCTGCGGGTGCGGCCCGCTTTGACCTCCTTCGCCAGATAGAGGTGCGAGCCCGCGCGCGCGGCCACCTGCGCGAGGTGCGTGACGCAGAGGACCTGGTGCCGCGCCGCCAGCTCGGCGATGGCCCGGCCCACAGCCAGCGCGGTCTCGCCACCGATGCCCGCGTCCACCTCGTCCAGCACGAGTGTGAGCGAGGAAGCCTCCGCGCCCTTCTGCATGGCGAGGCCCGCGCCCATGAGCGAGAGCATCACGCGGCTCAGCTCGCCGCCCGAGGCGATCTTCGCGAGCGGGCGGAAACCTTCGCCGGGATTCGATTCGATCCAGAGCGCGGCGGCGGAGAAACCCTCCGGCGCCACACGCACGGCCTTGCCGTTCTGGAGCACGGGACTCGCCGCTTCTTCGGCGAGTCCGAGCCGCACCTGCAGCCGCGCGCCCTTCATGCCGAGCCCCGCGAGCCTGCGATGGGCTTCCGTTTCGAGTGCCGCGAGCGCGGCTTCGCGCCTGCGGTGGATGATCTCGGCCGCGGCTCGGTAGACCTCCGCCGCTCTGGCCAGCGCGCGCTCCAGCTCTTCCAGTGAGGCGCTGCCGCCCAGCAGATCCCTCTGTTCCAGCTTCAGGGTGGTCCAGGTTTCCGCGAGATCGCCGGGCTCGCAACGGTGGCGGCGGGCCAGTTTCTCGAATGCGGCCAGGCGCGATTCCACCTTCTCCAGCCGCGCTTCGCCGCCCTCGGCCCAATGGCGCGCATGATCCTGCGCCAGCGAGGCAAGATCCTCGATCTCCAGCAGCGCCGAGCGGAGCCGGTCCTGCTCGGTGCCCGCCTCGGGCCACACGGCCGCGGCTTTGGCCAGCGCGCGCTGGGCCGCCTCCAGCTCGGGCAACGCGCGATCCAACGCGCCCGCGCCTTCGCCATAGGCGTGTTCCAGCACGGCCGCATGGCGCAAAGGCTCGCGCTCGGCACGAAGCTGGTCCCATTCGCCAGGCTTAGGCCCTAGCTTCTCCAGTTCCGCGAGATGCTCCGCCAATTGCGAAAGGCGCGATTCGCGTTCCTCCTCGCTGCGCTTGCGGGCCTTGAGGGATGCGGCCGCGCCGCGGACGGCCTCCGCTTCGAGCGACAGATCCGCCGCGATGCCCAGCACCTCGTCCAGCAACACGAGATGGCGTTCCTCGGCGAGCAGGCTCTGATGGTCGTGCTGGCTGGCGAGGCGCATCCAGAGGCGGCCGGCCTCCTTCAGATCGCCCACCGCGCAGGGCGCGCCGTTGATCCAGGCCCGGGCGCGGCCACCGATCTCCCGGCGCAACACCACGGGATGCTCTTCCGGCAGGCCCCGCGCCTGGAGGAAGCCAAGCCACGCGGCGCCCTCGCCCTCCACCACACCTTCGACCACCGCGCGGTCCGCGCCGCGGCGCACGAGTTCGCCATCGGCCCGGGCGCCCACCAGCAGGCTCAGCGCATCCACCAGCAGGCTCTTCCCCGCGCCGGTCTCCCCCGTGAGCACGGTGAAGCCCTGCCCCAGTTCGAGGGACAGATCCTCCACGAGCGCCAGATTCTGGATTCGGAGCGAAGCGAGCATTCTGTCCAGGGTAGCGGAGCCACGCTCCGGAATGCGAAGCTGGCCACGATGACCGCGTTCAACGGCACCTACCTCGACGCCATCCGCCAGGCGATCCACGACGCCATGGCGGCGGACGCCTCCGTCTTCTGCCTGGGCGAGGATATCGGCGTCTACGGTGGAGCCTTCGGCGCCACGGCGGGCCTGCTGGAAAAGTTCGGCGAAGGAAGGGTCCTCGACACGCCCGTCGCCGAGCAGGCCATCGCGGGCGCGGCCATTGGCGCGGCCCTGATGGGCCGGCGGCCCGTGGCGGAATTCCAATTCATGGATTTCGCGCTGCTGGCCTCCGACCTCATCTGCAATTTCGCCGCCGGCACCCGCTGGCGCTGGGGCGCGCCCTGCCCCGTCGTCTTCCGCGGGCCCGTGGGCGCGGGCGTCCACGGCGGCCCCTTCCACAGCCAGAATCCCGAAGGCGCCTTCCTCGGCCGCCCCGGCCTCAAAATCGTGGCGCCCGGCACAGTGGTGGACGCCTACGCCCTGCTGCGCGCCAGCATCGAGGATCCCGATCCGGTCCTCTTCCTGGAACACAAGGCCCTCTACCGGCGCCTGAAGGACAGTTGGGAGACACCACCCGCCGCGAAACTCGGACAAGCCGCGCTGAGACGGGGCGGATCCAAGGCCGCCATCCTCACCTACGGCGCGGCCCAGCATCTGGCGATGGAGGCCACGGCCGGTCTCGATGTCGCTGTCCTGGACCTGCGCACGATTCAGCCCCTGGATCTCGACACCATCACGGCTTTGGCCAAGCGCACCCACCGCGTGATGGTGCTCACCGAGGCCAGCCTGTCCTCCGGGCCTTCGGCCGAACTTACCGCCCGCATCCAAGACGCTTGCTTCCCGTGGCTGGACGCCCCCGTGATCCGCCTTGGGGCGGAGGACACCCTCACGCCCGTCAGCCCGCCGCTGGAAACAGCCTTTCTCCCGTCTCGGGAGCGCATCAAGGCCCAAACGGAGGCCCTCCTGGCCTGGTGAAACTCCAGTGTGGCCCGGACCTTGCCGAACTAGGATGAAGGACCGGGTTCCACCGGCGGGGAGGCCTTGTGAGGCGAAGAGCATGGAGCTGGCTCTCCGGTCCGGTCCTGGGGGCAGTGCTGCTGGCCTTGGGCCCGGTCCTGTCGGCTCAGACCGTAGGGACGCCCACCACCCTCGAATTCGGAGAAGCGGTGGTAGACCCCTCAGGAGGGAGCATCACCCTCAACCCGGCCACCGGAGCGATCACCGCCGCCTCCGGCGTCTACACCGACTCGACCCTCGCCACCACCGCCTCTGCCACCGTCGCCACCGATAAGGGCGGACGGACGGCCACGGTCTACACCACCGCCTCCAGCGTCACCCTCTCCAGCGGGTCTGGAGGCGCTTTCAGCGTGAGCACGGGCCCCTTCAGCACCGAATACACCAACGACCAATTCACATTCCCGGGACCTCCTTCCACGACTTCCTCGGTCACCTTCCATGTCGGCGGGACTCTTACGATCCCCGCAGGCCAAGTGGCGGGGGATTACAACGGGACCCTACCTCTCTTCATCCGTGACAACGTCGGGAACGACTCCTCGGTCGTCAATGTCCCCATCCACATCCGCCTCATCGCTCCGATCGCGTTGAGCAAGACTCAGGATCTGGACATGGGCACCGTCATTCCCGGTGCCACTGCGGGTTCGGTCACTCTTAACGCCACGACTGGAGCCCAAGGCATCACGGGTGGCGTGGTCTACGCGTCACCGGCGGGGCAGGCTGCCCAATTCGCGGTCACCGGCCAACCAAGTCACTTGTTCTCGGTCGTATTGGGCAGCTCCCCCATCACCCTCACCGGACCTGGAGGAACCATGAGCCTCGCCCTCCTCGCCAGCCCCTCCGGTTCCGCCACCTTTAGCGCAGCCGGGACCGCAGCTCTGAATGTGGGCGGAACCCTGACCGTGGGCGCCAATCAGGCGGATGGAGACTACACGGGCACCTTCACCTTGACCGTCTCGTACCCCTGAACCCGATCGGGAATGCCTGGCAAAAGCGAAAGGGGCCCCCGCAGGCCCCTTTCGCTTTCAAGCGTTTCCCCTTGCGTTCACCCTTGCTTGCTCACCTCCATCGCCAGGAAGCGCTGGGCGCCGCCGGTCATGATCTTGGAAGCCACCACCACCAGCGCGTCGCCCGCACGAAGCGCCTGAGTTCCTGCCGCCTTCCCCAGCTCAACCCGCACTGTCCCGAAGGCCATGCGCAAGCTCAGCATCTCGCCATCCACCCGCTCCACCACACCGTTGAGCCGCACTTCGCTCATGGCGCTGAAACTGTTCATCTGCTGCCAGGCAGACTGGCTGATGATCCTCACCCGGGCCGTGGCCGTCCCGACGGCAGGCCCATGGGCGAAGAGAGGAGCCGCGGTCAGCAGGCTTGCGATCATCAGCATGCGCTTGGTCATGGCTTCCTCCTCGAAAGAGGAAGCGCAAGCCAGGTGCCGGAATGGTAAAACTGCCAACCCCTTCTTTATGAATGGTTAGCCTCGACACCAGAGAAAGGCACTTGCTGTTTGTCTGGATCCTGGACGTGTTTTCTAGAATCGGGACGAAAAGCCGTAGGTCTTGAGCTTCTGATAGAGGGTGCTGCGGGGGATGCCCAGCCTCTTGGCAGCAGCGTCCACTTTGCCGCCCTCAGCCTGGAGCACCCGCTCGATGTGGAAGCGCTCCAGCGCCTCCAGGCTCATGCCGAGGGTGGAATCCGGACCGGCGGCGCTTTGCCCGCCGAAGGCGAGATCCGCAGCTTCCATGCGGCTCCCTGTGCAGGCCAGCAGACCCCGCTCCAGCACATTCCGCAGCTCGCGGATGTTGCCAGGCCAGCTGTGGCCGCGCAGCCGCTCCAGGGCTGCTTCCGAAATCTCGCGCACGGGCTTCCGGAGATCCTCCGCGAGCGACTCCAGAAGATGAAGCGCCAGCAGGGGGATGTCGTCCGCCCGCTCCCGCAACGCGGGAACGCGGATGGGCAGCGTGCTCACGCGGTAGTAGAGGTCGGCCCGGAACCGCTTCTCCCGCACGAGCCCCTCCAGATCCTGGTGGGTGGCGGCGATGAGCCGCACATCCACCGTGCGGTCCTCCAGGCCCCCCAGGCGGCGGAAGCGGCGCTCTTCAAGAGCTTTCAACAGCTTCGGCTGGATGGCGGCGTCCATGTCCCCTAATTCGTCCAGGAAGACCGACCCGCGGTTCGCCACCTCCAGCAGGCCCGGCTTGCTCCCGACGGCCCCAGTAAAGGCGCCCTTTTCATAGCCGAAGAGCTCGCTTTCCAGGAACTCCGGGCGGAAACCCGCGCAGTTCAGCTCGACCAGCGGTTCGGCGGCTCTCGGGCCGTGGCGATGGATCCAGCGGGCCAGTTCGCTCTTGCCGGTGCCTGTCTCGCCCAGCAGCAGCACCCCGCCTTCGGCCTCCACAGCGCGGCGGCACTCGGTCTCCAGCGCATGGATGGAAGAACTCACTCCTAGAAAGGGGTTCAGCTCCCGGAGCTTGCCGCCTTCACGCGCCATCTGGCGCCGCCGGGCCCGATGGTCCTCCAACACCTTCTCCAGCACCGCGCCCAGGCTCGCCAGGTCCACGGGCTTCACAAGGAACTGGTCCATGCCCTTCTGGATGGCCCGCACCGCCAGCTCGATGCTGCCGTGGGCCGTGAGCATCACCACCGGGACGAAGCCGTCCACCGCGCGCAGGCGAGTGAGCAGTTCGACGCCATCGCCATCGGGAAGCCCGAAATCCAGCACCACCAGGTCCACAGGCGTGGTGCGGAAGAGTTTCTCCGCCTCGCCGCAACTGTCCGCCAAGGTGACCGCGTAGCCCTTCGCTTCGAGAAAGCTCTTGAGGGCGAAGCGGATGCCCTCCTCGTCATCCACCACCATCACGCGGACACGGGCAGTCATGGCCGGGCCTCCCCTGCTATAGGCATCGCTCCGGGCATCCACACAGGGAGCAGGAGCCTCAGCATGAGGCCACCCTCCTCCGTAGCGGCGGCCAACTGGCCTCCGTGGGCCTCGATGATCCGCCGCGCGACGGCGGGCCCCAGCCGGGACATCTCTTTGTCGCGGTAATAGAAGGGTTCGAAAAGACGATTCGGGTCCAGGTCCCGCCCCCTGCTGGGACGGCCGCCGATGGCCACCTCCAGCCAGGGACGGCCGGGCCCCTCGATCACCTGCGCCGTCACGCGCACCTCGCCGCGATCCGTCTCCAGGACCGCCAATTCGATGAGGCGCCGCAAAGACCCCTCCAGAGCCGCGCGGTCCATACGCTCCAACAGTGCGATGTCCGGCGCGTGTAGCGCCACCCTGATCCCGTGGCCTTCGGCCAGCGGCTTCGCCAGCTGGAGGCCCTGGGCCAGCACTGGCATCACGGGCACCAACGCGAAGGTGAGCCCCCCCGGGTTGCCGTACTCATGGAGCTCGTCCAGGAAGGTCTGGAGCCGCGTCAGGTTCCGGCGGAGCGCCTCCGCATGTCCGGCCTCTTCGCCTTCCCCGCCAAAACGGGCCGCGAAAGCATCCAAACCCGCCCCCATGGCGAAGAGGAAATTCCGCAGTTCATGGACCACCCCGGGCACAAAGGAGGCGCCTTCCGGCCCCCGGGGCTGCCGCCGCCGTTCGGCGATCAGGCGCCGGAGTGTCAGCAATTGGAGAATGAGGGCGGCGGCGTGCGCGGCCACGATCTCCGGAGCTGGGCCCGCCACCTGGAGCAACCCCTCCACCTCGGCGCCTTCCAGGAACAGGCGTGTTTCAGCCACCGGCCCGGCCATCACTCCGTGAGCCGCCTCATACCAGCGGCCGCCCCGGTCCCCCAAGCTGAGCGTCGCGCCACCCCGCTCGCCGGCCGCCAGGGCCACGAGCCGGTCCAGGGCGCCAAGATCCTCAGGAGTCGAGAATCCATACCTGCGCCGCGCGGCTTCGACCGGATCAGAGAGGGAATTGGAAAAGTCCGCCATTCAGATGGGCCTGGGATCCGGCCCTCATGGTAGTCCGCTTCGCGGGAGCAAGGCTTCTCAAAATAAAATTCAAGAGCCTCTCGGCCCGGTTCGATAACTAGGACAGGAAGCAGATCGCCCCGCAGGATTTCCTAGGAAATGCCTGGATCAACTTCCTGCCAGCCCCCCATAATGGAGGGTTGGGCCCAAGCCCTGCCCCACCCCCGCGCACCCAAACCCTCCAGGAGCTCATATGAACCGCGCCCTCGTCGCCACCGCCCTCACGCTCGCCTCCACCGCCGCCTTCGCCGCCGGCAACACCGCCACCGCTTCCGCCAACGCCAAGGTGAAGATCCGCAAGGCGATCACTCTGACCAAGACTGCCGACCTCGACTTCGGCGGCATCGTGATCAGCGCTGCCGGCACCGCGGCTGACACCGCCGTGCTGTCCCCCGCGAATGTCCTGACCGCCCCCGGCACCAACGGCACCATCGTCGGCACCTTCAACACGACGGCTCCTGCCGCGTTCAATGTGACCGGCACCAAGAGCGCGACCTACGCCGTCACGCTTCCCGCTGCCCCGATCACCCTGGCCGGCCCTGGCGCCGGCGTGACGGTCGGCACTTTCACTTCGACCTCCGGCAGCGGCACGAACACCCTGAGCGCCGCGGCCGGCACCGACACCCTGAGCGTGGGCGGGACCCTGACGGTCCCCCAGACCACCGTGGACGGCGACTACTCCGCCTCCTTCAGTGTGACTGTCGCCTATAACTGAGCCGCCAGCGGCGTCTGCTCCGAACAGGGGGCGCCTTTGGGCGCCCCCTGTTTCATGATTGACCCATGAGACTCCCACTCGCTCTCCTCCTCCCGGCCCTGATGGCCTTCCCTCTCCGCGCGCAGGCAGGCGCGGGGGACCTCCTTGTGTCGCCCGCCCGCGTCACGCTGGACAACCGCACGCGCTCCACAGAGCTGATCCTCAGCAACCGCGGTGATGCCACAGACACCTACCGCATCCGGCTCATCCGCATGGAGATGACGGCCGATGGCGGCTTGAAGGAGACCACGGCTCCCGTCAGCGGCGTGGATCCAGCGGAGCTTGTCCGCTACGCGCCCCACCAGATCACGCTGGAACCAGGCCAGACCCAGGTGCTCCGCGTGATGTTGCGGAAACCCGCGGATCTCCCGGATGGCGAGTATCGCGTCCACATGCTCTTCCAAGCGATCCCGCCCGAACTGGCCGGGACCGCCGCGCCATCCAAGGATAGGAGCAAGGGCGTCTCCATCAAGCTGGTGCCCATCATGGGCCTGGCGATCCCCGTGATCGTCCGCCAAGGCGAGATCACGGCGAAGGCGGGTCTTGCCGACCTCCATCTGGATAGAGAGAAGGACCACGCTTTCGCCATCTTCCACCTCACCCGGGCGGGCAATGCTTCGGTCTACGGGAATCTGGAAGCCACCTTCCAGCCCAAAGGAGGCAAGGTCGTCTCTGTGGGGGTCATGAACGGCGTGGCCGTCTACCCGCCCCTGGATGCCCGCAATGTGAAGCTGGCGCTGGAGCCTCCCCAGGGCGTGGCCCTGAGAAGCGGCACCCTTGTCCTCACTTTCCGGACCGCGGACGAGGTGGTGCCAGAGGCTGAAACGCGCCTCGATATCCCATGACCTTCCGGGGCGGGAGCTTCTCCCGCGGTTCCTGGCCCCTGGCTGGTCTAGTCACCCTGAGCCTTCTCGGCGCGGGCCCCGTTTCTGCGCCATCTGCCGCAGCCACGGGAGCCGCCATCCCGCCGGGAGATTTCTCGAACCGCTCCGATGACGAGCTGTTGCTCTTCGAGGTGCGCCTCCAAGGCGCCACGCTCAGCGACACCTTTCCCGGCTATCCATCGAAGGACGGCGTGCTGGTGCCCCTGGGCGAGCTGTGCCGGATGCTGGGCCTCGCCATCACCACGGATCCGCTCACCGGGAAAGCCAACGGCTTCTTCATCACCGAGAAGCGCACCTTCTCCCTGGATGCAGGCTCCAACACCGTGGTCATCGAGGCGCGGAGCCAGCCGCTCGACCGGTCCAAGATCGAGATCCACCCCGATGACATCTATGTGGACACGCGGCTCATCGCTGCTTGGCTGCCGCTGGACCTGAAGGTGGACAAGCTCGGCGCGCGCATCACCATCACGCCGAGGGAGCCCCTCCCCAACCAAGTTCAGGCGAACCGCATGCGAGGCCGCGGCGCTTTCGGCGGCCTGCGCGCGGACAACCACCACTACATCCAGGTGGAGGACCCCTACCGCTGGGCCGAGGCGCCCATGGTGGATGAGACCCTGCGCGTCTCATCCACGCCCGCGCCCAACGGAAGCGGGCGCAACACGATCGCCCAGAGCACGACCTTCGCCACCGGCGACTTCCTCAAGCTCAGCGCGAGCGTCTTTGCCTACGCTGACAGCCAGGGGGGCCGCAGCGTGCTGGCCACGCTGGGCCGCCGCAATCCCGAAGGCGGGATGCTGGGCTTCCTGGACGCCACCGAGTTCGAATTCGGGGAAGTGTTCGACCCGGGCCTGGCCACCGTGGCCCAAGCCACCAGCGGGACCGGCCTGTTCATCACCAATTTCCCTCTCAATTCCGACATCTTCGGCGATAAGAAGACCTTGCGCGGCAACCTGCCGCCGGGCTGGCAGGTGGAGCTCTACCAGAACGGGGCGCTCATCGGGTTCCAGTCCAGCCGCGCGGACGGTCTCTACGAGTTCCGCGAGATCCCGCTGATCCATGGCTGGAATGATTTCCGACTTGTCTTCTACGGGCCTGAGGGCCAGCGCCGGGAGGAGACCGAGCATCTCGACAACAGCGTGCCGCTGGTTCCCAAGGGCGGCTTCCGCTACAGGCTTCAGGCCGAGGATTTGCACGGCGGTTTGGGAAACCGGGGCTACCTTCTCGGGCAGTACGGACTCACGGACAAGCTCTCGGCCTTCGCCGCCGCCGCCAGCATGGATCTGAGCACCGGGCAGACCCGCCACTACGGGCAGGCCGGCATCCAGGGGCGCTGGAACTTCCTCAGCGCGCAGGCGACCGCGACCCGGGCCGCAGAAGGAGGCACCGCGGAGGAATTGGCCATCGGGACCCGGTTGAGCGACAGCGTTTCGCTCAACCTGAAGCGCGCCGAGCTGCAGAGCGGCTTCATCAGCGATGTCTTCCGCCCCAACTTCGGGCTCGTCAAGAACCGCACGGACCTTGACCTGTCCGGCGTGGCGCCGAGCCTCTCCCACCCCTTGCTCACGCTGGGCGCCACGGTGCGCCGGGACGAACTCGTGGCCGGGGGGAACACCCTGCTGCTGAGCCCGCGCATCGGCACTTCCTACGGCGGGTGGTTCCTCATGAACACCCTGAACTACCAGCGGACCTCGCTCCCGGCGGGAGACACATCGAGCAGTTTTGGCAACATGCTCGTGAGCCGTTTCTTCGGTTCTTACGCCCTGCGCGGCGAAGGAACCTACGCCATCACTCCCGTGCGGCATCTCCAGAACCTGGCGGTCTACCTCGACACGACGAGGCTGCGGCCCTGGGCCATCCAAGCAGGCGTCCTGCGGGTGATGGACACGGGCGAGACGAAGCTGCTGGCCAGCGCCACCAAATCAGTCGGCCGCGTGGGCGTGGGGTTGGAGAGCAGCTGGTCAAGCCGCTCCGGCTGGACAGCCGCGGTCTCGCTCCGCGTGGGACTTTCGCGGGAGCCCCGTCGGGGCAATTGGAGTTCAGACGCCATGGGAGTGGCCGCCTATGGCGCCCTGTCCGCCCGGGCCTTCTTGGACCAGAACGGCAACGGCCGGATGGACCCTGGCGAGAAACCACTTCCCGGAGTCAGCGCGTTCGTGAATGGCGTGGCGCGTCCCGAAACATCCAACACCGAAGGCATTCTCTACCAGCATTCTATTCCGGGAGATATCCGTGCCAAGGTGCTGGTGAATCCATCCACACTGCCTGACCCCATGATGCAGCCTGTCGGGGAGGGTTTCACCTTCATACCTCGCGCCGGGCATACAACGCTGCTTGACTTGCCGGTCATCCAGACGGGCGATGTGAATGGCACGGTCTATCTGAAGAGCCCAGGCGTCACGCAGCCTCTGCCGGGTGTGACGGTCGAATTGGTGGATGGGGATGGCCAAGTGGCGGCAAGCGCCCGGTCCGCCTACGACGGCTATTACGAGTTGCAGAACTTCAGGCCGGGAAGCTACCGCCTCCGTATCAAGCCCGAGGACATCCAGCGGCGCCATCTCGCGGATGCACCGGTCCGCGTGTTGGACCTGACCGGAGACAAGCTTGAGCGGGATGGCGAGGATTGGCGCCTGCAATATGAAGGAGAGATACCATCGCCACCCATCTCTTCGCCAGCTCCTGCCGCCCCTGTTCCTGCGGCGCTAGCCGCCGTGACATCCGCTCCGGTTCCTGCCCTTTCCGCGCCGACTGCCGGACAACCCGCGCCCACCCCCGCGCAACTTCGTGAGGCCGTCCTCCGCGGCCCTGCCAAAGAGGCCGCCCAGCTCTCCAAGGCGTGGCTGGCCCACACGGACCTCAAGGGCTGGGCGGTGCGGGCGCAGATCGGCGCGCTGCCCACGACCTTGCTGGAAGCCGCGGAATACCTGGACCCCAAAGACGGCGCCATCCTCCTCCGTCCCTGGGCGCTGGCCAACGGGCAATGCGCGCGGCAGTTCTTCGTGGCGGGCTTCCACACCAAGGTGGCTGCGCAACGCTATGCGTCCCATCTCCGCGTCCGCAAGGAGCTGGATCCGCCCACCGTGGTGCCCGTGAAGGAACTCGTGGGCGCGGAACCGCCCTGCTCCTTCTACGCCGAATAATCGCCCCTCAGTGCTGCTTCATGAGCCAGGCCACGAGGCGCTGGCGGAAACCGTGGGGGTTGTCGAGGTCCATGGGTGTGAGACGCGCGGGATGATCCAGCTCCGTGAAGGCCAAGGGCGCCACATCCGGCGATCTCAGTCCGCCGATGGAGCTGCGGACCATGCCCCGGCGCTCCATGAGCGTCGCTCTCCAGTGCCTGCGCCGTTCCACGCCATTCCAATGCATGGCGAACTCCAGTGGACACTCAAGATAGGCCTCTCCGCGGCCTTCGCCAGAGGACATGGCAAACTGGCCTTTTACAGGAAGTTCCATGGGCCGGATCCAGGGCAGGCGAGTGGAGGCGCTCTTCCCGGTGGAGGGCCCGGTCCATGTGCTCCTCATGGGCGAGGCGCCGGGCCCGCTGGGCGCGGATCAGAGCGGCCTGCCCTTTTGGGGGGACCGGGCCGGGCAACTGGTCTACCGGGCACTGGAAGGCGCGGGCCTGGCCGAGGTTCCGGCTGCCGCCTGGGAGGGCTGGGACGGCAGCCGGTTCGCGGCCACCGGGCTTCGCCCTACGCTGCGCGGGGCCGTCCTGGGGAACGCCTTCCCCCGCTGCCCCACGGATGATGGTGAGAAATTCCGGGCGCCAAAAGACAGGGAGCTGCGCGACCCCGCCAACCTGGCGCGGCTAGGCGCCGATCTCGCGAAGGCCGCCGCGCTCTGTCCCGGCCATCTGCGCATCGTCGGCCTCGGGCGCCGGGCTGCGTGGGTGCTGGACCAGCTGCCGGACGCGCCGCCCTACAAGCTGATTGTGCTGCCCCATCCCAGCGCTCAGGGACTCCTGCAAGCCGCACCAGGGAAAGGACGGGGGCTGAAACTCCAGGATCTTCAAGATGCCTGGGTGGATGATTTAAGTTCGATCCTGACTCAGGATTCGCCCGGTTCTTAACAAGAATTAATACAAGCCTCTCAACGCGAGGCCTCGTAACCTGGGATCAGGTCCAGAGGGACCGGTTCCTTGAACGGGAGGCTTCTTTGCGCGTCTTCACTGCCCTGGTGCTCGGCACCACCATCCTCGCCCCGGCGCCCACCTGGGCCCAGGCTTCCCCCGCCGTCCACGCAAAGACAGCCGCCAAGCTGCCCGCTCCCGTCAAGATCACCACTGTAGAGGGCATCACTGAATACCGCCTGGCCAACGGCCTGCGCGTACTGCTCTTCCCTGACGCCTCACAGCCCTCCATGACCGTGAACATCACCTACCTCGTGGGTTCCCGTAACGAGATCTACGGCGAGACGGGCATGGCGCACCTGCTCGAGCACCTGATGTTCAAGCCCTCGAAGAACTTCTCCGGCGCGGACAAGGCGCATCCGAACCCCGTCACGGTGCTCAACGGCTTGGGCGCCACCTTCAACGGCAGCACCTGGTACGACCGCACCAACTACTTCACCACCTTCCCAGCCAACGAGGCGAACCTCCACGCCGCGCTGGCGCTGGAGGCGGACCGCATGGTGAACGCCGACATCGCCCAGAGCGACCTCTGGAACGACAAGACGCAGAAGGGCGAGATGAGCGTCGTCCGCAACGAGTTCGAGAGCGGCGAGAACGACCCCATCCGCGTCACCATGCAGCGCGACCAGGCTGTGGCCTACGGCTGGCACAACTACGGCAAGAGCACCATCGGCGCCCGCAGCGATGTGGAGCATGTGAACATCGCGCACCTGCAGGCTTTCTACCGCAAGTACTACCAGCCCGATAACGCGGTGCTGATGGTGGCCGGCAAGATCGACGAGGCCAAGGCGCTCGCGCAGATCGACAACCTCCTCGGCCGCGTTCCCAAGCCCAAGCGCGGGATCGAGAAGCAATGGACGGTGGAGCCCGTCCAGGACGGCGAGCGCAGCGTGACGATCCGCCGCGTGGGCGGCGTGCCCGTGCTGGTGGCGGGCTACCATGTGGCGGCCACATCGGACCCGGATGCCGCGGCCCTGGAAGTGGTGGACCGCATCCTCACCGCCGCGCCTGGCGGGCGTCTCTACAAGGCGCTCGTGGAATCCAAGCTGGCGACCCAGGTGGGCAGTAACAACGCGAGCACGCTGGAGCCCGGCTACTACCAGATCCTCGCCATCCTGCCCAAGGACGGCGACATGGCGAAGGCGCAGGACGCGATGCTCTCCACGCTGGAGGATCTGAAGGCCCATCCCTTCACCCAGGAAGAGCTGGACCGCGCCAAAGCCGAGATCGCTAAGTACTACGACCTCACCTCCACGAAGACGGACCAGCTGGCCACCTCCCTCAGCGAGTCCATGGCCGCCGGCGACTGGCGCCTCTACTTCCTCAACCGCGACCGCGGCCAGGCGCTCACGCTGGCCCGGGCCCAGGCCTTCGCCGAGCATTACCTGAAGGCCTCCAACCGCACGCTGGGCGAGTACATCCCCACCGAGAAGCCGGACCGCGCCGAGATCCCTGGCTCCAGCGACATCGCAGCGATGGTGAAGGACTACAAGGGCCGCGCGCCGGAAGCCAAGGGCGAGACCTTCGACACCTCCCCCGCCAACATCGACGCGCGCACCGTCCGCTTCACGGCCTCCAACGGCCTCAAGGGCGCCCTGCTCTCCAAGAAGACGAAGGGCGGCTCCGTGAGCGCCTCCTTCACGCTCCACCTCGGCACCGGCCAGAGCCTCATGGACCAGGGCGCGGCGCCGGGTCTCGCGGCCCAGATGCTCCTGCGCGGCACGGCTGAGTTGAACCGCCAGCAGATCCAGGACCAGCTGGACAAGCTCAAGGCCAATGTGAACATCTCCGGCAACGCGGAGGCCGTGCGGGTGAACATCCTCACCATCCGCGAGAACTTCCCCGCCACGCTGAAGCTGGTCGCGAGCGCGCTCCAGCATCCCTCCTTCCCCGCTGACGAGGCGCGGAAGCTGGTGGACGAGCATGTGTCCGGCATCCAGCAGCAGGAGAGCGAGCCCACCTTCCTGGCCGTCAACGCCATCCGCCGCGTCACGGATCCCTACCCGGCCGGCCACCCTCGCCATGTGGACACGCCCGCCGACAACATCGCCCAGCTGAAGGCCGCCACCGTGGACCAGATGAAGGCCTTCCACGGCGCTTTCTACGGCGCCCAGGCCGCCGACTTCGCCGCGGTCGGTGATTTCGACATGGAGGCCACGAAAGCGCTCCTCACGGAGCTCTTCGGGTCCTGGACCGCCCCGAAGCCCTACGAGCGCATCCCCAACCTCATGAAGGCGGGCAAGGGGCTTGAGCAGTCCATCGAGACGCCGGACAAGGCCAACGCCTTTTTCATCGCGGCAGAGCCCCTGGCGATCCAGGACAAGGACGGGGACTACCCGGCCATGCTCATGGCGAACTACATCCTCGGCGGCGGCGCCCTCAAGAACCGCCTCGCGGACCGCATCCGCCAGAAGGAGGGCATCAGCTATGGCGTGGGCTCGCAATTCGCGGCCGATGCCTGGGACAAGACCGGTTCCTGGACCGCCTACGCGATCTACGCCCCGCAGAACGCGGACCGCCTCATGGCAGCCTTCAAGGAGGAACTGGCCCGGGCCCTCAAGGATGGCTTCACCGCCGATGAGCTGGCCTTCGCCAAGCACGCCTGGCTCCAGGGCGAGGCGGTGGACCGCACCCAGGATGAGGGCGTGGCCCGGAACCTGGCGGCCTACCTGCCCCTGAGCCGCACCTTCGCCTACGACGCGGACCTGGAGAAGAAGGTGGAGGGGCTCACCGTGGACCAGGTCAACGCCGCCCTGCGGAAGTACCTGGACCCAAGCCAGCTCACCATCGTGAAGGCGGGCGATTTCGCCAAGGCCGCGAAAAAGTAGCGCCACCGGCAGCATGAAAAGGGGCGGGCCCAGTGCCCGCCCCTTTTCATTTGGCGCCTATCCTGTCCCGTGTTCTTCTGGAAGGCTGGAGTATTTATGGCGAAGCTCGACCAGGCCTGGACCGTTGAAGCGCACCACGCGGGCTCGGCCCTCGCCGCGGAGCTGCACCGCCGCATGGGCGTAAGCCACCGCCAGGCCAAGGGCCTCATCGACGCGCGCTGCGTGATGGTGAACGGCGAGACCGCCACGAAATACGGCGCTCGCGTCGAGTCCGGCGACAAAGTCGCGGTGGTCTACGACCCCGAGCTGAAGTACGACCCGCTGCCCCCGCTGAAGGGCGCCGTGGACGGCTCCTTCAAGTCCCTTTGGGAGGACACGCACCTCCTCTTCGTGGACAAGCCCGCGGGCCTGCTCACGGTGCCGGCCGAGAACGGCGGCGAGCCCAGCCTCGCGGACGCCGTCTCTGACCACTACCGCCGCCGGGGCATGAAGCACGCGCAGCTCTACATCGTCCACCGCCTGGACCGCTTCACGAGCGGCGTGCTCGTCTTCGCGCGGACCTCCGAGGCGCTGCATCACCTCAAGAAGCTCTTCGCCATGCACAAGCTCCAGCGCACCTACCGCGCCATCCTCGTGGGCGAACTGCCGGAGAACCAGGGCACGCTCAAGGGCCACCTCATCGAGCAGGCGAAGACGATGAAGATGCGCGTGGTGGATCCCAAGCGCAAGGATGCCGAAGGCGCGCAATCCGCCGTCACCCACTACCGCGTGGTGGAGCGTCTGCCAGGCCACACCGTCGTGGAGGTCGAGCTGGAGACGGGCCGCCGCAACCAGATCCGCGTGCAGTTCGCGGACCGCGGTTTCCCGCTCCTGGGTGACCAGGTCTACGGCGAGGAGAGCCCGCTCCTGGATCGCCAGGCTCTGCACGCCGAGGTGCTGGGCGTGAAGCACCCCATCACTGAAGAGATGATCGTGGTGAAGGCGCCGCTTCCCAAGGATTTCGAAGCCGCGCTCAAGACGCTCCGGGCTCGCACGCGCCTCGTCCGCGCGGCCGCGGGTGAGAAGGGCGCCGAAGAAGCGCCGAAGCCCGCGCGAGCGGCATCTGCCTCCGACCGTCCCCGTTTCCAGAAAGGCGGCGCCAAGCCCCCCTTCGACAAGACGAGCGGCGAACGCCCCGCGCCGGGCAAGAAGCCCTTCCGTCCCCGCACCGAAGGCGGCGAGGACCGTCCCCGCAAGTCCTTCGCTGATCGCGGTGCCAAACCCCGTTCAGGCGAGCGTCCCGCACCGGGCAAGAAACCCTTCCGCCCCCGTCCCGAGGGCGCCGAGGACCATCCCCGCAAGCCCTACGCGGATCGCGATGCCAAGCCCCGTTCCGACGAACGCCCCGCACCCGGCAAGAAACCCTTCCGTCCGCGTCCCGAAGGCGCCGAGGAGCGCCCGCGGCCCAAGCGCTTCGAAGGCGCCAAGCCAAAATTCGAGGACCGGCCCCGCAAGGAGCGTCCCCGTCGCGAAGATGGACCTCGTGAAGACCGACCGCGCGCCAGCCGTCCCACCGGCGACCGGCCCCGTCCCGCTGGCCGGCCCAGGCCTGAAGGCCGGACGGACGCGTCTTCAGGCGAACGCCCCCGCCGCAGCTTCGACCGCAACGCTCCCCGCTCCGGCGCGCCCGCGCGCCCACGCCGCGAAAGCGGAGCCATCAACGGCCCCCGCGGTGCGAAGCCTGAATCCAGAAGTGGTGGCAAGCCTGGTTTCGGCGGCGGCAAGCCCAGGACGGGTCCGAAGCCAGGTCCCAAATCAGGCCCGAAGTCCGGCGGCCGCAAGCCTTTCGTGAAGAAGCGCGGATAGATCCCGACTTTTTGCAAATCGAAGCCCAGGAGCGGGCGAGGGTTAACGCGCTCTACAAATGATCGGGATAGAGCCGGTCCAGGGCCTCGGCCATGTCGAGGTCCATGCGGCTCACGCCCTGGCTCACATGGGTGGTGAGCGAAGCCGTCACCCAGCGGTAGCCCAGCAGGAGATCGGGGTGGTGGTCCACGGCCTCCGCGTGTTCCGCGGCCGCCATCACGAAGCCCAGGCCCGCCGTGTAGCTGGCGAAGGGGAAGCGCCGCCGCAGCACGAGACCCTCCGGTTCGCCGGTGGCGACCCACTGCGGATGCGCGGCGAGGAAGGCTTCCAGTTCTCCTGGGCTGAGGATCTTGCGGTCTTCGGCTTTGGACACAGGCGTCTCCTACGGGCATCCTAATCTGTTGCGGTTGTCGGAGTCCTTCATGTCCCTCGGCGAGCCCCTGCTCGGATCCGTGGCCCTGGTGACGGGGTCCGCCCGCGGCATCGGCCGGGCCATCGCGATCGAGCTGGCACGCTGGGGCGCGGATGTGGCGGTGCACGCCCTCCAGAACCGCGAGAAGGCGGAAGAGGTCGCGGCGGAGATCCGCACCACGGGGCGCAAGGCCATCGCCGTGCTGGGCGATGTGCGCGACAAGGCCGCCATGGACGCCTGCGCGAAGGAGATCGAGTCGGCGCTCGGCCCCGTCAGCCTCCTCGTGAACAACGCCGGCACGAGGAAGGACGCGCCCTTCATCCTCATGGGCGACAGCACCTGGGAAGAGGTCATGGGCGTCAACCTCAAAGGCACGGTGCTCGCCACCAAGGCCGTCGTGCGCGGCATGATGGCGCGGAGGACCGGCGCCATCGTGAACATCGTGAGCCCCACGGCCTTCATCGGCCAGCCGGGACAGACCAACTACGGCGCCAGCAAGGGCGCTATCATGAGCCTCACCAAAAGTTTGGCCCGCGAGCTGGCCCCCTTCGGCGTCCGCGTGAACGCCGTGAACCCCGGCCTCATCCACACCGAACTCACGGCGGACCTTTCCGAAGAGAAGAAGAAAGAGCTGCTGGCGCCCACCGTCCTCAAGCGCGAGGGCACGCCGGAGGAAGTGGCCAGCGTCGTGGCCTTCCTATGCAGCAGCATGGCCAGCTACATCTCGGGCCATGTGGTACATGTGGACGGGGGCCTGGTGCCCTGAGTCAGCCTTGGGCGGACGCCGCCTGCAGGGTGTTGCGCATGAGACCGGCGATGGTGAGAGGGCCCACGCCGCCAGGCACGGGGGTGACGGCCGAGGCCACCGGCAGCGCTTCGCCGAAGCGCACATCGCCGCAGAGAACATGGCCTTTTTCGCGGAGCTTGGCGAGCTTGGCCGGTTCCGCGGCGAAGATGCGCTCGCCCAGAGCCACATCCTCCACGCGGTTGATGCCCACATCCACAACCACGGCGCCGGGCTTGATCCAGGAGCCCTCCACCAGGCCGGGCCTTCCGACCGCGACCACCAGCAAATCCGCCTCGCGGCAGACGGAAGGCAGGTCCTTCGTGCGGCTGTGGGCGATGGTGACGGTGGCGTTGGCCTCCAGCAGCATGAGCGCCATGGGCTTGCCCACGATCTCGCTGCGGCCCAGCACCACGGCACGCTTGCCCTCCAGCGCCACGCCATGCAGCTCCAGCATGCGCATGACGGCCGCGGGTGTGCAGGAGCGCAGGCCCTTCACGCCCTGGAAGAGCAGGCCCTGGTTCATGGGGTGGAAGCCGTCCACATCCTTGGCGGGGTCCACGCGATAAAGGATGGCCTTGGTGTCCAGGTGCTTCGGCAGCGGCAGCTGCACGAGGATGCCGTGGACGGACGGATCGGCGTTGAGCGCGTCCACGACCGCTTCCAGCGTGGCCTGGTCCGTGGTGGCGGGCAGCTTGCGCTCCAGGGAGCGGATGCCCGTCTCGGCGCAGGCCCGCACCTTGCCGCGCACATAGACCTCGCTGGCGGGATCCTCGCCCACGAGCACCACGGCCAGGCAAGGCGTGCTGCCGCCCGCGGCCAGGCGCGCGGCGACCTCGGCCTTCACCTCCGCCACGATGCGGTCCGCGTAGCCCTTGCCATCCAACAGCGCGCCCATGCGATCTCCAGCCTCCATTGGACCATCCCGCCCCTTGGAAGGGTCTTCTTGAAGGGTTGCACCCCCCGTGCTACAGTCGGAAGTTCAATTCGGCCTGGCATCGGATGGATGCCTCGACGGGTGGGCTCGACCCACCTTTTTTGTTGGACCAGAGCAACCAGTGGACCTGACCAAGCTCCAAGCGCCCCTCGAGCGGCAGCTGAGTCTCCTCGGCTACGAATTGGTCCATCTGGAAACGGCCCGCGAGGCCGGTGACGACATCCTGCGCCTCTTCGTGGACCACCTGGACTCCGAGATCAGCGGACGCCGCGTCACACTGGACGACTGCGTGGCCGTGAACGAAGGCCTGCTGGCCTGGATGGATGTGGAGTTCCCCAGCCTGCGGGAGACCACCAGCATCGAGGTCTCCAGCCCCGGCATGGAGCGGCCCCTCTCCAAGGCCGACCACTTCCGCCGCTTCCACGGGCGCCTTTGCCGCATCCAGACGCGCCGCCCGGTGAACGGGCAGAAGCGCTTCAAGGGCTGGATCGCCGGTGTGGCGGACGGCGTCGTCACCATCGAGGAGGACGGCGCCCTCAAGGCCGTGCCCATCGAGGATCTGCAGAAGGCCCGCCTCGCGCCCTTCGACGAAGACAAGACCCCCCGGCCCAAGCACCTCGCGGCCGTGCTCACTGAAACCCCCGAAGACGCCGGCGTAGAGACAAGCGCCGGAGAGGAGAACTGACATGGCGATCGTGACGAGCAATTTCTTCGACAGCGTGAAGATGATCGCGGCCGAGAAGGGCATCCAGGAGGAGGAGGTCTTCCAGGCCGTGGAGGAATCCCTCGCCAAGGCCGCCGAGAAGTACTTCAACGCCATGGACTTCTATGGCAACTTCGTGGCCCAGATGGACCGCGAGACCGGCGAGTTCCATGTCTACGCCCTCAAGCAGGTCGTGGCCGAGATGGAAGAAGAGGACTTCGAGATCAGCCTGGAGGAGGCCCGCGGCCTCAACCCGGACGCCGCCGAGGGCGACACGCTCTGGCTGCCCCAGGACACCTCCCACCTGGGCCGCATCGCCGCCCAGGCCGCCAAGCAGGTGCTCGTGCAGAAGGTGCGCGAGGCCGAGCGCGAGCGCGTCTACAACGAGTTCGTGGACCGCATCGGCGAGGTCGTCGTGGCGGAGGTGAAGCGCTTCGAGAAGAGCGCCATCATCCTGGAGATCGACCGCGTGGAGGCCATGTTGCGCCGCAACGAGGCGCTGCGCGGCGACCGCTTCGACAAGGGCCAGCGCGTGAAGGTAGTCATCGTGAGCGTGGACCGCTCCGCCAAGGATGCCCAGGTGCAGGTGAGCCGCACGGACCCGAGGCTCCTCATCAAGCTCTTCGAGAATGAAGTCCCCGAGATCCACGACGGCACCGTCATCATCCAGAACTGCGTGCGCGAAGCCGGCGACCGCGCCAAGGTGGCCGTGCAGAGCGTGGACTCAGATGTGGACCCCGTCGGCGCCTGCGTGGGCCTCAAGGGCTCCCGCGTGCAGGCCATCATCCGCGAGCTCAAGAACGAGAAGATCGACATCGTCCGCTACGACGAGGACCCCCTCCGCTTCATCGCCAACGCGCTGAACCCCGCGAAGGCGCTCCGCGTGGGCATCGTGGACCCCGACAACCGCCGCGTGGAAGTGGTGGTGGATGACGAGCAGCTCTCCATCGCCATCGGCAAGCGCGGCCAGAATGTTCGCCTCGCCGCCAAGCTCACGGGATGGAACATCGATGTCCGCTCCGAAGCCGACAAGCGCCGCGAGAACGAAGTGGCGCTGGGCGCCGCCCTGGGCGCCACTTCCGACGAGGTCCCGGCCGAGGCCGCCGCCGAAGCGGAGACCGCTCCCAGCTCCACCCTCATCTCGGAGATCGGCGCCCTCGAAGGCCTGACCCCCGAGGTGGCGGGCCGTCTCGCGGAAGCGGGCTACGGCTCCGCCAAATCGCTCTACACTGTGACAGCCGAACAGCTCCTCCAGGTCGAAGGTCTGGACCAGGAGCTGGCCTTCCGGCTCATGGACGCGGTGCACGCTCACTTCGGGGAATGACAGGCCCCTTCCCGGCCGCTCCAAACGCACCACACGAGGACATCCACTAAATGCGCATCAACCAACTCGCCAAGGAACTCGGGGTAGGCAACAACGATCTCATCGAGGTCGTGGAGAAGCGCCTCGGGGTGACGGGCAAGAGCCACAGCTCCAGCCTGGATGAGGACCAGATCGCGCAGGTCCGCCGCGTCCTCGGCGGCAAGGCGGCCTCGCACGGCAAGCACCCGGCCAAGGCCGCTCCCCCGGCTCCAGCTCCCGTGGTGCCCGCGCCGGCCGCCATCAAGGTGACCAAGGGGCCGAAGCTCGAAAAGGCCTCCCCCGCCCACCCGGCGCCGGAAGCCCCCCGGGCCGAGCCCGAGAAGCCCGCCCCCGTGCTCCTGCGCAAGGCCGAGCACCACGCCGAGCCCAAGATGGACGGCGCCGTTGACCATGTCCCCAAGGCCGGGTCCGCGACCGCCAGCGCCCCCGAACCTGAAGCGGCCTCGTCCGAGCCCGGCTTCAGCCGCCTCCGCGTCTCCCAGGCCCCGTCGGCCCCTCCGAAGAAAGAGGACAAGCCCGCCCGCTACATCCAGCTGCCCCAGGCGCCCGCGCCCCGCGGCCAGAACCAGAACGCTTCCCAGGGGGGCCCCAAGCCTGAGACCGGCGCCCGCCCTGTGCTCCAGCGTTCCGGCCAAGCTCCCGTGTCCCGCTCAGGCGACCGACCCCGCGAGCGCGCCGTCCTGCCCATGGCCGCCAACACCGGCCGCGGCGAGGTGAAGCACGAGCCCAAGGCTCCGCCCGTCACGAGCCAGCGCTACGCCTCCATGGTGAATCCCAACCAGCTCCGCACGGAGCAGGGCTTCTCCAAGATCAGCATCAGCGACACGCCGCCCCCGCCCCGCCGCGAGGACGGTCCTGCCCGCTACATCCAGCTCCCCCAGCCCCGTCCCGCGGGCGGCGCCCGTCCCAGCAGCGGCCCTGGCGGCCGTCCCGGCTTCGGCGGTCCTAGCCGCGGTCCCGGCGGTCCTAGTCGCGGCCCTGGTGGTCCGGGTCGCGGTCCTGGCGGCCCCGGCCGTGGTCCCGGCGGTCCCCGCACCGGCCCAGGCGGCCGTCCCGGCGGCTTTGGCGGTCCCCGTCCCGGCGGCCCTGGCGGTCCCGGCGGCGCCACCGGCACGCCCACCATCGGCAGCGGCAAGGGCCCGGCCCGCACCGCGGGCGGCAAGAAGAAAGGCAAGCACGAGCGCACGGAGCAGGAAGAGCTCGACATCAAGATGCGCCAGCCGCGCAGCCGCGCGCAGGTCATCGCGACCGAGTACATCGAGGACGAGATCGGCATCGTCATGCTCTCCGAGGGCGTGACCGTGAAGGAGCTCGCCGAGAAATGCAACCGCCCCGCCAAGGATGTGGTCGCGAAGCTCCTCCACCGCGGCATCTTCGCCACCATCAACCAGCCCCTCGACACGGAGCTGGCCAAGGAGATCGCCCGCGAGTTCGGCTTCCTGGCCGACATCGTCTCCTTCGAGGAGGACGCGCAGATGGCTGCCGAGGAAGGCACGGATGTGCAGGGCGAGAAGCTGCCCCGCGCGCCCGTCGTCACCATCATGGGCCATGTGGACCACGGCAAGACCTCGCTGCTGGATTCCATCCGCTCCGCCAAGGTCGCGGCGGGCGAGGCCGGCGGCATCACGCAGCACATCGGCGCGTTCCACGTGGACGTGAAGGACCGCAACACCGGCAAGATGCGCCAGGTCGTGTTCCTCGACACGCCGGGCCACGAGGCCTTCACGAAGATGCGCGCCCGCGGCGCCAAGGTGGCCGATATCGCCGTGCTGGTGGTGGCCGCGGACGACGGCGTCATGCCGCAGACCGTGGAATCCATCAACCACGCCAAGGCCGCCGACACTCCGCTCGTCGTGGCCATCAACAAGATCGACAAGGCGGGCGCCAATCCGGACAAAGTCCAGCAGGGCCTGCTCCAGCACAGCGTGCAGACCGAGGCCTACGGCGGCGAAGTGCCCTCCGTGCCCGTGAGCGCCAAGACCAAGCAGGGTCTCGACGACCTGCTCGAGACCCTGCTGCTCGTGGCCGACATGAAGGAGCTCAAGGCCGTCTATGACGCGCCCGCATCCGGTTCCATCATCGAGGCCCGCCTCGACAAGGGCCGCGGCGCCGTCGCCACCGTCCTCGTCCAGCAGGGCACCCTTCGCCAGGGCGAGATCTTCGTCGCCGGCGCCACCATGGGCCGCGTCCGCGCCATGTTCGACGACCGCGGCCAGCGCATCGAGGAGGCCGGCCCCTCCACCGCCGTGCAGATCCTCGGCTTCGAGGAAGTGCCCGGGAGCGGCGACAACTTCCAGGTCGTGGAGAACGAGGGCAAAGCCCGCACCATCGCCCAGTTCCGCCAGGAGAAGGTGAAGGCCGCGGCCCTCGCCCGCCAGCGCGTCACGCTGGAGAACATCTTCGGCACCATCAAGGACGGCCAGATGAAGGAGCTCCCGCTCATCATCAAGGCCGACACCCAGGGCTCCGTGGAGTCGCTGGTGGGTTCGCTGGAGAAGCTCAGCACCGAGAAGATCCGCGTCCGCATCATCCACGCCGCCGCGGGCACCGTCACCGAGAACGATGTGCTGCTGGCGGAGGCCTCCAAGGCCATCGTCATCGCCTTCCACACCAAGGCCGAGCGCAAGGCCGAGGAGCTGGCCCAGGAAGAGGGCGTGGACATCCGCTTCCACGACATCATCTACAAGGTGACCGAGGAGATCGAGCAGTCCATGATCGGCAAGCTCGACATGGTGGACCGCGAGGCCTACCAAGGCCGCGCCGAGGTGCTCCAGCTCTTCAAGGTGGGCAAGAATGTCATCGCGGGCTGCCGCGTGACGGACGGCCTCGTGAAGAAGAGCTCCAAGGTGCGCGTGAAGCGCGGCGAGGACCAGCTCTTCGAGGGCACCCTCTCCAGCCTCAAGCGCTTCAAGGACGATGTGAACGAAGTGAAGAACGGGTTTGAATGCGGCATCAGCGTGGACGGCTTCGACGCGCTAAAGGAAGGTGATGTCATGGAGTTCTTCACCACCGAAAAGGTCGCCCAGACGAGCCTCTGAGGCCTGGCTTTGAACGGACGAAAACGGGCCCTTCGGGGTCCGTTTTCGTGACCGGGATCACGGGGCTCCGGCGGCACTCTGTAAAGTCATCCGGAGTCGCCATGTCCTCTCCCAGTTTCGCCCTCACCGCCGTCGAGCAGAAGCAGGCCACCAATCCGTTGGGCCTCGTCCGCATCGACCACATCCAGCTGACGGGCTCCATCGAGAAGCTGGAAGGGCTCTACCGCCGCCTGGGTTTCGCCCGCGTGGCCAGCGGCGCCGTGCCGGGCGGCCGCTGCATCCACCTCAAGCAGCAGCGCATGGACATTCTCGTCTTCGAGTGCGATGAGACGCACCCCGCCGGGCGCTACTTCAAGGCCCATGACGAGGGCGCCTGCGCCCTCAACTTCGAGGTGGAGGACCTGGACGCGGCCATCGCAGGGGCCCGGTCCCGCGGCGCCAAGGTGGTGCTGGAGCCCGAGAGCCACACCCTGGGCAACGGCACGCTCCGCTTCGCCGCCATCCAGGGCGTGGGTGATGTGTGGAACTATCTCGTGGAGCGGAAGGGCGAGTTGTCGGCCTTCTGGCCCGGACTCACAAGCGATCCCGCGCCTGCCGCCTGCGATCCGGGCCTCGTGCGCATCGACCACCTCACGAACAATGTGGGACCCAAGGAGATGGACGCCCTCGTGGACTTCTACGAGCGGGTCTACGGCTTCGTCGTCACCCGCGAGTTCCACATCCGCGGCGCGCTGGGCACGGGCCTGGACTCCAAGGTGGTCCAGAGCTCCAACAACCGCGTCATCATCCCCATCAACGAGCCCACGGACGAGAAGAGCCAGGTGCAGGAGTATGTGAACCGGCACAAGGGCCAGGGCATCCAGCACATCGCCCTCAGCACCAACGACATCGAGGCCACGCTGCGCACGCTCTACGAGCAGGGCTTCAAGTTCATGCGCGTGCCCGACACCTATTACGAGCTGCTGCCCGGCCGCATCGCCAAGGGCGGCTACACCGTGCGCGAGGATCTCGGCACCGCCAAGGAACTGGGCATCCAGATCGACGGCGACGGCACCGGCTACCTGCTCCAGATCTTCACAGAGGACCAGATCGGCCCGCTGTTCTTCGAAATCATCCAGCGCCGCGGGAATATGGGCTTTGGTGAAGGTAACTTCCAGGCGCTCTACGACTCGATCGAGCTCGACCAGAAGCGGCGGGGCGTGCTTTAAAAACCCGAATAGCCACGAACGCGCGAATCCTGATTCGTGCCCATTCGCGGTTAAAGGCTCTTCATCCGCTTGATCAGCTGCATCTGCCCCGCGTGATGGAGGTCGTGGGCGGCGGCGCCGAGGATGGTCTCGCGCCAGGTCCAGCGGCCGGCTTTGCGGTCCAGATCCTTCGGGCTGAGGGAGGCCACCGTTTCGCGCAGCTCTCTGTGGATCTTCGTAAGCAGGGCCAGGTCCGCCTTGAGGCGCGAGGCGCCATCCTTCGGTGATCGCGGGAACCAGTTGGAGCCCTCCAGCGGGAAGCTGACGCGCTTGCCGCCCTGGATGCGGTTCAGGACCGTGTGCTTCCAGTAGGCGCAATGGAGGGCCAGTTCCCAGATGGAGGGGCGGCCCTTGCCAGGGCGCCGGGAGGCCGTCTCCAGCGTCAGGCCCCGTAGGGCGCCCCTGAGGTTGGTGCCGTGCCAGCTGCGGCGGTTGAAGGCCTTGTCCAGGTTGTCCACCAGCAGGGCGAGTTCACGATCCATCGGGCACCTCATGCGTTCTGGGACCACCCGATGCTAAGGTGGAACGATGCTCAAGGACCCCAGGAAACAGCAGGGCTTCACGCTGATGGAGCTGCTCGTGGTGATGACGATCATCGCCATCCTGGCCACCATCGGCCTGGCGGGGTACCGGCACAAGACGACCCTCGCCCGGGAGGCGGTGCTCAAGGAGGATCTCTTCCAGGTGCGCCATTCGCTGGAACAGTACCGCGCGGACCGGGGCAAGCTGCCCAGCAGCCTCCAACCCCTCAAGGACCTGGGCTACCTGCGGGAGATCCCCGTGGACCCCATGACGAATTCCCGCGACACCTGGGCGCTGGAATTCGAGGCGCCGGACCCGGACAACCCGGACGCGGAGACGGGCGTGTACAACATCCGCAGCGGCTCCACGGATCTGGGCGAGAACGGCATCCCCTACAACGAGTGGTAGACGAGGCGTCCATGGCTGATGCGGATTCCAGAGCAGGCGCGCGGTACGCCACACCCGAGATCGTCCACTGGCTGGATGAGCTCCATGCCGCCCACGACGCGGGCCTGGAGCGGGCCTTCCTGGCCCCGGGCCTCAACGACATGCCCGCCATCCAGGTGGGCATCGGCGAAGGCAAGCTCCTGAACCTGCTGCTGCGGATGATCTCTGCGAAGAAGGTGGTGGAGTTCGGCACACTGGCGGGCTACTCCGCCATCCGCATGGTCCAGGCCCTGCCGGAGGACGGCCATCTTTGGTCCCTGGAATTCGATGCGAGGCACGCGGTGATCGCCCGCGAGAACATCGAAGCCGCGGGTCTCGGGAAGAAGGTGACGGTGATCGTCGGCCCCGCGATGGACGCGCTGCCAGGCCTGGAAGCGCACGGCCCCTTCGACGCCGCTTTCATCGACGCGGACAAAGGCAACTACGATCGCTACGGCGCCTGGGCCGCCAAGGCGTTGCGCCCAGGAGGCCTGCTCCTGGGCGACAACGCCTACTATTTCGGCAACCTGCTGGAGGAGGACAACAGGGACGCCGCCGCCATGCGCCGCTTCCACCAGCAGGCGAAAGAAGCCTTCGACACCGTCTGCATCCCCACGCCGGACGGGCTGCTGCTGGGGATCAAGAAGTAAGGGCCGCTGAATCATTCGCGGCCCTTGTTTTTCTTCTTCGCGGCCCTTCGCGGGAGAGATCTCTCTAAACTAGGAACCATGACGCCGAAGCTCCTCCGCCGACTAGATGCCGTAGCCGCCGCGCTGCTCTGGATGTGGGTGGGCGCTGGGCTCGGGTTCGGGATCCTCACGGCCCCTGGGCTCTTCCGCATCATGCCCAGCCGCGATCTCGCGGGGCAGGTGGCGGGCAACGCCGTGGGCAACCTCGACCTCGCCGCCTGGGCCGTCTTTGGCGCGGCGCTCCTGCTGGTCTACGCGGGGCGCTGGCTCGCGGGCGTGGATGACGAGGCGCCCATCGGCCCCATCCGCCTCTGGACCGCGGCCTGCCTGGCGGCGCTCGTCATCTGCCTGGCCAGCTCCTTCATCGTCACCCCAAAGCTCCGGGAGATCCGCGCCCGCATGAGCGCCCCGGTGGAGAGCCTGCCTGCTACTGATCCCGACCGCGCCGCCTACGACAAGGCCCACGGCGCCAGCCGCCAGTTCTTCTTCCTGCGCCTGCTGCTGGCGGCGGGACTCGCCATGACCCTCGTCCGCCTGCCGGTGGAACGAGAGGAGAAACCATGAAGCGTGCGCGCCTCCTCGTCCCCCTGCCTCTGCTGATGCTCCTGGCCTGCCAGGAACCCTCGACCACCGCGCCGTCTCAGACCGCTCCCACCGCCGCGCCCCTGCCTGTGCTGCCGCCCGTGGACACGCACCTGCCGCCGGGCTTTCCCGGCGGGCCCAAGGAAGCGCCGAAGCCCTCGCTGCGCCTGCCCGGCCTCTTCGCGCTGGCCCGCGGCAGAGGCGGCACCTGGAGCCTGGAACTGCATCTGGCGGAGCCCGGCTCCACGCGCACCTGGACGGTGAGATCGAAGGAAGGTTTCGCCATGAGTGTCGCCATGGAAAGCAACGCGCCCGTGGCCCGCTGGTCCGTGCCCACGAGCCGCTTCGCGACAGGCGATCCCTTCGATCTCATCCTGGAAAGCCAAGGCCTCGAAGCCCCCGTGCGCGTCATCATCCCCGCCATGGACCCCGGGCAGACGATGGTGGGGCTGCGGGTGCAGGTCCTTAAATAGGCTGGAGGCTTGAGGCTGGAGGCTGAAGAGCGCGCTCCGGCAGCTCCCACCACTCCAACCCCCGGGCCTTCACCGGGCCGGGGATGAGTTCCCGGATCCAGGCGCGGATCTCGTCCAGGCCCTTGCCATGGATGGCGACGGATTGCGCGGCGTGGGGAAACTTGCGCTTGAGATCCAGTTTCTGCGGTCGATGGAGGCGATCCACCTGGTTGAGCACCAGCAGGCGCGGCTGGAGATGGTGATCGTCCAGGCAGCCGATGTCGCGCAGCGTGTTGGCCACCACGCGGAGGCGGTCATCCAGATCGGGATCCGCCGCGTCCGCCACGATGAGGAGCGCGTCCGCCGTGCGGACCTCGCCCAGGGTGGAGCGGAAAGCCGCCACGAGCTGGTGGGGCAGCTTGCGGATGAAACCTACTGTGTCCGCCACGAGGCAGTGCTTCACCTCGCCCGTGGGCTCGCCGGTCTCCGCGTCGAAGTCGTGGCCCAGCCAGGCTTTTCGGGTCGTGGTGTCCAGCGTGGCGAAGAGCAGATCCCGGGGCTCGCCCTCCCCCGTGAGCGCCTTCAGCAGCGAGGTCTTGCCCGCGTTGGTGTAACCCACGAGAGCGACGCGCGGCAGGGACCCGGGCCGCCCCTGACGCTGGGTCTCGCGCACGCGCTCGAGATGCGCCAGCTCTTTCTTCAGCTGGCTGATGCGTGTGCGGATCATGCGGCGGTCCACCTCGATCTGCGTCTCACCGGGGCCGCCGCGAAGGCCCACGCCGCCGCCTTGGCGCTCCAAGTGGGTCCAGGCGCCCTTCAGCCTCGGCAGCTCGTACTCGCAGCGCGCCAGTTCCACCTGGGCCCGCGCCTCCCGGGTCTGGGCCCGCTGCTCGAAGATGTTGAGGATGAGTCCTGTGCGGTCCAGGCAAACCAGCTTCGTGAGCTTCTCGATGGCGTTCACCTGGCTGCCGCTCAGTTCGTCATCGCAGATGAGGAACGTGGCGCCGCAGCGGGCGGCCTCGTCCGAAACAGCCTCCAGCTGGCCGGGACCGTAGAAGGTGCGAGCGGCAATGGAAGCGCGCTTGAGCCTGTGGCGCGAGACGATCTGGAATCCGCAGGAGCGGGCCAGCTCCGCCAGTTCGACCAGATGCTCCTCGATGGGCTCTTCCCGGTCCGACGGCCCTTGGTGGGCGATGAGGCAACAACGACGCTGGTCGAGGCGGAGGCTATCGGACATGCAGGAAGGTCATGCGGGGAAGATCTCCAGGCTCCATTTTAGGTGGGCGCGGGCCATTCGCCAGATCCTTCCGTTAGGCTTGAGATATGGGCACTTTCGACGCCTTCGTGGCCAGACGCTACCTCCGCGCGCAGCGCAAGGGGGCGTTCGTCCGTGTGATGGTGCGTTTCGCCACCGGCGGCATCGCCCTGGGCGTCTTCGCCATGGTCATCACCATGGCGCTCATGAACGGGTTCCGGGAAGAGATCCAGAAGAACCTCTTCAGCGCCACGGCCCACTTCACCGTGGCCCACCTCGCGGGCGACATCCCGGACACGGCGAAGACGCTGACTGATATCCGCGCCGTGCCCGGCGTCGTGGCGGCCTCGCCCATCCGCATCGACAAGGGCCTCCTCCGCAGCTCCGCCAGCGGCGCGCCTCCGGAGCCCGTGCTCATCAAGGCCGTGGATCCCGCGTCCGCTCACGGCACCTCCAGCATCTTCGACAGCGCCACCGCGCCGGTGGAGCAGCTGAAGGAAGGCCAGATCCTCATCGGCAAGGAGCTGGCGGAGAAATTGGACATCCGCGCGGGCGACACCATCACCGTGGCCTACCTGCGGTTGGACCTGAGTCTGGGCGGCGCCCAGCCCAAGCTGGCGGCGTACAAGGTGGCGGGCTTCTTCCAGAGCCACATCTCCGACTTCGACCGGGGCTGGGCCTTCATCCACATCGCGGACGCCGAGCGGCTCGCGCGCACGGACCAGGCGGAGATGATCGAGGTGCGCACGAGCGGCATCGAGGCCATCGGCCCCGCGAAGACGGCCGTGCTGGACCACCTCGGCCCCGCCTTTGTGGCCACGGATCTGCGGGAGACGAACAAACCCCTTTTCGCGGCGCTCACGGTGGAGAAGTGGATCTTCACGGCCATCCTCGCCCTCATCGTGCTGGTGGCGGCCTTCAACATCGTGGCGAGCCTCGTGCTGCTCGTGACGGAGAAGCGCCGCGACCTTGGCGTCATGCTGGCCTTCGGCGCCACGCCGGACCAGGTGAGCCGCATCTTCGTGCGCCAGGGCCTCTGGCTGGGCGCCGTGGGCACGGCCATCGGCCTCGCCCTCTCCGTGCCGCTCTGCCTCCTGGCGGACCGCTACAAGTGGATCCACCTGCCCGCCGCCGTCTACGACTTCATCACCTACATCCCTTTCCGCCTCCACTGGCCCGACCTGCTCATCGCGGCCGTCTTCCCCATGCTCGTGGCCTGGTTCTCCGCGCGGCGCCCCGCCAGGCGCGCGGCGAATCTGGATCCGGTGGACGCGTTGAGGTCGGAATGAGGTATCTCGTATTCGACACGGAAACCGGCGGACTGGATCCACTGGCGCACGACCTGCTCTCCATGGGGTTGGTCGCCAGCGAGGACGGGCAGATCCTCGATTCCCTGGAGATACTCATCCGCCACGAGCCCTACCGGGTGAGCGCGGGAGGGATGAAGGTGAACCGCATCGACCTCGTGAAGCATCACGCGGCCGCGCTTGAACCGCCGGAGGCGCTGCGGGTGTTCGATGACTTCTGCGCGAAGCACTTCGGCAGCGCGTCCATCACGCTCGTGGGCCACAACATCGCCTTCGACCAGGGCTTCCTCGGCACCTTCCTGAAATCGCAAGGACAGGAGCTCGAGCCGCGGTTCAACCACCGCAGCATCGACACGCACGCGGCGGCCGCGGTGCTGAAGGACGCGGGCAAGCTGCCCTCCGACCTGCGCCTCAGCAGCGGCGCGCTCTTCAGCTTCTTCGGCATCGCGCCCGCGCCGGAGCTGCGGCACACGGCCCTGGGCGACGCGCTCGCAACGCACCACCTCTACTGGAAGCTCGTGGAGCGCGCCCGATGAGCCTGCCGCTTTCGATCCAGGATCTGCACAAGACCTATGCTGGCTCCGAGCATCCCGTCTTCGACGGTTTCTCGCTGGAAGTGGAAGCGGGCGCGCTCTGCGCGGTCATGGGGCCCAGCGGTGTGGGGAAGACGACGCTGCTGAACTGCATCGCGGGTCTGGACCATTGGGAGGGCGGCTCGATCCGCGTGGGCGGTGCGGCCCTGGCTCCATCGGACCGCACGGCCATGTCGCTGCACCGCCGCGCGAACATCGGTCTCGCCTTCCAGCAGCCGCACCTGTTGCCGGAATTCACGCTGGAGGAGAATCTCGCCCTGCCCCTCATGCTGGATGGCGGGCCAGACGCCTCTCAGAAGGCTTGGATCCGCGACCTTCTGACCGTGGTGGGTCTGGCGGATCTCGTCGAGCGCTTTCCCAACCAGCTGAGCGGCGGCCAGGCCGCGCGGGGCGGCCTGGCCCGTGCCCTCGTGCGCAGACCCGCGTTATGGCTGCTAGACGAGCCCACCGGCAATCTCGATCCGCAGACGGCGGAGGAGGTCTTCGGATTCCTTCTGCGGCTGCACGACGAGTTGAAGCCTACGACCCTGCTCGTCACGCACAACCCGGAGCTGGCCGCGCGCTGCGGACGGATCGTGCATCTCAGCTGAACGGAGAAAGCCGCCGCGGCGGCCTTCTCCGTTCGATGTCTCAGCAGATCAGTGGAAAAATCCAACCAGCATGATGTCTACATTCACTTCGTCTTTCAGGCTGATCTTCGCGCCGATGTCGGCGGTGCCCAGGTTGAAGTCCTTGCGGTTGAGCTTGAACTCGGACTCGTAGCTCCAGGTGTCCGTGCCCGCGCCGTTCTTGCCAAAAGCGGGGTCGAAGGCGAGCGTCATGGCCTTCGACACGCCGTGCATGGTGAATGTACCGGCCACCATCACCTTGTCGTCCTGCTTCCAGGCCTTGTTGGAGGTAAAGGTGATCTTCGGATACTTCGCGGCGTCGAAGAAATCCGCGCTCTTGAGATGGTTGTCGCGGGCCTCGATGCCCGTGTTGATGGAGGCCACGTCGATCTCCATCGCGATGAAGGCGGGGCTGAGCGTGTCGGGATCGCCCTTGATGTCCACCTTGTAGGTCTTAAAGCTGCCGTCCACCCCGAAGAGGACGGTCTTGGCCTTGAAGCCCAGGTGCGTGTGGTAGGTGTCGGGTGTGAAGACCTTGTCGCCCGCGAAAGCGGGGAGGGCGGTGACGAGAAGCAGGCTTGCGAGCGCGCGGCGCATGATTCCTCCAGGCAATGCGATTGGGATGGTAGCCCGGGCGGGAATGTGACGGGTTATTTTCCGCCGAAGACCCCCACCGGAATCCGGCGGCTCCGGCGGGTCTCCAGCAGGTCGGCGAGGATGACCGCTGCCGCCGCCGCGTCCAGCATGGCTTTGCGCTTGTCCGCCTTCACGCCGCGCTGGGCCAGGAGCCGCTCCGCCTCGGCGCTGCTGAGGTGCTCGTCCCATAGCAGATGGGGTAGCCCTGTCCGCGCCGACAATTCCGTGGCGAAGGCCCGGGCCAACGGCGCCGTGGCGCTCTCAGCGCCGTCCTTGTGTTTGGGCAGACCCACGACGAGGGCCTGGACGCCTTCGTCCTTGCAGAGCCGCGCGAGGCGGTCGAGACCCTGCGCGTCGTTGGGCCAGACCTCGAAGGGCGAGGCGAGGATCTCCAGCTCGTCGCAGAAGGCGAGGCCGATCCGTTTCGTCCCGTGATCAATGGCCAGCCAGCGCATGGGACGATGCTAACGGCATGGACGACGAAGCGGTGATCGGAACAACGTTGGGGCCCTGGCACCTGCGGTGGACGCGGGCTGGCCTATGCGGTTTCCGGCCCGCGCCCGGAGCTGCGATTGGCATGCCCCCCTCTGCCCCGATCTGGGTGCGCGAAGCGGCTGTGATCCTGAAGCGCCATTTGGATGGCGAGCCCCAGGATCTGTCGGGCCTGCCGTTGGGCCTCTCCGGCCTCAGCCCCTTCCAACGCGCCGTGGCCGACGCGCTGCGCCGAACCCGAGGCGGGACGATCACCTACGGCGATCTGGCGGCACTGGCTGGAAGACTTGGCGCCGCACGAGCGGTTGGCCGGGCCGTGCGGGACAACCCATTGTTGGTGCTCATCCCCTGCCACCGCGTGGTGGGCGCCAAAGACGACGGCGGTTGGAGCGCCTTCGGCAGCCCCGATGTGAAGGCGCGGTCATGGAGCTGGATCGCCTTTAGAATCAGGGATGGAGGCGATTCTGCAGCAGCCCTGGCCCGACGACCTGACACGCGTCCCCCACCGGCGGGATGTGCCCTTCGCCAAGCTCACCACGCTGGGCGTGGGCGGGCTCTGCCGATGGCTCTTCGAGCCCACGGATGAATCGCAGGCTCAAGCGTTCATCCGCGCCTGCGCCCGCGAGGGTCTGCCTTACCGCATCCTGGGCATGGGATCCAATCTCGTCATCCTCGACGATATCGAGATGCCCGTGCTGCGCCTGCGTTTCCCCGCGGAGCTGAAACGCGAAGGGCTCTCCTTGAGCGCGCCCGCCAGCTTCGGCCACATCCGCATGAGCCAGGCCGCGGCTGAAGCCGGGCTCTCGGGCCTCGAGTACGCGGCCGGCATCCCAGGCTCCGTGGGCGGCGCCCTGCGCATGAACGCAGGCGCCTATGGAGCCGAACTCATCGATGTGCTGGCGACCTTCCGTTTCCTCACACCGGAGGGCGAGCTCATCGAGAAGCGGCCGGAGCCCGGCGAGTTCCATTACCGCTGGAGCTTCTTCGCCGACTCGCCGAGCCTCGCGCTCGGCATGACCGTGAAGCTGGTGGAGGGCGACCGCGAGAGGATCAAGGCCCAGGTGGCCGTGAACATGGAGAAGCGCGGCACCAGCCAACCGCTCTCGAAACGCAACGCGGGCTGCATCTTCAAGAACCCGCCAGGGGCCAGCGCCGGGCGGCTCATCGACCAGGCGGGCCTCAAGGGCCTGCGCGTGGGCGACGCGGAGGTGAGCCCCGAACACGGCAACTTCCTCGTGAACATGGGCCACGCCAGCGCCGCCGAATTCGCCGAGCTCATGGACACCGTCCGCGCCAAGGTGAAGGAAGCGCACGGCGTCGAGCTGGAGCCCGAAGTCGAGATCTGGCGTAATCTCAAACCTCCAGCCGCTAGCCTCCAGCCTCCAGCCTGAAGACATGGCCCTCCCCAGCCGCACCCGCCCCCGCCGTCCCTGGCTGCCCTTCGCCAAGGCGGGCGTCGTCCTGCTGCTCGTGCTGGGCGCCGCCTGGGGCCTGCTCGGCCTGGCCCAGCGCTACCTGGGCCTGCAGCGCCTCGTCATCGAGCAGGTGGTGGTGACGGGCACCCGCGGCGAGCGCCAGCAGGAGATCCAGAAGCTCGCGGAGGAGCGATGCCTGCACCGGCCCCTCTTCTGGTTCGACGCGGAGGGGCTGCGCGACACGGTGGAAGGCAAGCGCTGGGTGCGGGGCCTCCTCATCCGCAAAGAGCCGCCCGACCGCATCACGCTCGTGGTGCAGGAGCGGCGGCCGTTGCTGTGGCTCGTGCGGCCCGAAGGCATCTTCCTCGTGAGCGATGATGGCGTGGTCATGGGCCGGGTTGATCCGGCCGATCCCACGCCTCTGCCCGTGGTGGTGGATGCGGGCAGTGAACAGGACAAGGCCTTCTTGGGCGTGCTCAACGCCGCGCGGGCCCTCAAGACCTCCCAACCCGATTTCTTCGACCGCATCGCCGAGTTCCGGTGGACGGACAAGGGGCCCACGGCCTTCATCGAGGGTTTCCAGGCGCCCATCTACCTCAACCGCCACGACGCCGCCCGGAATATCCCCAACTTCCAGGCCATCTATGTGGATGAACTCCTAAAGAGTCCCGATTTCGCGAAGATCCCCTATGTGGACCTGCGCTGGGGGGACGATTCGGAAGGCTATGTGGCCGTGGGTCCCACCGGGACCGGACCTGCCAGGACCATCCAGAAAAATTAAGCCGGTTTTTCCCCTTGATGAATCTCCAACCACGGCGGGAACTGCGCTAGAGTTCTGGGCAGGGATTCAAGGGACGCAATGGCTCAACGCGCTGTACTGCTCGGAGTGGATCTAGGCGCTAGTAAAGTCATCGCAGTCGTCGCCGTCCAGGAAGAGGACGGAAGTCTCCAAGTGACCGGCGCGGGCATGGTGAGCCCCCAGGGCGGCATCCGCATGGGCGAGGTCAACGACATGGGCCTCACCACCAGCGCCATCCAGCGCGCGGTGGACGAAGCCATGCGCACCGCGGGCCAGGCGAAGGTGAGCGGCATCAAGGTCGTGGTGGACGGGGTCCAGTTCAAGGGCGAGAACCTCCGCGACTCCATCACTATCTCCAACACGGACCGCATCATCGCCGCAGGCGACCGGGACCGCGTGCTGGACCAGGCCACGGCCAACTGCAAGCTGGCGAAGGAGGAGAAGGTCCTCCACCGCATCCCCCAGATGTTCCACCTCAAGGGGCAGCGGGATGTGCGCAACCCCGTGGGCATGTACAGCGAGACGCTGGAAGCCGAAGTCCGGCTCATCGTGGCGCCCAACACCGTCGTGCGGAACATCCAGAAGGCGCTGGACGATTCCGGCCTGGATGGCGCGGGCCTCATCTACTCGCCCCTGGCCAGCGCCGAAGCGGTGCTCAGCCGCGAAGACCGCGAGAACGGCGCCGTCGTCGTGGACATCGGCGAGGAGCTGACGCATCTCGGCGTCTTCCTCCACGGCAGCCTCTTCCACTCCGCGGCCATCCAGGTGGGCGGCAAGCTCTTCACCAAGGATCTTGAGATCACCAAGCACCTGGGCGGCATCTCGGCCGCTGAGAAGATCAAGGTCCGCTACGGCACCGTCCTGCCCAGCTCCATCCAGGGCGAGGAATACATCGAACTCGAAGAAGAGGGCCGCCAGGTGAGCCGCCGCGAAGTGGCGGAGGTGCTCCAGGCCCGGGCCCACGAACTGCTCAACCTCGTGCTGGCGGAGATCGGCCGCACAGGCGCCCTGCACGAGATCCACGGCGGCGTCCATCTCGTGGGCGGTGGCAGCCTGCTCACGCACCTGCCCATCCTGGCCCAGACCATTCTCGGCCGCCCCCGCGTGGCCCTGGGCCGCGTCCAGGGCGTCACCGGCCTGCCCCAGGTGACGGGCAACCCGCACTGCACGAACGCCCTTGGCGCCATCAAGTTCCTGGCGCGCGAGCTGAACGATGGTGTCTCCGGGGGCGAGCGGCGCGGCGGCGCGGCCCGCAACCCCGTGGACTGGATCAAGAAGATGTTTTAGGAGGAACGGACCGATGCGAGAGATCCCCTTCCTGCCCGAACTCCACCACCTGCCTGGCGCCAGCATCAAGGTCGTCGGCGTGGGCGGCGCCGGCTGCAACGCCATCAACCGCATGGTCGAAGGCGGCGTGAACGGCGTGGAGCTCATCGCCATGAACACGGACCAGCAGTGCCTCGGTCTCAGCCAGGCGCATGTG
>DASRXV010000032.1:0-23200 GCA_035687325.1 Holophagaceae bacterium
GCCGCCGTTCACCTCCATGGTCCGCGACCACATGCCGCACTTCCTCAACGCGGCCCTGGACGCGGTGCTCCCGCTGAAGGTCCAGAACCTGCCCTACATCAAGTATTTCAACCCCCAGCACCTGAGCACCAACGACAACCCCTTCGAGCAGTTCAATGTCGTGAAGTGGATGGGCTGGGCCTTCATCGTGGGCGCGATCGCCGACATCGGCACCGCCTACCTCACCCGCGTGAAGACCCAGGTCGAGGAGTAGAGGCCCCCATGTACCGCAAGTTCCTCAAGACCACCAAGAGCCTGACGGTCAGCCTCGAGAAGGGGCTGAACGCCCTGACCACCCAGGAGCACAACCCCCTGTACTTCCACGGGGCGCTGCCGCTCTACATCTTCTGGTTCCTCATCTTCAGCGGGATCATGCTGTGGATGTACTACATCCCCACGCTGGAGCGGGCCTGGTCCTCGGTCAACTACATCACCAGCCTGCCGGTGCTGGGCCAGGTGGACGGCAAGTGGGTGACGGACGCCACGAACGCCTCGACCGGCATCCCCTACGGCGCCGTCGTGCGCGGCGTCCACCGCTGGGGCGCGGCCGGCATGATGATCGCCACCGTGCTGCACATGCTGCGCGTCTACTTCACGGACCGCCACCGCTCCTGGCGCTGGCTGCCCTGGATCTCCGGCGTGGGCCTGCTGGCCGTGCTGCTGTTCGTGGGCGTGACGGGCTACCTGCTCGTGTGGGACAACCGCGCCTACGCGCTGGTGGTCTTCACCCAGGAGTTCCTCAGGTCCCTGCCTCTGGTGGGCGGCGCGCTGGCGGACTTCTTCGTGGCTGGCGGCCAGATCACGGACTACACGCTCACCCGCTTCTTCTTCTTCCACATCGCGGGCGCCACCCTGATCTTCGTCCTCATCTGGGTGCACTTCATCCGCCTCAAGTACCCGGCCGTGACGCCCTCCCGCGCCACCAACTTCCTCACCTTCGGCTTCATCCTGGCCGCCGCCGGCAGCTACCCGGCCGTGAATGTGACCAAGGAGCTCTTGGAGAAGTACGCCTCCGACTCCCGCATCACCCAGTACAGCGACTACATCGCCTCCGACGCGCCGGCCCACATCGGCACGCTGGTGACGAACATCCGCTACGACGCCTGGTACATGTTCCCCTACTACCTGATCGACAAGCTGGGCGCTGGGTGGGCCTGGGCCGTCCTGGGCATCGCCGTGGCCCTGCTGCTGGTGGCGCCCTTCTATCCGAAGGACATCCGCGACAACATCGCGGTGGTCACGGAGGCCAAGTGCACGGGCTGCACTTTCTGCTCGCTGGACTGTCCCTTCGAGGCCATCGACATGGTGGAGCGCACGCCCGGCTCCAAGTTCAAGCTCATCGCCGTGGTGAACGAGGCCCGCTGCTCCCAGTGCGGCGTCTGCGTGGGCGCCTGCCCCTTCCTCGCCATCGAGCTGCCGAACACCCATTCCAAGACGATCGAGGCCGATGTGATGGCCCTCCTGGACCAGGGAGCCTGAGATGACCGACACCGTCGAGAAGAAGAACAAGGTGATCGTCGGCTTCGTCTGCCAGCGTTCCATCCCCATCCAGGACATGATCGACGAGCACAAGGCCCTGCTGGACGACCCCGAGGTCAAGGTCGTGATCCTGCCCTGCTCGGGCATGGTCAAGCCCACGCAGATGGAGATGGCCCTCACCAAGGGCGCCGATGCCACCTTCGTGTGCGGCTGCGCCATCGGCGACTGCCACTACCGAACGGGCAACCTCATGATCCGCGCCCGCCTTGAGGGCGAGCGCAACCCCAAGCTCCGCAAGACCACCGACAAGCGCAAAGTGGGCATGTTCTTCTTCACCATGAAGGACAAGGCCCCGTTCCTGGAGGCCCTTAAGGGCTTCAAGGATTCCGTAGCCGCCATCGGCGGCGAGAACTGAGGAGGACGGACGATGGCCGCTCCCGCCAAGAAAACCGAGCCCAAGGTCAGCAGCTACATGATCATGTTGCGGTACTTCATGTTCTTCATCTTTTTCGGCTGCGTGCTGGCCCTTGTGGGCCTGTTCGGCATGGTCGCCGAGGCCTGAGGAGATCCCGTGAGCGAGCTCGACCAGAACCCCGCCACCTCTCATGACGAGGCCGAGGAAGGCCCCATCAGCGTGCGCCAGATCCTGAAAGACAACTGGATCCTGGCGCGATGCCTCATCATCTTCATCCTGATGCTGGCCGTCCCCGCCCTCCTCGCCTGGAAGTTCGACTTGTTCCTCGTGGCGAACAACTGATATTGAAGGGGGCCTTACATGGAACCCACTCACTGGGGACTGATTATCGCCTTCACCGCTGTGGGGCTCGCCTTCGCGGCGGGCTTCGTCCTGCTCGCCGTCTGGGCCATCCGCAACGGCCAGTTCAAGGATGTGGAGGGCGTCAAATATCGCATGCTCCAGGACTACGACCCGAAGGCCGTGGACAAGGGTCCGGACGGCTACCGCAACTGACATCCGCCATGCAAATGACGAAGGCGCGCCAACGGCGCGCCTTCGTCATTCAAAAGGCCGGCGGATCCGGGTACTTGTCGCGGACCGCCAGGATGTCGCTTTCCAGGGCGAGGAAGGCCTCCGCCAGCCGAGGCTCGAAGTGGGTGCCCGCGGCCTTGCGGATGAGATCGAAGGCCTTGTCCGTCTCCCAGGCCCCCTTGTAGGGCCGGACACTGGTGAGCGAGTCGAAGACATCCGCCACCGCCACGATGCGCCCGGCGAGGGGGGTGTCCTCACCCTCCAGGCCCTGGGGATAGCCGCTTCCATCCCACTTCTCATGGTGGGTCCAGGCGATGACGCGGGCCATCTCCAGCAGCGGGTCCTCGTGCTTGCCGATGATGAGAGCGCCGATGGTCGTGTGCTCCTTCATGGTGCGCCACTCCTCGTCGTTCAGCGCGCCCGGCTTGCGGAGGATGGATTCGGGGATGCCGATCTTGCCGATGTCGTGGAGCGGCGCGGCGTGGTAGAGCGTGTCCACCGTCTCCTCGTCCAGCCCGATGGCGCGGCCGAGCATGGCCGCGTAGTGGCTCACGCGGATGATGGACATGCCCGAATCGTCATCGCGGTAGCCCGCGGCGCGGCCCAGGCGGCGGATGATCTCCAGGCGGGAGCGCTTCAGCTCCTTGGTGCGGGTGACCACCTCGTTCTCCAGGGAGCGCCGCTGGTCGGCCAGCGCCAGATGCGTGCGCACCCGCGCCTTCACCACGGAGGCGCTGAAGGGCTTGGCGATGTAATCCACGGCTCCCGCCTCGAACCCCGCGGCCTCATCGGCGATGTCCCCATGGGCCGTGATGAAGATGACAGGCACCCGGTTGAGGCGCGGGTCGAGCTTCATGCGGCGGCAGACTTCCAGGCCGTCCAGGCCGGGCATCCCGATATCCAGGAGGACGAGGGCGGGCGGGGTGCCCTCCGCCATCCGCCGAAGGGCCTCCTCACCGCTCGCGGCGGTGGCCACCTCGCATTCCTCCCGGAGAATGGCCTTCAGCATCGCCAGGTTGGTGGCGGTGTCGTCCACGGCCAGAACGGCGGCCTTGCCCGGGGTTGAAGTCATGGGACCTCCCGATCCAATGCGACACGCCTGGGAAAATTAATGCAAAAAGTGCATCCCGGCAAGGGGCTCAGTTCCGGGGCAGCCCCATCCAGAGGCTCAGGAGCCCCAAACCGCTCAGCAATTCCGAGAGCCGCTCCACGGGCAGGCCCATGACGGTGGCGAAACTGCCCTCCACGCCGGCCACGAAGAGGGCGCCGATGCCCTGGATCGCGTAGGAGCCAGCCTTGTCCATGGGCTCGCCCGTGCCTGCGTACCAGCGGGCCTGGGCCTCGCTCATGGGCCGGAAGCGCACTTCGGCCGTGTCCACGAAGCTGTGGACCTCGCGGTCCCGCTGGAGGCAGAGGCCCGTATGCACCTGGTGGACGCGGCTCTGGAGCAGCAGGAGCATGCGCACGGCGTCGGCGGCGTCCTCGGGCTTGCCCAGCACATGTTCGTCCAACGCCACGGTGGTGTCCGCCGCCAGCACCCAGCGGCCGGGGTTGCGGCGGGCGATGACTTCCGCCTTCGTCTCCGCCAGCCGGAGCACCATGTCGCCGGGTGGCTCATCCAGGAGCGGAGTCTCGTCCACATCCGGCACCTGCTTCTCGAAGGGGATGCGCATGGCCTCCAGCCACTGCGAGCGCCGGGGGCTCCCGCTGGCCAGGATGAGGGGGCCGTGGATGGAGGTGTGTTCCAGCGGGTCGATCATGGGCGCTTCCGGAAAGAGGAGAGAAGGGCTCCTGCGGCCGCGGCGAGCAGGACGAGCCGCCAGGCCCACGGGCTGCGGGCGGGTGTGCGCACAGGGTGCCAATCGAGGCGCAAGGCATAGGTGGCCTGGCTCAGCGGCGAGCCCCAGAGTCCGCCAGTGCCATCCGCGTAGAAGAGGCCGCTCTTGCCCGTGAGCGTGGCCCGGGCCATGGGCACGCCCAGTTCGCAGGCCCGGAGGCGGATGTGGGCGCCGTGCAGGTCGGTCGCGTCCGTGGCCTCGAACCAGCCATCGTTCGTGAGGTTCGCCAGCAGGTCTCCCTGCGCAGTACCGAGACCCGCCCGGGCACGCTCCGGGTCAAGGGCCTCGCTGCAAATGAGCGGGGCCACGCGCGCCTCGCCCGGTCCCGGGACGAGGAAGCCCCCGGGCACAAGCGGTCCGGGCTCCTGGGAGATGAAGCCGAGCTTGGCGTCCAGCCAATGCCGCAACCAGGCGGGGCCGGGCATGCGCTCGCCAAAGGGCATGGGCTCGACCTTCGCTTGGAGGAAGGTGGGGCGCCCCGGCACCTCACCGCGCGCGAGGTTGTAGAGGCCGCCCTCGGTGCCGTAGAGCCAGGCGATGTGCCGCGAAGCGGCTTCTCGCGTGATGCGCGGATCGCGCTCGCGATCATCGCGGCCCAGCACAGAACTCTCCGGCCAGAGCACGAGCGTCGCAGCGTCGGGGCGGGGCAGATGATTAGAGGCGAGCACGGGATCCGTCAGCGCCCACATGGCTTCTTCCATGCCGGGCCTGCGCTCGCCCGCCACGAAATCAGGCTGGATCATGACGAGGTCCAGGCGGTGTTCCGGTCCCTTCGGCAGCAAGGGCCATGCGGCGCCCAGCGCGAAGAGCGCGCCGAAGGCGGACAGCGGTCCCAGGAAGATGCGCAGCGGCCGGCCCTCCACCAGCCCGGCCGCGGTCCAGGCGCCAGCGCCCCAGAGCAAAGCCGAGAAGCCGGTGGTCGTGACGAAGGCCGCCCCCCGAGCCAGCAGTGGCAGGCCGCTGATGGCCGTGCCCCAGCTCCAGGGGTAGACATGGAAACCGTAGCGCTCCCAAAGCACGATGCCCAGCGCGGCGGCGAAGGCTGCGGCCCAGCGCCCGTTGCGCTGGAAGGCCCATCCGGAGAAGGCGGCCACGAGCGTGAACCCGAGTCCCTCCCAGGCCCAGAAGAGCAAGGCGCCCGTCCAGGCCAAGCTCCAGGGCAGGTCGCCCTTCACGGCCACCGTGCGGGGCACGAAGGCGAAGATGGCCGCGACGCCCATCGCGCAGGCCAGGAAGATCCAGCCCAGATGCCGTTTGCGGAAGCGCGCCTCCAACAGCATCGCGGGGAAGAGGAAGCCGAAGAGCGCGGAGAGCGCGCCGCCGGAGGCGTTGGGGAATCCGAACGCGAGCCAGAAGAAGGCCGCCAGCACGAGGCTGGAGCCCAGCGGCAGCAGGCGCTTCATGGGCGCCTCCGGGAGGCTTCGAAGCAGGCGATGCCCATGGCCACCGCCGCGTTGAGACTCTCCACGCCTGCCGTGGGGATGGCCGCGCGCGCCACGGAAGGAGGCAGGTCTATCCCTTGCCAGCCGTGGCCCTCGTTGCCCACCAGCAACCGCAATGGTTCCGACATGTCAGCCCGGGCCAGTGGCACCGCGCCCGTGCCGCCATCCAGCGCGATCCAGCGGCCGTCATCCAGAACTTCCGCGAGGTCCCTGCAGCGGCGCAGGGAGACGAGGAAGGCAGCGCCCATGGAGCCGCGCAGCGTCCTAGGATCGAAGGGGTCGGCGCAACCGGGACCCAGCAACACCTCTTCGAACCCGAAGGCCGCCACGCTGCGGAGGATGGCGCCGAGGTTGCCGGGATCCTGGATGCCCCAGGCACCCGCGACCCGCGGCCCAAGCGGGCCCGCCGGATCCGGTCCCAGGTCCAGGAGCAGCGCGTGGGCGGGCGGGCTCTTCATCTCCGTGAGGTCCCGCATGCGGGCCTCGGGCAGGAGCAGGCCGGGCAGGTCCAGTTCCGCTTCCAGCGGATGAGGTCCGGCGCCCTCCACCCGGATCCATTGACGGGGGCGCAGCCGGTCCGCGCCTCGCTGGCCGCGGGCTTCGGCCCAGGCCTCGATGAGCTTCGCGCCCGCGAGCAAGGTCGCGGCGCGCTTTGTGCCGGACTCGGACAAAACCGAGCGGATCTGCTTGAGGGCCGGATTGTCCCGGCTGGCCACGGGTTTCAGGGGCATGGGGCCAGTTTCCCACGGCTTGGGGATTGGGCCACCGCCCGGTAGGATCGAGGGACCCTTTACCAAGTGTCACGGCTTTGCAAGGAGCGTCCATGGCGGACCAGGAACAGTTCAAACCGTATGTCGCCGATGAAACGGTGATGGCCGAGTTCACGCCCAAGGCCATCGTCATCGGCGCCGTGTTCGGCCTGATCTTCGGCGCGTCGAATGTCTATCTCGCGCTGCGGGCCGGGCTCACGGTTTCCGCCTCCATCCCCATCGCCGTGCTGGCCATCTCCCTGCTGAAGAAGCTGGGGGGCTCCACCATCCTCGAGAACAACATCGTCCAGACCATCGGTTCCGCGGGCGAGAGCATCGCGTCGGGCGTGGTCTTCACGCTGCCGGGCTTCCTCTTCCTGAGCCCCGGCGCCCACGGAGAGCAATTCTTCACCTACTGGACGATCTTCACGCTGGCCCTGCTGGGCGGCATGCTGGGCGTCCTCATGATGATCCCGCTGCGGCGCGCGCTCATCGTCCAGGAGCACGGCAACCTCCCCTACCCCGAAGGCACGGCCTGCGCCGCCGTGCTGGAGGCGGGCGAGAAGGGCGGCCAGCTGGCCAAGCTGGCCTACTTCGGCCTGGCGTTCTCCCTCCTCTACGCGACGCTCCAGCAGGTGTTCGGCGTGATCTGCGCCACGCCGGGCTGGGTCAGCGACAAGGCCTCCAAGATCTTCCCGGCCGCCACGGTGAACGCCGACATCACGCCGGAATACATGGGCGTGGGTTACATCATCGGCCCCCGCATCGCCGGAATCCTCGTGGCCGGCGGTGTCATGGCCTGGCTGGGCCTGATCCCCCTGCTGGCCACCCTGGTGCCTGGCGACACCATCGCCCTGCAACTCACGAAGCTCGGCTACCTGAAGGACATGGCCCTTCCGGGCGCCTACGGCTGGGACCCCGCCACCCATACCTTCGCCCAGATGAACCGCGCCATCTACTTCGCCTATGTGCGCCAGATCGGCGCGGGCGCTGTGGCGGCGGGCGGATTCATGACGCTCATCAAGACCATCCCCACCATCGTGTCGGCGTTCAAGGGCAGCCTCGGTTCGCTCAAAGGCGGCAAGGCCGCCGCGGCCTCGGTGCGGCGCACGGAACAGGACATGCCCATCACCGTGGTGATCGTGGGCAGCCTCGCGCTTGTGGGCGTCATGGCCCTGCTGCCTTTCATCCCCGGCGGATTCGGCGGCAAGCTGCTCCTGGGACTGATGATCGTGGTCTTCGGCTTCTTCTTCGTGACGGTGAGCAGCCGCATAGTGGGCATCATCGGCACCAGCTCCAATCCAGTGTCCGGCATGACCATCGCCACGCTGATGGCCACCTGCCTCATCTTCCTCGGCCTGCGCTGGACAGGGGACTTCTTCCAGCCCATGGCGCTTTGCGTGGGCGGCATGGTTTGCATCGCGGCCGCAAACGGCGGGGCCACGAGCCAGGATCTCAAGACCGGCTACCTCGTGGGCGCCACACCCAAGCACCAGCAGATGGGCCTCATGGTGGGCGCCATCGCGGCGGCCTTCGTCATCGGCATCACCATGAATGTGCTCGACGGCGCGCATGTGGACAAGGCCACAGGGGTCATGGTCCACGCCATCGGGTCCGAGAAGTTCCCCGCGCCCCAGGGAACGCTCATGGCCACGCTCATCAAGGGCCTGCTCGCGCACAACCTGGATTGGCAGTTCGTCCTCGTGGGCGCCTTCCTCTCCGTCACCATCGAGCTCTGCGGCGTGAACGCCCTCTCCTTCGCGGTGGGCGCGTACCTGCCCCTCTCCACGACCCTGCCCATCTGGGTGGGCGGCGTCATCAAGAGCGTGGTGGACAAGCGCAAGGGCAACGCGGCCAGCAGCGAGCTGGGCAACGGAAGCCTCTTCGCCACGGGTCTCGTGGCGGGCGGCGCCCTGGGCGGCGTGCTTGTGGCCATGCTCGTGGCTTTCGCCACCAAGCTGAAGGACGGCGGCAGCGCGGGCATGTCCAACTTCCTCGACAGCCTGAACATCTCGGCTCCGCTCACCCGCCTCCTCGGCGGCGACAGCGGCTACGAGCTCCTGGGCGTGGTCTTCTTCGCGGTCATGGGCTTCGTGCTCTACCGCGTCGCCATGCGTCCTGAGACGGATCTCGAGCACTGACCTTTTACGCACCGCCAAGTGCCTATATGAAAGACGCCGTTCGCCGGGTCCAGACGGCTGCTCGCCGAATTTGAAGGTGATTGCATCGGCTTCTTAGGGCTACCATTGCTCCTCCGGGTGGCTCATGAATCTCGTTGCCTTTGAAAACCAGTGGCGGAAAAAGGCTCGCGCCGCGGCGCGCGTGGCCTCGGGAACGGCGTTGCTCTTCGCGCTCGCGGGGTGCGCCGTGGGCCCGAAATTCACATCCCCCGAGCCGCCCAAGGTGGACCGCTACGGTGCCGCGCCTGCGCCCGCGCAAGTGGGCGATGCGAGCGTGCCCGGCGGCGGCGTGCAGCAGCTCCAGGCCGGCCAGGCTGTCCAGGAGAAGTGGTGGATGGCTTTCGGAAGCGCCGACCTCGACCAGCGCATCGACGAGGCCCTGGCCCACAGCCCGTCTGTTGAAGCCGCGCGGGCCTCGCTGAAGCAGGCTGAGGCCACGCTCCGCGCCTCGAAAGGCGCGTGGTTCCCCTCCGCCGATGCCGCCGCGGGCGTGTCGCGCCAGAAGCAGAGCGTGGCCGCCGGTGGCACGGGCACGCCGTTCACGCTCTACAACGCGTCCGTGAATGTGTCCTACACCCTCGACCTCTTCGGCGGTGTGCGGCGTGGCGTGGAGCTGCGCCAGGCCCAGGCCGACTACCAGCGCTGGCTGCTGGAGGGCGCCGAGCTGAGCCTCGCCTCCAATGTGGCCACAGCCTCCTTCCAGGAGGCGGCGCTGCAAGAGCAGATGGACGCGACGCAGGAGGTGGTGAAGCTGCTCCAGGAGCAGTCCGACCTCGCGGCCAAGCAGTACGCCATCGGCGTGAAGAGCCAGGGCGACCTGCTGGCCGTGCAGTCGCGGCTCGCCAGCGCTCAGGCTGAGCTGGCACCGCTGCGGCTCGCGCTGGCCTCCGTCCGCAATCAGGTGGCGGTGCTCATGGGCCGCATGCCTTCCGAGAACGGGATCAAGGGCGGTGAGCTGGGCGGCTACACGCTGCCTGCGGGCGTGCCCCTGAGCGTGCCCTCTGAACTGACGCGGCAGCGGCCCGATGTGCGCGCCGCGGAAGCGCAGCTCCACGCGGCCACCGCGCAGGTGGGCCTCGCCACGGCCAACCTCTTCCCCCAGATCACGCTGGGCGGTTCCTACGGCTCTTCGGCCACGGCGACGAAGGATCTCTTCAAGGACACCACCACGGGCTGGAGCCTGGGCCTCAACCTGCTGCAGCCCATCTTCCACGGCGGCAGCCTGCGGGCCCAGAAGCGCGCCGCGGAGGCGGGCCTGGACGCGGCCTCGGCCACCTACCGCGCCTCCGTCCTCAACGCCTTCGCCAATGTCTCTGACACGCTGAACGCGCTCCAGTACGACGCGGACGCGCTAGCCGCCCAGTCCCAGGCGGAGCAGGCTGCCGCGAAGTCCCTGGACCTCGTGAAGGCCCAGTTCCGCATGGGCGCCACCAGCTACCTCCAGCTGCTGGACGCCACGCGCCAGTGGCAGCAGGCGCGCATCGGCTTCATCCAGGCGCGCGCCGCGCGGCTCTCCGACACCGCCGCCCTCTACGCCGCCCTCGGCGGCGGCTGGCAGCAGCGCGAAGTGAAACGCTGATCCCATCCTCTCGACCGACACCTGATCTGAACGGAGCCACCCATGGAACTGGAGACCAATCTCGATAGCCACGGGCATCAGCCCAGCACCGGCAAGCGGATGATCAAGATGATCCTCTTCGTGCTGGCGCTCATCGTTGTGCTGGCCCTCATCTTCATCGGCGGCCTCATGAAGATGCTGGGCGGTACGCCGAAGGGAGCTCCGCCTGAGACCGTCACCACGACGGCGGCCAGCTACCAGGAGTGGCAGCCCACGCTCAACGCCGTCGGAACCCTGCGCGCCATCCGCGGCGCGGATCTCGCCTTCGAGGTGGCTGGCGTCGTCACCCAGGTGGGCGCGAAGTCCGGCACCACCGTGAAGCAAGGCCAGCCGCTCGTGATCCTGAATGATTCCGTGGAGGTCGCGCAACTGGCGCAGCTCCAGGCTGCCGCCGCGCTTTCCAAGGTGAACCACCAGCGCGCCAAGGAGCAGCTGGACATCCACGCCATCAGCCAGGGCGATTTCGACGCCGCCGACGCGGATTACAAGGCCAAGGTCGCGGCCGTGAGCCAGCAGTCCTCCGTGGTGGCGAAGAAGCGCCTCACCGCGCCCTTCGCGGGGAGCGTCGGCATCATCAACACGAGCCCCGGCGCCTACATCAACTCCGGCGTCTCCGTGGTCACCCTCCAGCAGATGGACCCCATCTATGTGGATTTCTACCTGCCCCAGCGCGAGCTGGCCCAGCTGAAGGCCGGACAGAAGGTGGGCCTTTCGCTCGACGCTTTCGGCGGCCAGGCCTTCACGGGCAAGGTGACAGCGGTGAACCCGAAGGTGGACGCCAGCACCCGCAATGTCCAAATCGAGGCCACGCTGCCGAACCCCAAGCGCCAGCTCGTGCCCGGCATGTTCGCCAATGTGGCGCTGGAAGTGGGCTCCAAGCAGAAGTACCTGACGCTGCCCCAGACGGCCATCACCTACAACCCCTATGGCGCGACGGTCTTCATCGCGAAGAAAGACCACTTCAAGGGCATGGACGGCAAGGACACGGAAGGCCTCGTGGCCCAGCAGGTCTTCGTCACGACGGGCCCCACCCGCGGCGACCAGGTGGCCATCACGAAGGGCATCGACGAGGGCCAGGAAGTCATCACCAGCGGAGGCCTGAAGCTGAAGAACGGCACGCCCCTGGCCGTGAACAACAAGGGTGTCGTGCCCGCCAACGACTCCAATCCCGCGCCCCAGGAACAGTGAGCCTCAGGACATGAATTTCACCGACCTCTTCATCCGCAAGCCCGTCCTGGCCCTGGTGGTCAGCATGCTGATCGTCGTCCTGGGCCTGCGCTCGGTGTTCAGTCTGCCGGTCAACCAGTACCCCAAGACCGAGAACGCCGTCGTCACCATCAGCACCGCCTACTACGGCGCCGACGCCGCCACGGTGGCGGGCTTCATCACGCAGCCGCTGGAAGCCTCCATCTCCCAGGCCCAGGGCATCGACTACATGTCGTCCAGCAGCGTGAACAGCGTCTCGTCCATCTCCTGCACGCTCCGCCTCAACTACAGCGCCAACAAGGCCCTCACGGAGATCACCACCCAGGTGAACGCTGTGAAGAACCAGCTGCCGCCCCAGGCGCAGGCGCCGGTCATCACGGTGCAGACGGGCCAGACGACGGACGCCATGTACATGGGCTTCTACAGCGATGTGCTGCCCACCAACAACATCACGGACTTCCTCACCCGCGTGGTGAAGCCCAAGCTGGATTCCGTCGAAGGCGTCCAGACCGCCGAGATCCTCGGCGCCCGCAACTTCGCCCTGCGCGCCTGGCTGGACCCCCAGCGCATGGCCGCCCACGGCGTGACGGCGGCGGATGTGCAGCGGGCCCTCGTGGCCAACAACTACCTCTCCGCCGTCGGCACCACCAAGGGCCAGATGGTGAGCGTGGACCTCACCGCCGCCACGGACATCCATTCCGTGGACGAGTTCAAGCAGCTCATCATCCGCCAGGAGGGCGGCGCGGCCGTCCATCTGGAGGACGTGGCCAATGTGACGCTGGGCGCGGACAACTACGACTTCAATGTGGCCTTCGGCGGCCGCAAGTCCGTGTTCATCGGCATCAAGGTGGCGCCGGAGGCCAACATCCTTGATGTGGCCAAGCGCGTGCGCCAGGGCTTCCCCGACATCCAGTCCCAGCTGCCCAACGGCGTGACGGGCCAGATCGTCTACGACGCCACGAAATTCATCAACACTTCCATCTACGAGGTGGTCAAGACGCTGATCGAGGCGCTGCTCATCGTGACGCTGGTGATCTACCTGTTCCTGGGCACGCTCCGCGCGGTGGTCATCCCTGTCATCGCCATGCCCCTGTCCCTGGTCGGCACCTTCTTCGTGATGCTGGCCTTCGGCTACTCCATCAACCTGCTCACGCTGCTGGCGCTGGTGCTGGCCATCGGCCTCGTGGTGGACGACGCCATCATCGTGGTGGAGAACGCCGACCGCCACATGAAGGAGGGCAAGACGCCCCTCGAGGCGGCGCTCCAGGCGGCCCGCGAGCTGGGCGGCCCCATCCTCGCCATGACTGTGGTGCTGGTGGCGGTCTATGTGCCCATCGGTTTCCAGGGCGGCCTCACAGGCAGCCTCTTCACGGAGTTCGCCTTCACGCTGGCGGGCGCCGTGGCCGTGTCCGGCGTCGTGGCGCTCACGCTCTCGCCCATGATGTGCTCGCGCTTCTTCAAGCCTGAGCAGGACAGCGGCCGTTTCGTGATGTGGATCGACCGCCAGTTCGAGCGCGTCCACTCCAAGTACAGCCGCATGCTCCGTGACATCCTCGCCACCTGGAAGGTCCCGGTCGTGATGGGCCTGCTGCTGCTGCTGGTGCTGTTCGGCCTCTTCAAGATGTCCAAGTCGGAGCTGGCGCCCGCTGAGGACCAGGGCATCGTGCTCTACAACATCCAGGGCCCGCCCAACGCCACGCCGCAGCAGATGGTCCGCTACGCGGAACAGGCCTTCGAGATCTCGCACGCGGAGCCCGAGTACGACCAGATGTTCCAGCTCACGGGTGTGCCCACGGCCAACCAGGGCATCGGCGGCATGCTCATGAAGGATTGGGATCAGCGCGACCGTAGCGCTGACGAGCTCCAGATGGACCTCCAGAAGAAGCTCTCCATCGGCATCCCCGGCGCGCGGGTGGCGGTCTTCCAGTTCCCGCCGCTGCCAGGTTCCCAGGGCCTGCCCTTCCAATTCGTCATCAAGACGACCCAGCCCTTCGAGAATCTCAACGAGGTGACCCAGGCGTTGCTGGAGAAGGCGAAGAAGAGCGGCATGTTCTACTTCGTGGATTCGGACCTCAAGATCGACAAGCCCCAGAGCACCGTCACGCTGGACAAGAACCTCGTGTCACAGCTAGGACTCACGCAGGCGGATGTAGGCGGCTCGCTCAGCGCCGCGCTGGGCGGCGGCTATGTGAACTACTTCTCTATCCAGGGCCGCTCCTACAAGGTCATCCCCCAGGTGCTCCAGGTGAACCGCCTCAACCCGGACCAGGTGCTGGATTACTACATCCGCACCCCGGACGGCTCAGTCATCCCCGCCTCCACGGTGGCAAGCCTCTCGCACGCGATCGTGCCGGAGTCCATCAGCCACTTCCAGCAGCTGAACTCCGCCACCATCTCCGGTGTGCCGGCGGGCGCGCAGGCGGACACGCTGGCCTTCATGACGAACGCGTTGAAGGAGGTCGCGCCCTCGGGCTACTCCGCGGACTACTCCGGCGTCTCGCGCCAGTATGTGCAGGAGTCCGGCGGCTTCCTCATCACGATGCTCTTCGCCATCATCATCGTGTTCCTGGCGCTGTCCGCCCAGTTCAACAGCTTCCGGGACCCGATCATCATCCTCATCTCGGTTCCGTTGGCCCTCTTCGGCGCCATGAGCTTCATCTACGCCCTGCCCTGGATCGGCCAGTTCTTCCCCAAGCTCGCCATCACCAAGGTGTCCTTGAACATCTATACCCAGGTAGGCCTGGTGACGCTCATGGGCCTCATCAGCAAGCACGGCATCCTCATCGTGGAGTTCGCCAACGAGCTCCAGCGCGCGGGGAAGACCAAGCGCGAGGCCATCATCGAGGCCTCTGCCATCCGCCTCCGCCCCATCCTCATGACCACCGCGGCCATGGTGCTGGGCGTGTCCCCGCTGGTCATCGCGGGCGGCGCGGGCGCGGCGGGCCGCATCAACATGGGCGTGGTCATCTTCACGGGCCTCAGCATCGGCACGCTGTTCACGCTCTTCGTGGTCCCGGCCTTCTACATGCTGCTGGGCTCCGACCACCACGCGGAGAAACATCACGAAGTGGAAGCGCATGAGGCATGAGCCCTGAGGCTTGAACACGAAGCCCCCGCAGATGCGGGGGCTTCGTGTTTCAGGTGAGCAGGCCCTTCGAGAAAGCCAGCTCGGCGTTGAGCAGCGCGCCGCCAGCGGCGCCACGCTCGGTGTTGGAGCCGAGGACCGTGAACTTGAGGCCGAGGATGGGGCAGGGGCGGAGGCGGCCGATGTGAATGGCCATGCCGTCCCCGCTCTCCGCGTCGAGGCGGGGCTGGGGGCGGTCTTCGGCGGTGTGGATCATGAGCGGATGGCGCGGCGCGGAGGGCAGGTCGAGGTCCGGTCTCCAGGCGGCGAATGCCTCTCTCACTTGCTCCGGTGATGGCGATCCCTTCAGTCGCACGCTCACGGCCTCGGTGTGGCCCTCGATCACGGGCACGCGATGGCAGAGCGCGGAGGTGGCGATGGGCGTGCCGAGGATCTTCGGCAGCTCCTCTTCCACCTTCGCCTCCTCGCCGGGGATGTGGGGGACGACATTGCCCAGAAGGTCCAGGCTGGGGACGCCCGGGTGCCCTGCGCCGCTGGCGGCCTGCAGGCTCGTCATGAGGACGGCCTCGACACCGAAGGCGTGATGCAGCGGCGCGAGCGCCAGCGCGAGGATGGTTGTCGTGCAATTCGGATTGCAAAGAATCGCGCCTGTCCACCCACGGCTGGCGCGCTGCACCTTCACGAGATCCAGCGCGCCGGCGTTGATTTCCGGAATGAGCAGCGGCACATCCGTCTCCATGCGGAAGGCGGATGCGTTGGAACAGACCACGGCGCCCGCCGACGCGAAGGCCGGTTCCAGCTCCCGCGCCGGGCCCGAGTCCAGCGCGCTGAAGACGAGGGGTGGGAAGGCCTGCGTGGGTGAGGCCTCTTCCAGGATCAGATCATCAAAATCGGAAGGCCGCGCGCCGGGAATCCGCCAGGGGATATCTCCATAGCGCTTCCCCGCCGAACGCTCCGATGCCGCGACATGGGCCACCTCGAACCAGGGATGGTCCGCGAGACGCCGCAGCAGGCGCTGGCCCACGACCCCCGTGGCGCCGAGGATGGTGACGGGGATCTTGGATCGGGTCATGGCAGGTCCGTGGAAGGAAGAGAACGCAAGCGGGTCTTGAGGGCGGCCAGGTCGTCCGCGAGGGGCGTGAGGGAGAGTTCCCGCGCTTCCAGGGCGCGCAGCGGTTCCGGAAGGGGAATGGACCATCCGAGCCGCTGGGAGAGCGTTTCGCGGAACTTGGCCGGGTGCGCGGTGGCGAGGAAGACGCCTCGCTCTCCGGGCCGCAGCTGGCGCCGCAGCGCGCCGTAGGCCACAGCCCCATGGGGATCGGCGGTGTAGCCGGAAGCGCGCAGCTCACGGAGTGCATCGAGTGTCGCTCCGTCGCTGAGCGCGTCCCAGCGCAACGCGCGCCGCAGGACCTGCGGATCGCCGCCGTGCATCCAGGCGATGCGTTCCCAGTTGCTGGGGTCGCCGATGTCCATGGCGTTGCTCATCGTGGGCACGCTGGGCCGCGGCGCGTAGGGGCCGCCATCGAGATGATCCGGCACGGTGCGGTTGACATTGGTGGCCGCCACGAGTCCCGCGATGGGGAGGCCCAGGCGCCGCGCCATGAGGCCCGCGCAGAGGTTGCCGAAATTGCCGCTGGGCACCGAGTAGACCGCGCCGTCCTTGCCGTGTTTCCGGAGCTGCACCGCGGCTTCGGCGTAGTAGAGCACCTGAGCCAGCAGGCGGCTCACATTGATGGAGTTGGCGCTGACGAGGCCCACCGCTTCCGACAGCGCCGCGTCTGCGAAGCAGCCTTTGACGAGGGTCTGGCAGGCGTCAAAGGAGCCCTCCATCGCGAAGGCGTGGACATTGGCGCCGAGGCCCGCGATCTGGCGTTCCTGCGAAAGCGTCACGCGGCCTTTCGGGTAGAGCACGGCCACGCGGAAGCCGGGCCTGTTCCAGAACGCATGGGCCACGGCGGCGCCGGTGTCGCCGGAGGTGGCCGTGAGCACGAGGCGGGGCGCCGGTGAGATCCGCGCCAGCACCGCAGCCAGCACGCGGATGCCCACATCCTTGAAGGCCAGCGTGGGGCCGTGGAAGAGCTCCAGGGCGGAAATGCGCGCATCCACCTCCACCAGCGGAACCGGGAAGTCCAGCGAGGCGCGGGAGACGGCCTCCCATGCGCCCGCGTCCCAGGCGCCGCTGAGGCGCTGGAGCAGACGGCCGTTGCGCGCGTGCCAGGTCAGATCCAACAACGCGTCGGCATCGCGCAGCGGCGTGAGATCGGCGGGCATGTATAGGCCGCCGTCCCCCGGCAGGTTGCGGAGCACAGCTTCTTCAAAGGGAATGCGCGGCGCGCCGTCCCGCGTGCTCGTGAAACTCATGGCGCCTCCAGCGCGCGGGCGCCCTGGCGGTCCACTTCGCAGATGAGGACGCGCGAGGCCACGCCGTGCAGCTCCCAGGCGCGGGCCATGGCTGCGCCGACCGGGGCGGCCCGCGCCGCCTCCGCCACCGCGAACACCGCCGGGCCCGCGCCGCTGAGGGTGCAGCCCAGGGCGCCGCTGTCGAGCGCGGCCGCTTGCACGGCACGGAATCCCGGCACCAGGCGGGCCCGGTGGGGTTCGGCGACGAGATCCCGCAGCGTGGCCCGCAGGAGCGCTTGATCGTCCGTGTGAAGCGCGTGGACCAGCGACGCGAGATTGCGGGCGTGGTCCAGGGCGAGCGGAAGCGGCACCGCTTCCGGCAGGACGGCGCGCGCGTCGCGGGTGAGCAGGTTCAGCTCGGGCAGGACGACGGCGAAGCGCAGCGCGTCGGGAAAGGCGAGCGCGCGGGCGCGGCCCAGCGCGTCCATGAAGCGCACGCCGCCGAGCAGCGCGGGCGCCACATTGTCGAGATGCACGGCGCCGGAGGCCATGGCTTCCGCCTCGCCCGCGGCCCGCAACAGGCGCGTTTCATCCAAGGGGCGCTGGAGGAAGAGGTCCAGGGCGCGGAGCGTCGCCACCACGGTGGCGCTGCTGGAGCCCAGGCCGCTGCCCACGGGCAGGCCCTTGTGCAGGTGCAGCGCCAGTGGCGGGAGGGGACGCCCCCAGATGTGTTCGAAGGCGGCGCAGGCCCGCAGGGCGAGGTTCTTCACGGGGTCGGATGGCAGCTGCGAGGCGAAGGGGCCGTCCCAGGTGAAACGGAAACCGGCCGCCTCCCGCAACTCCACCCAGTCCCCCAGCAAGGAACCGTCCAAAGGACGCAGGGCGGCGCCCAGGGTATCGAAGCCCGCGGCGAGGTTGCCGATGGAGGCGGGCGCGAAAGCGCGGACGGCATTCATTTCAGCCCCGCGAGCTTGAGGATGTCGCCGAGCACGCCCAGGGCCGTCACTTCCGCGCCGGCGCCGTAGCCGCGCACCACCAACGGCCGCGGCGTGTAGGCCGCCGTGCTCAGGGAGAGCGCGTTCTCGCCGCCCTTCACGGAGGCCAGCGGATGCCCGGCCTCGAGGGCGCGGGGCCCCACGCGGCAGCTCTCCGCGTCCGCCATGACGATGAAGCGCAGTGCGCGCCCCTCGGCCTTGAGCGTCTCCAGCCGCTGCTTGAACGGCGCGTCCAGCGTCTTCAGGCGCTGGAAGAAGGCCGCGAGATCGCCGCCCGCGTCGAAGTCCGCGGGGAGCAGGCCTTCCACCTCCACCTGTGGCAGTTCCAGACCGCCGCCCAGTTCGCGGTGGAGGATGAGCGCCTTGCGCGCCACATCCAGGCCGGACAGGTCCTCGCGCGGATCCGGCTCCGTGGTGCCCAGCGCCCGCGCCTGCAGCACGGCCTCGCTGAGGGGAAGGCCCTCCTCCAGCAGGCCGCAGATGAGGGACAGCGACCCGCTCACCACGCCCTCGATGCGGGCCACATGGTCGCCGGCGGCTCGCAGCTCCCGCAGCGGCGCGAGCACGGGCAGGCCCGCGCCCACATTCGTCTCGTTGAGGAAGCGGCGGCCGCGGCGGGCCAGGGCCTCGCGGATGCGGAGCAGCCTCGGCAACGGTCCGCTGCTGGCCTTCTTGTTGGCGGCCACCAAGTGGAACCCCGAGTCCGCGAAGGCCTCGTAGGTGTCACACAGCTCCTCCGAGCTGGTGCAGTCCACCATCACCGGCGTGCCGCTCAAGCTTCCGGAGAAGGCGCGCATCCGTGCCAGGTCCACGGGCTCGCCTTCGCGGTCGAGAATCTCCCGCGCCTTCGCCGGATCGATGCCGCGCGCGTCCAGCTTCATGCGCTTGGAATCGGCCACGGCGCAGAGGCGCAGGTCCGCGCCGCCGCGATGGGCCAGGCGCTTCAGCAGCTCGCCGCCCACCACGCCCACACCCAGCAGGAAGAGGTCCAGGCGGCCCGGCTCGCCGAAGAAGCGGTGGTGCACCGCCACGAGCGCGCGGTCCGCTTCCGGCGCCGCGAGCACGGCGGAGATGGACCTCTCGCTGGCCCCCTGGGCGATGGCCACCACATTGCATCCGGTGCCGCCAATGGCGCCGAACAGCGCGCCGCAGACGCCGCTGCTATGACGCATGCCGTCGCCCACCAGCGAGAGGATGCTCAGCTCGCGGCGGCAGCGGACGGGTTCCATGAGACCGGCCGCCAGCTCCGCCTCGAAGGCGGCCGCGAGGGCCTCCGACGCTGTTTCCAGATCCTCGCCGCGCACACAGAGTGTGAGCGCGCATTCGCTGGAGCCCTGCGTGACGAGCAGCACTGGGATGTCCCGCGCCGCCAGCGCGGTGAAGCCCTTCGCCGCGATCGCCGGCACGCCGCGCAGGCCGGGGCCCGACAGGTCCAGCAGGGCCGCGTCCCGCAGCAGGGTCAGGCCCCGCGCGACGCCGCGCGCTTCGCCGGGAACGGCCGCACGCACCAGCGTGCCCGGCGCCGAAGGCCGCAGGCTGTTGCGCACGCGCAGGGGAATGCCCGCGTCCCGCACGGGCAGGAGCGTGCGCGGGTGGAGCACCTTGGCGCCGAAGTGGGCCAGCTCCATGGCCTCCTCATAGCTCAGCTCCGCGAGGAAATCCGCCTCGGGCACGAGACGCGGGTCGGCGGTGTGGACGCCATCCACATCGGTCCAGATCTCCAGCAACCGCGCGTCCACGGCCGCCGCCGCCAGCGCGGCGGAGAAATCGGAACCGCCGCGCCCCAGTAGCAAGGGCTCGCCCTGCGCGTCGCCGCCAAAGAAACCCGGCAGCAGCGCGAGGGGCGTGCCGCTCTGACGGTAGGCGCGAAAGCGCTCGCGGATCGCCTCCCGCCGGGGCGCGGCCTCGCGTGGATCCCCAGAGCAGGCCAGCATCTGCGCGGCGTCCAGCTCCAGGCAGGGCAGGCCGTGGGCTTCGAAAAGCCCGGCCAGCAGCGCGGCGGCGGCGCGTTCGCCCGCGCTGAGGAGCCGCGCCCAGACCTTCGGAGGGCAGTCCCGCACCAGCGTGACGCCCCTCAGCAGATCCGACAGGCCCGCTTCGAGTTCATCCAGGCGCGCGGCCGTCCCCGGTCCCAGTCCCAGCGCTTCGAGCACGCGCAGATGGAGGGCGCGGAACCGTGGCGCGGCATCGGTGGCGCGGCCTGCGGCCGCTTCCCGCCCAGCATCGGCCAGCAGATCCGTCACCCCGGACATGGCCGAGACCACCAGCAGCACGCGGTCTTCGCATAGGGCCTGCCGCGTCAGCTCGATGACGGCCTTGAGGCGTGTCGCGCCCGCCATGGAGGTGCCGCCGAATTTCATCACGCGCAGGGCCCGTCCCGCCGCTGCGGGCGGCGGGACGGGCTGGGGCGAGAGGGACAAGGACATGGGATCCCCAAAAAGAAAAAGGCCCCGCAGGTCGCGGGGCCGGTTGAAGCAGAGTGGCGTTCGTCTACGACGGCCCCGCCGGGGTGGTTTCGAAGCGCGTGGTCGTCGTGGTAATGGACACCACTCCGGCACGCAGGCCCGTGCGGCCCATGGAAATCAGGGTCGCCGTCGCGGAAGCGGAGAGGGTCATCATCATGATCCGAGAACCCTACCAGAAGATTTCCGCGGCGAGACGGGGTTTCGTTCAAGGCCCGGCAGGCACGGCCTCCTCCGGGAACGCGATGCAGGCGGCGTGGAGGGAGGGGATGAGATCGGGCAGGCGCGCTTCGGGCACGAGGAAGGCCACGGACACGCCGCTGCTGCCCGTGAGCAGGCCGCCGATGGGTTCGTGGCGCAGGGCCGCCAGAAGACGCAACGCAGCGCCGGGATCCTGGCGCAAACCCTCGCCCACGAGGGCCACCACGGCCCAGCCCCGCTGGAGTTCGAAGCCCTCGGCCTCCATCGCCGCGAGCCGCGATTCAGCGGCGGGCGTTTCGGGTAACAGGGCCATCAGCGCGCCTTCGGGATTGGCGAGCAGGCCGAAGCGGCGCGCGCCAGCTTCATCCAGCGATGACGCGTGCTGGAGGATCTCATCGAGCCGCGTGCCCGCGGGCAGGCGCAAAAGCGTGAGCCCTTCTTTGTACGCCACGCTTGTCACCTCGCCGGGGGCGCGCAGAGGCGGCGCCGCCAGCACCGAGGTCCGCGAGGCCTCGGGCCGCAGCGTGTTGGCCACCACCAGGCGGAAGCCCGCGCGGGCCAGGGGCGCCAGCGAATCCGCGTGGAGCACCTTCGCGCCGAAGGCGCTGAGGGCCGTGGCCTCCGCGAGGCTCATCACAGGCAGGGGCCGCGCCTCGGGCACGAGGCTGGGATCGGCGCTGAGCACGCCATCCACATCGGTCCAGATCTGGACTTCCTCCGCGCCCAGCGCTTCCCCCAGCAGCGTCGCGCTGGTGTCGGAGCCGCCGCGGCCCAGCGTCGTCGTGGCGCCATCGGGCGATTCGCCGATGAAGCCCTGCGTGATGATGCGCGCCCCGCGGGCGATGTCGCGGCGCCAGGGCTCCGCGGCCCTTCTGATGAGCGCGGGCTGGGGCCGGGCCTGGCCGAAGCGGGCGTCGGTCTTGAGCACCGCGCGCGCGTCGCGGAAGCGGGCGCCGGTGCCCCCGCGCTCCAGCAGCGCCGTCACGAGGTGGGCTGACAAGGATTCGCCCACGCCCAGCGCCGCGTCACGAGCCCGCGGCGTGGCCTCGCCCAGCATCGCCATGCCCGCCAGCAGGTTCGAGAGCCGTTCGAAGAGATCGTTCCAGGGCGCCTCCACGGCGCCCAGCAATTCCAGGGCGTTAGCCGCCTGCTCATGGCGGCGGCGGATGCCCTCTTGAGCGCGCCGCGCCGCCGCTCCATCGCTGCGCCCCGCGGCCTCCACGGCGGCGAGGATGCCATCGGTGGCGCCTTTCATGGCGGACACCACCACGAGCCCGCCTTCCGGGAGCTCCGCTCGGATGATGGCGGCGGCGCGGAGCAGCGCCTCGGCGTTCCCGACCGAACTTCCGCCGAACTTGAGGACTTTGAGCGTCATGGGATCTCCGCATGGGGCGCGAGGGCCAGCAGGTAGTCGAGCCACGCCGCGACCTGCGGCCATTCAAGGAGGAAGGCGTCGTGGCCGTGGGGGCTGTTCAGCCAGCGCAGGCTGCCGAAGCGGCCTGCGCGGCGCGCGGCCTCCGCCAGCTCACGGATGAGGGCGGGCGCGAAGAGCGAATCAGTGTCGATGCCCAACACATGGAGCGGGCATGCCAGCCCCTTGAGCGCGGCCACCAGCCCGCCCCGGTCGCGGCCGAGATCGTGGGAGGCCATGGCGCCCAGGAGCGCGTGGTAGCGGGCGCGGGTGAAGCGCGCGGCGAGGGCGGTGCCGTGGTGGTCCAGCCAGGCCTCGATGCCGCCATCCGAGAATCGCGCCTCCAGGCCGCGGGGCGCGCGGAAGCTGAGCATGGCGGAATGCCGCGCGAGCGCGATGGCCTGCTTGTCCGGCAGGGGGGCTTCCAGGATGCGGCGCTCCGCGTGCACATGGCCGCGCACCCAAGCGTCGCTGCGCCCGCCGCATCCGATGACGGCGACCGATGCGAAGCGGGAGGGTGCCTGCAGCGCGAGCTCGAGCGCCACCATGCCGCCGAGAGAACCGCCCGCGAGCAGGTCGAAACGGAGATCCTCCGCCTCGATCCAGGCCGCAAGAGACAAAGCCAGATCCCGGGCCGTCACGCCCTCGGAGTCCGGCAGCTGCGGCGTCCAGACCGTGCAGGCCTCCGCCGCGAGCGGGGCTTCTTGTTCGAAGAGTGGAGACCACCAGCCCTTCACGGTTGTGTCCCCATCGGCGCGGTCCGCCGCGTCCGGCGAGCCCGTGAGCGCGTGCAGCAGCAACACGCGCGCGGGGCCGTGGCCGTGGCGGCGGAAGGGGATGGCTGGCCGGGCGTGGACCGGAGCGGCGAGCATGGTTTCTCCATGTGGAGGCAGAGCCTCCCCGAGCCTCGGATGAGGCTGGATCAGATCCGCCCTTGTTGCCGCGCGTGCGGCCCTCCGGGCGGTTCGAGGCGCAGATCCGCGCCAGTCCGCGTCGCGATCCAAAAACGAAGAGGCCCCGGGCTTCCGGGGCCTCTTCGACGCTTGTCAGTCCATGACTGCTCGCCATCTTTCCGTTGCCACTACTGGCTACGGCAGGAATTGGCACCGTGCGTTTCCGCCGGTTGCCAAGGTTTCACAGGGCCCGTCCCTCCACCTTTCTGGATAT
>DASRXV010000033.1:0-14253 GCA_035687325.1 Holophagaceae bacterium
CACGCAGAGCTGGTCCGGCTGGTAGCGGATGCTGAGGTGCGCGAAATCCGGCTGGCCCGTGAGCGGGCAGAGGCAGGTGAACTCCTCCGTCGTGAACACGATCTCGAAGGGCCGCCCGGGCCGCGGGCTGTTGAAGGTGTCGAGCCGTTTCGTCGGCCGCGTGACCACATACTTCGGCAGCTTGTCGGGCAAGGAGGCTTTGGGGGCGGACTTCTTCTTGATGGGCATGATCACACCTTCAGGTTGTCGGAGATGAACGCGTAGGGGATGGGGTCGGCCACGCCCGCTTCTTTGAAGCCGCGCAGGCGCAGCAGGCAGGAGTCGCAACGACCGCAGGCCTCATCCTTGCCCTGGTAGCAGGACCAGGACAGATGTAGCGGCGCAGCCAACTCGAGACCGCGTTTCACGATCTCCGATTTCCGCAAATGGATGAGCGGCGCGTGGAAGGCCAGGCGCGTTTCCGGCTTGGTCCCCAGGTTGGCGGTCTGCTCGAAACTTTTAAGGAAGGACTCGCGGCAGTCGGGGTAGCCGCTGGAATCCTCCTCCACGAAGCCCACGAAGATGGCCGTGGCGCCGATCACCTCGGCCCAGCTCGTGGCGGCGCTCAGGAGATGCGCGTTGCGGAAGGGCACATAGCTGGCGGGGACACCGCTGCGCGCGAGGTCGCCTTCGGGCAGCGCGATGGCGGTGTCCGTCAAGGCCGAGCCGCCGATGATCCGCAGGCCCGTGAAGTCCACCACGAGGCGGCGCGCGGCCGGGACGCCATAGTGGTCGGCGACTTCAACGAACGCGCGGCGCTCCCGGACTTCCGTGCGCTGGCCGTAGTCCGCGTGGAGCAGAGCCAGTTCGAAGCCTTCCGCGCGCGCGATAGCGGTCGTCACGGTGGAGTCCATGCCGCCGGAGAGGGAGACGACCGCGAGGCTCATGAGTGGGCCTCCAGCCATGCTTTCAAGTGGTGCGCACCCGTCGGGCTCAGCTTGAGCTTGGCCATGTCCTGCCCGTGACTGGAAAGATGTGCCACGCCCGTTTCTGGATCTAAGCGGATCGCATTCCATGGAATGGAACTGCGTCCTCCACGCATCTCAGATCCAGGCGTGTTTGATGGAGCAATGACATGGAGAGCTTGGGTACCCGGCCTTAATGCAGCTTTAGCTCCTGGGTAGAGGATTCGGTTCCACCACCAAGAGGGGCCATTGATGATGATGGCGAGAATGACTTCTTCAATGGGTTCGGCAAGCCAGGCATCTTCCATAGATGGATAAGAGCGCGTCCACCGTGCCTCGATTCGCCTAGACTGCCACTTCAAGATCCGCAACAGCGCGAAAAGAATGACTGCCCAGACGGCCAGCCCAAAGATACGGTCAGCGCGCAATGCCAATAGGTGGGCCAAGTTCTGAAGGAATGCATGCAGGAAGTCCGTCATCGCACCGCCTCCTCGGCCCAATCCTCCAACGCGTTCATGGCGGCCTCCAGCTTCGCGCCCTCGGCTTCATCATCGCCCTTCGGCGCGTGACGCGCAGGTTTGCCATAGCGGACTGTCACGGTGGCGAAAGGCAGGGGCAGCACCATGCGGTCCCAGGTCTTGAGGGTGACGGCGCGGTCGGCGGCCACGCAGACGGGCACGACCCAGGCTCCGGTCTTGCGGGCGAGGGCGATGACGCCGGGCTTGAGCTGCTGGCGCGGGCCGCGGGGGCCGTCGGGGGTGATGCCGAAATCCCAACCCTCTTTCACCGCGCGGATCATGCGCACGAGCGCCTTGGCGCCATCGTCGCTGGCGGTGCCCCGCACGGCGTGGATGCGGAAGTAGGCCCAGGTGGCGGTGGAGCGTTCGCCGTCGCGGCTGTCGCTGGCGAGGATGGCCACGCCCCGGTCTTTGCGGATGAACGGATAAGCCAGCGGCATCATCACGAGGCGGCGGTGCCAGAAGGCGAGGACGAAGCGCTCATCGCGGTCTACCAGCTCCTGCACGGCCTCGAAGCCCTCCACGCGCACCCGCAGCGTGCCCATCCAGAGCTTCAGCAGATACGCGCCCAGGAAGGGAACGGCCCGGAAATGCAGCCAGGTGGAGAACGGCGAGCCCAGCGGACGGCCGCGCTCCTTGATGGTGACGGAGGCCATCGCTCCCGCTCAGGACGCGGCGCCGGGCAGGTCCGCCCGGGAAATGGCGTAACGCTTGCCGCAGTAGTCGCAGCGGACCTCGATGGGATCGCCTTCAGCGAAGAGATCCTCGCGCTGGGCCGCCGTGAAGCCCGAGAGGGTGCCCACGAGGGACGCTTTCTGGCATCGGCAGCGGTAGTCCAGTTCCGCGTCCGTCAGCACCGTGGCGCCCTTGCCCTGGTTGATCCAGCCTGTGAGGAACTCCGGCGTCCGCTCCCAGAGCGGCACCACATCGAGGCCCTCCAGCGCCTGGATGAGGCGGCGCAGGCGCTCCGGCGGGCAGTCCGGCATGGGCTCCACCAGCAAGCCGCCGGCCACGCCGCTACCCTCGTCGCACCAGAGCGTGAGGCTGGCCTGGACCTGCTCCGACTGCTGGAGGTAGGCCTCCACCTGTTTGGCGAGATCGCCCTCCACCAATTCGAGATGGCCGATGTAGGGCTGCCCCTTCGCGTTGGAACGCATCACCTGCAAGAGGCCCGGCCCCGCGACCCAGGCGCCACCGGGATCGGGGCTCGCCACATCCAGGACACCGCGCAGCGTTCCGTCCGGCCAGGAATCGGCGACGACGGCCTTGGCGCGGCCCACGCCCTTGAGAAGGATCTGGAGCCGCTCGCTGAAGCCGCCGCGGCTCTGGAGGAGGCTCACGGCCGCGAGGTTCTCCGTGAGGGCCGCGCAGGCGCCGGCTTCCAGATGAGGGTGGCTGCGGCGCACGCCGTCCCAGAGGGGCGTGGCTTGCAGCGCGGCGAAGCGGATGTGGCGGTCGTCGGTGAGGGCGCGGACGAGCCGGGCCTTGGGCGAATCGTTCATCCCTCCAGTTTAGACGGGCTATGAGAGGCTGGAGAAATGGCGACTCATTCCCGCCGCGCGGTGGCGCGGGCCCTTCATGCGGTCTTCGGACGGGGCGAGCGCGTGCCCGAGCGGTGGGACCAGAATCTCTCCGGCGCGGACGCATCCCTGGCCCAGGCGCTGCTGGGTGCCTCTCTCCGCCACTGGGGCGCCATGCAGGCCTGGGCGCTGCCGAAGCTGAAGGACCCCAAGCGCGGTCTTCCGGCGGGCTCCCAAGTGGCGCTGTCCGTGGGCCTGGCGCAACTGGCCTGGCTGGAGGGCGTGGCCCCCCACGCCGCCGTGAACGAGGCTGTGGATCTGGCGGCGGATGCGGAACTGGGCTTCCCGGTCCACAAAGGCCTGGTGAACGCGCTCCTTCGGAAAGCCTCGCAGGATCCGGCAAAACTGCGCACGGAACTGGCCGCGCTGGGAGACGCGGATCGCACGGAGTTCGCGGCTTGGGTGCTGGAATCCGCGCTGGCGCCGCGAGGCCAAGAGGCGCGGTTCCCGGAACTGTGGGCCCGCGTCCATCGCGAACCGCGCTTGGCCTTCCGCGTCCTCCGCGGAGACGCGCCGGAAGGACTCACGCCGGACCCCGGGTTGGAAGGCTGCTGGCGCCTGACGCCTGAAGCCGCATTCCCCTTCGCCTGGCTGCGGGAGGGCGCGGGCATGGTGCAGGACGCCAGCTCCCAGGCCCTGATGCAGTTCCAGTGGGACCCCCCCGTCACCCGCATCCTCGATGCCTGCGCGGCACCCGGCGGCAAGACGACAGCGTTGGGCCTGCGCTTTCCCGATGCAGTCCTCACGGCGCTAGAACGCAGTCCCCGTCGCGCGGAGCGGTTAAGGGAGAATCTCGTCGCACGGCGCGTGAGCGCAGAAGTCATCGAAGCCGATGCTGCGGAATGGCTGGAGGCCAGCAAGGGCCCCTTCGACCTCATCCTGCTGGACGCGCCGTGCAGCGGAAGCGGCACGCTACAGAAGCACCCGGAACTTGCCTGGATCGGCGGCGGGCTGGACCTGCGCGATCTGGCGAAGCGGCAACGGGCCTTGCTCGAGGCGGGCCTGAAGCGCCTCGCTCCCGGCGGCCTGCTCATCTACGCCGTCTGCTCCTGGTTCCGGGAAGAGGGCCTGGCCCATCGCGACATCCTGTTGGCCGCGCACCCCGAGCTGCGGCCCGCCGCCATCTGGGACGCACACTTCGGATTGGACGAAGCGCCTTCAGGCCTCTTCCTTCCGGATCCGCTGGTCTGGGAGGGAGAGGGCTTTCAGGCCTTCGCGCTGACGCGGGGCTGAGGAACGTGAGGGCCGGTCACTCCGACTCCGGGATGTGGCTGATCAGGGCCCCTTCGAGCAGCTTGGCGCCGTAGGCCAGGCGTTCATTGCGGGGGAAAAGGGCCTGGGCCCGTTTCGCCACCGCCACGGTCGCTTTGTTGCACAGCACAGGCGCCAGCAGGGGGTGGAAATGGATGCTCAGGCTGTGGGCCTCCACCTGGTAGCCCAGCTGTCTTTTGTACCGGTCGAGCCCTTCGTGGGGGAGGACCGAGGTCGCGCCGTTCGCGATGAACTGGATCCCTGGATCAGAAGCGGCATTCCGGATGATGGAATAGTCGAGGGCGTGATCTGGATGGTGCTCCCGGCCGGAGGTGCTGGACATCTTGTGGATGAGGTGGAGCCACGGCCCCTCACGGCAGGAGATGACATAGGTGGCGAGCTTCCCGTCCGCGAAGGCGCCGTGGATGGCCATGGCCGGGCAGCGGTCCACCGCCTGGACAAAGCGTTTCCACTGGAGGGGGTCGAGGAAGGTGGCGTCCTCGCGCGACTGGCGGCCGAGAGTGTCCCGGTTCAAGGGCATCCCCAGAACCGCCAGCTCATCGCCGTCGAGCTGGCGGAACGCGCAGGCTTCCAAGCCGTGAGTCACATGGCCTCGCTGCTTCCGGGAGACGGCATGGAGGCCGTAGCCTTCCGGCCGGATGACATACAGGCCTCTGGGCAGCCCCGGGCGGTCTGAGGTGAAACTCAGCGCCCGGATGGAGGAGGCGCGGAGGAACCCGCGGATCTCTTCCGGCCCCAGGTCCACCACGCGATGGAAGGGCAGGCAGCGGAAGGAGGCGCCACGGTGCTGCCCCCACCACACGCCCTTCCATTCCAGCACCGGGCGCCCCTGCAGCTCCCAGAACTTCGCCAGGTTCTCGCCCCACATGGGCGCCTGGGAGCCTGCGGGCGAGCCGTTCCCGTTCATGGACATGGGAATGCCCGTTCCGCGATCAAGGGGGCACCCCGTTGCCGGAAAGCGTGTTCCCCGAGACGGTGTTGCCGCTGGAGTTGTACTGGAGGATGCCGTTCAGGGTGTTGTTCGTGATGGTGTTGCCGGTGACGGTGGCGCCAGTGACGCCGTCCCTCAGGTAGATGCCGTAGCCGGTGGTGTTCTGGATGGTGTTGTTCTTGACGGTGTGGCCGCTGGTGTTCGACATCTCGATGCCGCTGCGAGGGCCCGGATGCAGCGTGCCCGCGCCGTTGCCGGTCATGGTGTTCCCGTCGATCACGAGGTTGTAGATGAAGGCCTGCCCCGTGTAAGCGCCAGGCACGCCGTCCTCGATGCCGTCCCCCGCGTTGTTCGCGAAGACGCAGGCGGTGATCAGCACATTGTTCACGGTCTCGCCGCTGTTCGGCTCGATGTCGAGCCCGTCCTCGGGGATGACCCCCTTGTTGTTGGTGAAACTGGAGTTCTTGACCACGATACCGTCCCCGCCCGTGATGGTCAGCCCCTGTCGGCGGTTGTGATCCGCCGTCACGTTGCAGAGGCTCACATCGTTGGCGTCCGCGATGTCGAAGCCGTCCCCCCAGCATTCCTTCGCGGTGACGCCCACCACGGCGATGTGCTGGGCGTTCCCAGTGATCCGAAGCCCCATGCCCTGCTCGCCGGTAGTCCCGGTGTGGGCGCCGCGGTCGCCCAGCAGCGTGCCGCCCACCACATTCACATTGGACGCGCCCGAGATGCGCACGATGGTGTAGTTGTCGGCGCTGTTCGGGATGGCCTGGAGTGTGGCGCCGCTGGCGAGGGACAGCGTCATGTTGTTCGGCAGCTGGATGGAGGTGATCGCGTTCACCATGTAGGTCCCGGCGGGGATGGAGACCGTGCCGCCGCTGCCGCCCATGGCGTCCACGGCTTTCTGGATGGCGGCGGTGTCGTCGGTGACACCATCGCCCTTGGCGCCGTAGGGCGCGTCCTTCACGCTCACGACCGCGGAGGACGCGGGCGTGGGGGTGCAGTTCGCTGTGGGGGGGTGGGGCGGCGGAGGCGGGGGCGGCCCGGCGCTGGCGCCGGAACCGCTGCCGCCTCCGCAGGCGCCTACGAGCAGCATCCCTGCGGCCATCAGGCCCAGCAGAAACCCTGGGTTCCATTTCCATCGCATGGGGGCCTCCTGGAGCGACCATGTGGTGCGCCTCCCGCCCTGGGCTCCTGGCGTGGGGAGGCTGGATCGTATGAAATTCCTATGAAATCGGGGTTGATGCTACCACTCGGGTTGTTCGTGTATTCCCTTTATTTTACTTGCAAGGTCATGGGAAATAGCGATACACGTAGACCCTTCTCCACGGAGACTACCGTGCGACCCGTCCATCTGCCTGCCGCTTCGACCCCTTCGCCAACCCCGTTCCCCTCCACTCGCGGGCCGCAGCGCCGTTTCCGCGCCGGACTCTGGCCTCTCCTGGCCTCGGCCCTGCTGCTCACCGCCTGCACGGCGCCGGGGATGAAGCTGAACACGAGGCCTTCCGACCCGCCGAGGGCCACCGAGATGGAGGGGCTCAGCGTCACCCTGCGTCCCTTGAACGGGCGCACCCTGCAGACCATAGATCTGCGCCCCCCCGATCCGGTCAGCCTGGGGGGGCTGGCCGAGAAGGACGCGCCGACCTATCTCATCGGCCCCCAGGACATCCTCCTTGTCACGGTCTGGGACCACCCGGAGATCACGCTCCCTCTCGGGCAGTACCGCCAGGACACGGCGGCCGGCACGGTGGTGGATGAGAAGGGTGAAATCTACTTCCCCTATGTGGGCCGGTTCAAGGTCGCAGGCATGTCCACGGGGAAGGTGCGGGACGAACTCGCGTCGCGCCTGGGCAGGGTCCTCCAGAATCCCCAGGTGGATGTGAAGGTGATCGCCTTCCGGTCGCAGCGGGTCTACATCGGCGGGGAGGTCCGGAACCCCGGCGTCTATCCCGTCACGGATGTGCCCTGCACGCTGACGGAGGCCGTGAACCGCGCGGGCGGGCTCCTCCCCACGGCGGATGACAGCCGCCTCACCCTCGTCCGCGATGGCAAGGCCTCGAAGCTGAATTTCCAGGCCCTCATGGCAGGTGGCGGCCAAGGCGGCAGGCTCTACCTGAAGGACGGTGACAGCCTCCAGGTGCCCAATGCCCAGGAGGCGCCCGTCTACATGCTCGGCGAGCTGATGCGGCCCGGCATCACGCCCCTCATCCACGGCAACCTGTCGCTGGCCCAGGCTATCCAGGAGGTCGGCGGCATCCAGGGGCAGACTGCCGATCCCCGTTCCATCTATGTGATCCGGCAGGGTTCGGCCCTCAACGCGGTGGATGTCTACCATCTTGACGCCCGCAACCCCACCGCGATGATCCTGGCGGACCGCTTCGCCCTCCATCCCCGCGACATCGTCTATGTGGACAAGGGCACCATCGTGCGCTGGGGCCAGGTCATGGGCTTCCTGTTGCCCACCTACACGGGCCTGCTGGATTCGGCGACCACCTTCAAATACATCAAGCCGGGGATATTCAAATAATGAAGGCCGATCCCGGCCAGGCGATCCGCCACATCCTGATCCTCTGCGAGGGCAACCACTGCCGTGGGCCCATGGCGGAGGCGCTGCTGAAGTCCCTGCTTCCGCCGGGCATCCAGGTGGAGTCCGCTGGGCTGGAGGCGCTGGAGGGCAGGCCGGCGGATGTCGAGGCGCAGCGCCTCATGGCCGCGCAGGGCCTGGACATCTCCTCCCACCGGGGCCGCCAGTTGACAGAGGAGATGGCGCTGAAGGCCGACCTCATCCTCGTCATGGACCTGCCCCAGAAGGAATGGTGCGAGCGGATGATGCCCAGCGCCGTCGGCCGGATCTTCTTGCTCGGGCATTGGCTTCCGGCGCCGCCGCGGGAGATCGCCGACCCTTTCCGGATGGGGCCTGCGGCCTTCCATGCGGCCTACGAAAGCATCCGCGAATCCGTGGCAGACTGGCTGCCGCGCCTGACACATAGGTGAAGGTCGGCATGAACAAACCGTTCCCCCAAGGTGTCCGCTCCTCCCGTCCGAATCCCACGGGATACGAGGAAAGGCTGATGAAGGACCCTGGCGAGCCCGAGGAGATGGGCCTGGTCGAATGGCTGGGCAATGTATGGGAGGGACGGCACCTCGTGCTCGGGGGCCTCACCCTCTTCCTTGCCGTGGGCGGTTTCTATGTGTGGCGCGCGGCGCCTGTCTACCAGGTCCAGGCCATGCTGCAGGTCCAGGCCAAGCAGACCTCGCCCACGGATCCCGCCTTCGCGAGGATGGAGGGCCTCTTCTCAGGGGGCACCGATACGCAGAGCGAGATCGAGATCCTCCAGAGCAACCTGGTGCTGGGCCGCACGGTGGAAGCGCTGGGCCTCGATCTCGAAGCCGGGCCGAAGGTGCTGCCCATCGTGGGCGCGGCGCTCGCCCGGCGGGATCCGGAGGCGCCCCGGATCAAGGTGGACGCCTTCGACATGCCGGACTACCTGCACGGGAAGGTGTTCCGTCTCGTGACGCTGGAGGGCGGCTCCTACCGGCTGGAATCGCCGAAGGGCGCGGTGCTGGGGACGGGCAAGGTGGGGGAGCCGATGAGCGTCTCCTATGGCGGCGACACGCTGAAGTTGACGGTCCATTCTCTCCACGCCGACCCGGGGCAGACATTCACCCTGGATCGGAAACCGCAAGTGGAGGCCATGGAGTCGCTCCGCGCGAACTTCGATGTGGCGGAGAAGGGCGCCCTCAGCAATGTCCTGGGCCTCACGCTCAAGAGCCCGGACCCCATCCTCGGCACGGCGGTCCTGAACGAGATCGTGAACCAGTACATCCGCCACAAGTTCGAGCGGAAGAGCGCGGCGACCGCCCAGACCCTCGCGATCCTTAAGGAGCAGCTCCCCCAGGTCAAAGCCAAGCTGGACGCGGCCGAGACCAAACTCAACCAGTTCCGCGCCAGGTCCGGGTCCGTGGACATTCCGCGCCAGGCCGATGCCTACCTCCAGCAGAGCGCCAACCTCGGCACGCAGCTCTCCGCGCTCCAGCAGAAGAAGCAGGATCTCCTCCGCACCTACCGGGCGGACGCGGATGTGGTGACGACCCTCGACCGGCAGATCGCGCAGCTGGCGGGCGAGACCGGGCGGATCGACGCGAAGGTGCGGGCGCTTCCCGGCACCCAGCAGGAGGTGGTGCGGCTTTCCCGCGATGTGCAGGTGGACACCGACCTCTACACGGCCCTCCTGAACAACATCCAGCAGCTGCAGATCGCCAGCGTGGGCGATGTGGCCAATGTGACGGTGGTGGACTCCGCCGCGGCGGACCCCACACCCATCGAGCCCAAGAAGACGAAGCTCATGGGGCTCTTCGGCTTCTTTGGCCTCCTTGTCGGCGTGGGGCTTTCCATCATGCGGAAGTCGCTCAACCGCGGCATTGAGGACCACCGCCTCATCGAATCCAAGCTCGGCCTGCCTGTGCTGGTGACCATCCCCCACAGCAAGCTCCAGGAAGAGCACGGCCAGGCCGTGCAGCGGGGCGAGGACGGCCTCCACTTGCTGGCGGCGCTCAATCCCGACGACCTGGCGACGGAGAGCATCCGTAGCCTCCGAACCGTGCTGCACTTCTCGGTCAAGCACGCCGCGAACAACATCATCATGGTGACGGGCCCCTCGCCCACCATCGGCAAGTCTTTTGTCAGCGGCAATCTGGCCGCCGTGCTGGCCCAGGCGGGCAACCGCGTGCTGGCGGTGGACACGGACCTCCGCAAGGGCTCGCTGCACCGCCAGTTCTGGTCCCGGGACCGTTCGGGCGGTCTGTCGGATGTCCTGGCGCGGCTGGCGGACTGGGAGGCCATGGTTCACAAGACGGCCGTTCCCGGGCTGGACCTGATGATGTCGGGATCCATCCCCCAGAACCCTTCAGAGCTCCTCATGATGGACAGCTTCGAAGAGTTCCTCGCGCAGGCGTCCAAGGCCTACGACTACGTGATTCTCGACGCGCCTCCCGTGCTGGCCGTCACGGACGCCGTCATCATCGCGTCGAAGGTCGGCAGCGTGCTCATGGTGGCCAAGTACGGCCAGCACCCCTTGGACGAGTTGCGGGCCTGCCTCAAGCGGATCGAGCGCCACGGCATCCGCGTGGTGGGCTGCGTGTTCAACGATGTCCAGCCCATGGGCATGATCGGCAGCTACGCGCATTACCGCTACGCCTACCACTACCGCTACGAGTAGGGATCCGGGCTTCAGCTGGAGATCGAGGCCCCGTCCAGCCTGAAGAAATGGCAGGGTTCGATGCCCTGGATGAGCTCCTGCTCCGCCCCCGGGAAGATCTCCAGCAACGCCCCGTCGCTCAGGGGAAGCGCGTAGTAGACGAGGATCTCAGATCCGGGGCGCGCGAGGATCTGGGCTTTGAGTTTGCGGGAGAAGGCCAGCATCGTGGCCCGCCCGAAGGGATTGGCCAAGTAGACGATGGATCCGGTGAAATCGATATCGGCCGCGAGGACATCTCCGGTGAGGACTTCCAGGCTCTCCGCGCGGTTCCAGGCCTTCTTGATCCCCCCGAGATTCCACCGGGCCCGCTCGGCGACATCCGCGTTGATCTCGATCCCCACCATCCGCTTGAATCCCAGCCGCGAGAAGTACGCCAAAGGGCGGCCCGTGCCGCAGCCCACATCCACGAAGGATTCCAGGGGGAAGCCGTGGTCCTGGATATGGCGGGAGACCGCCGTCAGGAGGCTGTAGGGGGCTGGCTGGCAGGGCCTGCTGTCGCCGCTGGCGGAAGTCGGCGCGGTGAAGTCTCTGCGGAAGGTGGACACGCCGATCCGACGGTCCATGAGGAATTCGGAAATGTACTTCACACCGGATCGGGCGGCGCGGACCGGATTCCGGATGATCTTCCCGAGGATGTACTTCAGGTAGTCCATGGGGGCTCCTGGGAGGGCGTCATGGCATCCCCATGAACGCGAGGATCTCCGCTGTCACGAGGCGGACATCGTATTTCGCCGTGGCCATCTTCCTGCTCTCCGCGGCGAAGCGTTCCACCAGATCCCGGTCCCCGGCCAGCTCCGCCATGGCTCCGGCCAGCGCGCCGCTATCCCGCACGGGCACGAGCAGGCCGTTGAGGCCGTGGCGGACCGTGGCGCGGCAGCCCGGCGCGTCCGTGGTGACGATGGCCCGGCCCATGGACATGGCTTCCAACACTGAGCGCGGCGTGCCCTCGCCGTAGGAGGGCAGCACCAGGACATGGGCGGCGGCCAGGGCGGGCCGCACATCGCCCGCCTCGCCCAGGTATTCCACGGCGCCGTCGCGGGTCCAGGCCTCCACCTGTTCGGCCTTGATGGCGTTCGGATTGGTGTCCAGCGGGCCCAGGATCCGGAAGCGGGCGGACACGCCGCGCGCCGACAGGCCGCGGCAGGCCTCCACGAACTCACCCAGCCCCTTGTCCCGCAGGAGCCGCCCCATGAAGAGGAAAGTGGCCGGCCCTTCCGGCAGCGGCGCGGGCGCGAAGTGGTCCAGGTCCACGCCGGATCCGTTGATGATGGTGCGCGGCGTGTCAGCGGGCAGCATCCGCTCCCCGCTGAAGAAGGCGAGATCGTCCTCATTCTGGAAGAGCACGCCGCTGCTCCGCCGCAGCGCGAAGCGGTAAAGCGCCTTCGCGGCTCCGCGCACGGCGCGCTGTTTCGCGCTGGAAGCCTCGCCCTGGAGCGTGCTGCCCCGTCCCGTGATCATGGCGAAGCGTTTCGGGACGCCGGCTCGCTCCGCCGCGAGCGTCCCGAAGACCACCGCCTTGATCTCGTAGGCCAGCAGGACATCGAGGCTCAGGCGGCGGAAGAGGGCGCGCAGACGGAGGAGGCAGAGAAGGTCCTTCAGCGGGTTCAGCCCCGTGCGGTCGAGGGCGATGGGGAGGTAGGTCGCGCCTAGCTTTTCGATGTCCGCCTGGATCTCCGGCGTCCCGCCTGGCGCGATGCCGTAGACCGTGTGGCCTCTCCGCGCCAGCTCCCCGATGAGATGGCCGCGGAAGTTCACCAGATCCCTGGCCTCGCCGCCGAGGACCGCGACCCGCATCAGGACCGGACCGCCTGCGCGGCGAACCAGGGCACCAGCTCGTCCAGCCCCTGGGCCACGGAATGTGTCGGTTCGTAGCCCAGGAGGGTTTTGATTTTCGTGAGATCTGCCTGGGAGTGCTGGATGTCGCCCTCCCTCGGAGGCCCGTACTGCGGGTCCTTCCGCGTGAAGCCGGGCTGGATGGCCGCGAGGCGGTCCGCGATCATCCAGTAGAGCTTGGTCAGGGAAGTCGTGCCGCCATAGGAGACATTGAAGACTTCGCCCAGGGCCGCTTCCGGCGCGGCGCTGGCCAGGAGGTTGGCCTGGACGGCGTTGGCGACGAAACAGAAATCGCGGCTCGTCTCGCCATCGCCGTGGATGGCGCAGGTGCCGCCATCGGATAAGGTCTGGAGCCATTTCGGCATGACAGCGGCATAGGGGCCGTTGGGATTCTGGCGGGGGCCGAAGACATTGAAGTAGCGGAAGCCGATGGTTCTGAAACCGTAGGTGCGGGCGAAGATGGCGGCGTACTGCTCGTTCATGACCTTCGTGAGCGCGTAGGGCGAGAGCGGATTGCCTGTCCGCGATTCCACCTTGGGGAGTCCCGCGTCATCGCCGTAGACGGAACTGGAGGAGGCGTAGACCATCCGCCCCACACCTGCGTCGCGCGCGGCCACGAGCATGTTGAGGAAGCCGTCCACATTGGACTGGTGGCTGCTGATGGGGTCCTTGATGGACCGGGGCACGGACCCCAGCGCGGCCTGGTGCAGCACCACCTCGGCGTCAGCGCAGGCCTGATGGCAGGCATCAAGGTCCCGGGTGTCGCTTTCGAGAAAGGTGAAGCGTCCCCAGGCATTGGCCGGGACACTCGTTTTCACATTCTCCAGGTTCCACGCGCTGCCCGTGGAGAAGTTGTCCAGGCCTGTGACGGTCTGGCCGAGCTCCAGCAGCCGCTGGAGGATCGAGGAGCCGATGAAGCCGCCCACGCCCGTGACGAGCCAGCGTTTCGGCGCGGCCTTGAGATCCTCGCAAAGCGCCTCGTAGCGGCTCATCAGAGGCTCCAATAGGCCATGGGAGCGGGGAAGTCCCTGGGATGAAAGCAGGACTTCACATCCACCAGCACTGCGGAGGGTTTGAGGCAGCTGCGGACCGCGCCAGGCCCGCCTGCGAGGAAGGCGCGATGCCCCACCGCGAAGACGAGCGCGTCCAGCTCCTTGAACGCCTCGAAGGGCGAGAGCGTCAGCCCGTATTCTTCGTGAGTGGCGTCCGCGTCCGCCAGCGGATCGTGGATGAGCGGCTCGATGCCGAAATGGTTCAGCTCTTCCACGATATCCGGCACCTTGCTGTTCCGGATGTCGTGGACATCCTCCTTGAAGGTGAGCCCCAGGATCCCCACCCGCGCCGTTTTCACGGGGGTCTCCTGCTGGATGAGCAGCTTCACCAGCTTCTGGGCCACATAGGCGCCCATGGTGTCGTTGATGCGCCGCCCCGCGAGGATGACCTGGGGCTGGTAGCCCAGTTCCTCGGCCTTGGTGGTGAGGTAGTAGGGGTCCACGCCGATGCAATGTCCGCCCACGAGCCCGGGGCTGAACGGGAGGAAGTTCCACTTCGTGCGGGCCGCGGCCAGCACATCCATGGTGCGGATGCCGACCTTCTCGCAGATGATGGCCAGCTCGTTCATGAGCGCGATGTTGATGTCGCGCTGGGTGTTCTCCAGGACCTTGGCCGCCTCCGCCACCTCGATCGAGGGCGCGCGGTGGATGCCCGCGGGCACGACGGCGCCATAGGCATCGGCGACCCGCTCGAGGGTGCCCATGTCCTCGCCCGCCACCACTTTGATGATGCTCTCGAGCCGATGCGCGCGGTCGCCGGGATTGATCCGCTCGGGCGAGTAGCCGAGCTTGAAGTCGACAACGGGTTTGAGCCCGGAGGCCGCCGCCAGCGCGGGCCCGCAGACCTCGCGCGTGAGGCCGG
>DASRXV010000034.1:0-36084 GCA_035687325.1 Holophagaceae bacterium
CAACGCCTTCCTGGCCGTGTTCCTGGGCGTGCTCGTGGGCGTGGTCGTCGTGGCGCAGACGCTCTACACCTCCACCATGGAGCACATCAAGGAGTTCGGGACGGTGAAGGCCATCGGCGGCACCAACGCCGACATCTACCGCATCCTCGCCCGCCAGGCTTCCATCGCGGCCGCCCTGGGCTTCGTCCTGGGCCTGGGGCTCGCCTTCGCGCAGAAGCCCGCCATCGAAGCGCTGGCGCTCAAGCTCATCATCCCCTGGCCGACCATCGCGGTGGTCTGCGTGGGCACCTTCGTCCTTTGTCTCGCCTCGGCCATGGTCAGCTTCCGCAAGGTGGCGGGCCTGGATCCAGGCATCGTGTTCCGGAGCTGAGATGCCTGTCCTGGAAGCCATCGGGATCACGAAGGTCTACGAGGAGGGCCGCCAGTCCACACCCGTTCTCCGAGGCGTGGATCTGGCCTTGGAGCCTGGCGAGATCGTGGCGCTGGAGGGGCCCTCCGGATCGGGCAAGACCACCCTGCTCCAGATCCTGGGCTGCATCCTCTCTCCGAGCGGAGGCGAGCTGCGGTTGGATGGAACGCCCATCCGGGGCACGGCAGGTGAATTGGCGGAAGTACGGCGGCGGAGCATCGGTTTCGTCTTCCAGCAGTTCAACCTCTTCCCGTCGCTCACCGCGCGCGAGAATGTGCAGTACGCGCTCAACCTCAAGGGCGCGCGCGGCCCGGAGGCAAGGCGGGAAGCCAGCGCTCTGCTGGAAGCGGTGGATCTCAGCGACCGCATGGACTACCTGCCCCGGGATCTCTCCGGCGGGCAGAAACAGCGCGTCGCCATCGCCCGCGCCCTCGCGGCCAAACCCGCCGTGCTGCTGGCGGATGAGCCCACGGCCAATCTCGACTCCGCCGTGGGCGCGCAGATCCTCGACCTCTTCCGCGACCTCGCCAAGCGCGAGCACCGCGCCCTCCTCATCGTCACACACGACCCCAAGGTCCGCACCGTCGCTGACCGGGGCCTGAAGATCCACGACGGCCAGATCCAAGCCTAGGAGCGCGCCATGAAGACCTCTTCCGCCCTCAAGCTGTTCATCCCCCTCGGCGCCAGTGTGGCGCTCATCGCCTTCGCCGCCGTCCGGAGGAATGAGCCGCGCCCGGCCCCGCCCGCGGTTCCGAAGGACAGCGGCTGGATCCGCTGCGAAGGCCGGCTTGCCGCCTATCCCGGCGCCGATGTGACCGTGGGCACGGACCAGGGCGGCGTCGTCTCCGGTTTTTCCGTGCAGGAGAAAGAGACCGTGAGGAAGGGTCAGCTGCTGGCACGCATCGATGACCGCGAGCAGCGCGCCTCCTTGCAGGCGGCGGAGGCCCGCATCCGCGAACAGGGCGCGGAGATCGCCTTCCAGCGCAACGAGGTCGCGCGCCGCCAGCGGCTCGTGGCCAGCGGCGTGCTGGACCGCCGGGCCCTGGAAGATGCCCAGACCCAGCTGGAGCTTCTGGAAGCCAAGGTGCAGGAGGCCAGCAGCGAAGCTGGCCAGCTGCGCTCCCTTCTCGCCAAGCGGGAGGTCCGGGCTCCCATCAACGGCGTGGTCCTGGAACGGTTCACCAACGCGGGGGAGGCCGTGTCCCCCGGCGCCAAGGTGGTCCGGGTGGCCGACCTATCCCGCACTAGGATCGAGGCAGAAGTGGACGAATTCGACCTCTCCCGGCTGCACATCGGCAGCCTTGTGGAAATCGCGGCCGAAGGGGACTCAGGCCGGTGGCAGGGTCGTGTGGAGGAGCTCCCCGATGCGGTCGGCCCCCGCAAACTGAAGCCCGAGGATCCAGCCCGGCCGACGGACATCCGGGTCTTGCTCGTGAAGATCGCCCCCTTGGGTTCCCTTCCCCTGAAATTGGGACAGAAGGTGGAACTCCGGATTCAACCAGGCGCCTGAGCGGGGGTCCAAGGGATCATGGTTGCCGATCCTCGTCTTCCGAGGCATGCTTCAGTCGCGTGGCTAACCCTCTTTCTCCTGTGTGCGTAGCATGCTTGTCCTGAGTTCTAAGTAATGCCTTCACGGCGGATCTTTCCCTCGTCAATTGACGCGTAAGGAGTGGTGATGACCCGGACCCTGCATCCCCTGGCCCTGCTGATCCCCTTCAGCCTGGTCGCCCAGACGGCCCCGGCGGCCCCCCAGCCGGATGCCGGAACGGTCAACCTGACCCTCCAGGACGCCATCCAGACGGCCCTCAAGAACAACCTCCAGGTGAGCATCGCCGAGCAGACCCGCAAGCTGGCCAAAGGCCAGTTGCTGACGGCGGAGGGCGCTTATGACTGGAATCTCACAGGCAGCGTGAGCGACTCGAAGACCCAAAGCGCAGCCTTCCCGGGGGCTCCGGTCGGCACCAACTTCCAGCGGAACCTGACAGTTGGGGTGGCCAAGCCCTTCGACTGGGGCGGCTTGTTCAATTTCAAATACGCGCCCTCCTACTATGCGAGTTCCCCATCAGGAAGCGCCGCACCTTACTCGGGCACCCTCTCCGCGACCTACTCGCAGAATCTATTGAGCGGTTTCGGCACCACCGCCTCCAGTTCCAACCTCATCGTGGCCCGCAACGGTTCCAAAGCCGCGGACTACCAGTTCAAGCAGTCCGTCATCCAGCTGGTGGCCACCATCGAGACCGACTACTGGAATGTGGTCTACACCCGGGAGAACCTCCAAAATATCCAGGAGGCCCTGAAGCTGGCTCAGAAGCAGTTGGACGAGAACAAGATCCGTGTCCAGGTGGGCACGCTGGCCCCCATCGAAGTGACGCAGGCTGAGGCCCAGGTGGCCCTGCAGGAGCAGAACATCATCACGGCCGAGGCGGCCCATGCCAATGCCAAGGATGTCCTCATCCGCGCGCTATACCCGCTAGAGGGCCGGCCCTCCGCCATCCAGGCGACGGACGAGCCCGCTGTGAAGCCGCTGCCCATTGACGAGGCCTCCGCCGAGCAGATGGCCGTGGACTCCCGTCCCGAGATGAAGACGGCCCAACTGAATCTGGACAGCCAGAAGATCCTGGCTGAGGCCGCGAAGAACCACACGCTTCCGACTCTGAACCTTTCCGTGGGCTATGTTGGCGGGTCCAGCTACGCGGATCGCCTAGCTCCCGTGAATACGGACCTGACCAGCGGCACTTACCCTGGCTACAACATCGGGCTCACCTTCGCTTACCCGATCCTCAACCGAGCGGCGCGGGGCCAAAAGGTCCAGGCCAACGCCAACCTCCGCTCCAGCGAGCTGAGCCTCCGGGACGAGGAGCTGCAGGTGCGCCTGGATGTGCGCCAGGCCTACCGCAACCTGGAGACCTCCGCCCGCGCCGTGGCGGCCACCGAGAAGACCCGCCAATACCAGGAGCAGGCGTTGGACGCCGAGCAGAAGAAGTTCGAGAACGGGATGAGCACGAACTTCCTCGTGCTCCAGCAGCAGACCGCCCTCACCAATGCCCGCACCGCGGAGATCCAGGCGCGGATCGGCAATGCGAACGCCGTGACGGCGCTCGAGCAGGCCATGGGCCACCTGCTTGAAGCCCGCAATCTCCAGATCCAGTAAGGCTTCAATGGCCAAAGGAAAGGGCCCCTCGCGGGGCCCTTTCCTTTGGCGCCGTCACACCTTAGCGATAGGACGGAATACCAGTGACCTCCTGGCCGATGACCAGGATGTGCATGTCGTGGGTGCCCTCGTAGGTGTAGACGCTTTCGAGGTTCGCCATGTGGCGCATGACCGGATACTCGTCCAGGATGCCGTTGGCGCCCAAGATGGTGCGGGCCTTGCGACAGATCTCCAAAGCGACATTCACATTGTTCATCTTGGCCATGGAGACCTGGGCGGGCGTGAACTTCTTCTGGTCCTTCAGGCGGCCCACCTGCAGCACGAGCAGCTGGCCCTTGGTGAGCTCCGTCACCATCCACGCGAGCTTCTCCTGCTGGAGCTGGAAGCTGGCGATGGGCTTGTCGAACTGGATGCGGTGCAGCGCGTAGTCCAGCGCGCACTGGTAAGAGGCGTCCGCCGCGCCCAGCGCGCCCCAGGCGATGCCGTAGCGGGCCTGTGTGAGGCAGCCCAGCGGGCCCTTGAGGCCCTTCACATTGGGAAGGAGGCTTTTGGCCTCGTCCACGATCACATCTTCCAGCACCAGCTCGGAGGTGGTGGATGCGCGGAGGCTCCACTTGCCCTTCATCTCAGGAGCGCTGAAGCCGGGCGTGCCCTTCTCCACGAGGAAGCCGCGGATGCCGTCCTCAGTCTGGGCCCACACCACGGCCACATCGGAGACAGTGCCGTTGGTGATCCACATCTTCGTGCCGTTGATGCGCCACTTGCCGCCCGGCTCTTTCACGGCCTTCGTGAGCATGCCGCCTGGGTTGGAGCCGAAATCAGGCTCCGTGAGGCCGAAGCAGCCGATCTTCTCGCCCTTGGCGAGCTTGGGCAGCCAGTACTTCTTCTGCTCCTCGGAGCCGTAGGCGTAGATGGGCCACATCACCAGCGAGCCCTGCACGGAGGCGAAGGAACGGAGGCCGCTGTCGCCGCGCTCCAGCTCGTACATGAGCAGGCCATAGGCCACGGAGCTGAGGCCTGCGCAACCGTACTCCTCAGGCAGCGAGGGGCCGTAGAATCCCAGCTCACCCATCATGGGGATGAGGTGGCTGGGGAAAGTCTGGTCCTGGGCGTGCTTCTCGATGATGGGCAGCACTTCCGCGTTGACGAAATCGCGCGCTGTTTCGCGGACGGCGATTTCCTCTTCCGTCAGCAGGCCCTCGAAACCGATGTAGTCGGTCATGTGCTTGAAGGTGGCGTAGGCGCCAGCCATGGGGACTCCTCGTTCATGCCCTGCAGCCGCGGGCGGAGAGTTGGAAAAGCGGGCACTGCAGCAGCGCGCCCGGGACACCCGTCATGCGGGTCCGACCTTCCAGTTTACCGCTCCGGCGGGGCGCCGTCAGCCTTCAGGAACCATCACGGGCGCGTCATCGCCGGTCGGCCCCTTGTGGCAATGCCGGCACCGCGCCTCGTAGGCTTCCGCGGCGCCCACCAGCACCTGGCCGCTGCTACGCACGAGGCGCTGGCTGCGGCTGGCGGCCGCGCCGCAGACCATGCAGATGGCGTGGAGCTTCTGCACGAATTCCGCGCGCGCCAGCAGGGCCGGCATGATGCCGAAGGGCCGCCCGGCGAAGTCCTGATCCAGCCCCGCGAGGATCACCCGCACACCGCCATCCGCCAGCGACTCCACCAGCGGGATGAGGCCTTCGTCCATGAACTGGGCTTCATCCACGGCCACTATCCGCGTGTCCGGGTCCAGCAGCTTGCGGATGTCCGCACTGCCCTGCACCGCCACCGCCTCCAGCCGCGCTTTGCTGTGGCTGGCGATGGCGGCGGCTTCGTAGCGGTTGTCCAACGCGGGTTTGAAGACCTGGGCCTTCTGCTTCGCGATGAGGGCGCGCGTCACGCGGCGGATCAGCTCCTCGGACTTGCCCGAGAACATGGGGCCGCAGATGACCTCCAGGGATCCCTGGCGTTGCTCGATGTACATAGCGGCCCCAGACCCTCAACGCGATTCAGCGGCCGTGGCTTTTCACCGCCATGTCGGCGGGAACGGGCACCGGTGCCATGGGATCAGGCAGCTTGCTTAAATCGGGAACGGGGTTCGCGCCCGTCATGGGGCGCCCCAACGCGTCCGCCAGCGACCCGCCGCCGTCACTGGGGCTGGCCATGCGCAGCGCCCAGGCCTGGAGCGCGCGGGCAGGCCCGTCGTTCACGACAGACACATCCGCGGGCTGGAGACTGGCGAGGCCGAGGTTGTAGCCGGCGCGCGCCCGGGGCACCCATAGGATCAGGGGCACGGCGACGAACAACGCCACCAGGGGCCAGAGCAGGCCGCTGCGGACATCCGGCTCCTCCACAAGGGGCTCGTCCGGCGTCTCCTCGACCCAGGGGCGCAGCACGCGCGGGATCTCCGTGCGGGCCGTGACCTCGAGGAGACCCTTCTGGATGAGCGAGAGGATGGCCTTGCAGGTGTCCAGCTCGTCATAGCGGCTGATCTGCACGACCTCCTCGATGCTCTGGGGCAGATCGAAATAGGAGAGCACCATCTCCTCTTCGTGGCTCAGCCCGGAAGTGCCCGAATGCGTGGCGCCATGCCCTTCCAGCACCCCCGCCAGGTCGCGGTGGATGTCCAGATGAAGGGCGAAAGCCTTGGCGGTGCGCGTGACGGGCTGGTCGAAGGAGGGGAGCTTGCGCTCCACCTCGGGCCACTCGTCCTGCACGCGGGCCGCCTCCATGAGCACCGTGTCCACGGGCATGGGGGGGAAATGGTCGCGGTCGAGATCAGCGGGGACGATGCTGTCGAAGCGGTAGTCGCCGGACACCCAGCGGAAGGTGCGGTGCAGGATGGCCGTGGCCTGGTGGGAGAGCGCGTCCTGGAGGTCCTGGGGACTGACCTTGCCGCTCTCGATAAGGAGGACGCCCATGCGCTTCAGCGTCTGCCGCTGCCGCTGGATCATCTCCAGCAGCTCCTCGCCCGTGAGGCGGCCCAGGCGCACGAGCATGCTGCCGACCCGGTCTTCCATGCGCACCTGGTTGGAGTCCACGCCGACGATCTCGCCGTTGTCGAAATAGACCTTCACGAATTCCTGGCCGCGCGTGAGCACCAGGGTGCCGCTCTTGCCCTGGATCTTGATCATGTTGAACAGGGAAAAGAGGTCGAAATCCCGGAGGGAGCCTTCGAGCGCCATGTCAGGGCCTCCGTTTCGGCAGGAGCTTCACCCAGGACCGGAGGAAGAGCAGCGCCAGGAAGGCGGCGCCCAACGGGAGCCAGAGGGAGAGCGGGTCTGGCAGGATCTCGCCTGGATAGCGGACCGTGGGACCCGTGGCGATGACCATGCCCAAGGCCAGGCACACCAGGAACCACTCCCAGAAGCCCTCGGAGGTGTCGCCCAGGAACGCCACATCGCAGCCGGGCAGGAAGACGATGAGGAAGCGGTGGATCCACCGCGTGGCCCGTTGGTGCGCCGCGAGCTGGTCCACCTTGCGCTTGCGGCTTTCCGCGTGGACGCCGTCCTTCACGACGAAAAGGTGGTGGCATTGGGAGCAGACCTGGGGATGCGGGCTGTCGGTGGAGCGGAAGGGGTCGCCGCAGCGGATGCACTGGGTCGAGTAAGGGATGTAGCGCGCCCTCCGGTAGCGCCAGAGCAGCAGCATGAACGCCAGGAGCGGCACCAGGAGTCCCAGCGCGATGCGGGAATTCCAAGGCCCGGCCGCTTTGTCCGCCGCCCCGTCCGCGTCCTCCAGCGCCTTCACGCGGGCGGGCGTGTCGGGCAGCGGGGACGGATAGACCCGGTGGCCCGTGGCCGCGCCCTTGGCCTCGTTCAGGAGGGCCAGTTCGCTGAACATGGCCGGATCCGCGGCCCGCGCGGCCTCCTGCTTGAGCGCGCCGCCCACGGTGTCCAGCTTGTCGAAGTCGAGAATGCTCTGGTTCATGAGCACTTCCGCCCGGCTAGGATCCATCTGGTACGCGGCCTGGAAGTGCTTTTCAGCTTCCTCCGCGCGCCCTTGCATGAACTCCGCCACGCCCAGGTTGTTCAGCACCGGCGCCTGGTCAGGCAGGACGCCCTGGAGTTTCTTGAAGGTCGCTTCCGCCGGGCTCCAATCCTGGGCCTGCAACTGGCGCCAGCCTTCGAGAAAGGTCCGGTCCGCGGCAGGCAGCAGGCGGAGCCGCGCCTCGCCGGGAGGTTCGATCTGGGGCTGGATCTGGAGCGTGACCAGGCTCGGCGCTGGCGGCTGGACGGCCCAAGGTTCCATCACGGCCATCAGGGGATTCAGGAGCTGGAGCAGCAGGACCAGCACTGTGGACCGGAGCTCCGCCGTGGACATGAAGGGCGCCAGGAGCAGCAGCCAGAGGATCGCCGCCACGCTCGGGTCGAGGCCCAACAGCACAGGACCGGCGAGGATGAGCGCACCCACCGCCGCCAGCACCGCCGCCGAGAAGCCCTTGGCGCGCAGGCGCTCCTCCCAGAGATCGCGGAGCACATTCCTGTGGCGGAACGCCAGCGTCAGCGCCCAGCCCCACAGGAGCAGAGTGGCCATGAGCCGGAAGCCGCCGAGATGCTGCACGAGCCAGAGCCAGCGGTGGGCAGGATGCTCCAACCGCTTCGCCGTGAGGCGCAACAAGTCGGGGATGCTCCACAGCCAGCCCTCGATGCCCAGCTCCCGGGTGAGCACGATGCGCGAGCTGAGGATGGCGGGATCCTGCGGGGCCCAGCGTTCCACCTTGTCCAGAGCGGCGAGCCCCAGCTTCGGGTGGCCGAAGGTGCCCTGCTGCCGGGCCCAGAGGGCCATGGCATCCACCAATGGCATCACATCCAGGGAGGTGTAGTTCCGGCGGAGCGTCTCCACTTCCGCGAGGGCCGCGTCCACCTGGTCAGGCTGCCCCTTCTCCAGCGCGTTCTTCAGATGCTCGACCCGGTGGGCCAGCGCCACGGTCGGAGGTTCCGGAACGGGGGGTGGCGCCGCGACAGCGGGATTCCGGGCCACGAGCGCCGTGACCGCTGCCAGCCCCAGGGCGGCCATCCGGAGTAAGGATAGGGGACGCGCCATCGAAGCTACCGGAGACCGTTGGGGGCCGGGGATCGCGGCGGCGCGGTCTGCAGGTCCATGGCCCGCATGCGCAATTCGTGCAGGAATGTTTCCAGCTCTCTTGATTCGGCGTCCGTGCGCAAGCCTTCGCTCTTCTCCTTGAGCATGGCGAGCAGATCCACATAGAACCGCGCCGCGGCCGGATTCGCCGGAGGAGGCATGGGCACCTGCGGATGCGGAACCCCGAGCGCGAGCAGAGCTTGTTCCGCCAGCAACTGGATCAGCGCGGAAAAAGACGGTTCAGGGACGCCAGCCTGCATCGAGGACCCCACTAGCCTGGAGAATGGCTGAAGCCTACCACAAGCCAAGGCGCCGGTGCTGCGGCGCGCCTGCATTTTTCCGTTGTGGCGAGGCTCCTTCTCCCGGGCGATCATGGAGCCTGGAGGCACGCATGAATCGAACCCTACGCGCCCTGATTCCCACCCTGCTCCTGGCTTCGACCTGCCTGACCCTGCAGGCGGAGACATTCGACCGGCTGATCGGCACCGTGCGCACTTCCGATGGGAAGCCCGTCGCTGGCGCCAAGGTCCTGCTACAGCGCCTGGACATGAACTGGAAAGTAGAGATGACCACGGATAGCAAAGGCGAGTTCGCGCGGGCCGGCATCGTCCCCACCTCCGCTGAGGTCTACCAAGTCACCATCACCAAAGATGGATTCGCGCCGTTCGTCAAGAAGTTCAAAATGGAGGTGTCCAGCGACACCATCCGGAAGGAGTTCACGCTGTCTCTCCCCGGCGAAGCAGGGTCCAACGAAGGATCCGCCACCACCACGGCCCCGGATCCGGCATTGAAGGCGGACGCTGACGCCCGCGCGGCCTTCAACACGGCGATCCCGCTCTACAACGCCAAGCAGTACGCGGAGGCTCTTCCCAATCTGGAGAAGGCATACAAGGGGATGATCGACGCGGTCGCCACGATGAAGGACGAGACGGCCAAGGCCGACAGCCAATCCCTGCTCCCCACCATCTCCAAGGCGTACGGCCTCGCGCTCCACCAGACCGGCAAGAATGACGAGGCCATCGCGCCCCTCTCCCAGATCGTGGACGCGGACCCCAAGAACGCGAAGAATGTGGATGCGATGCTGGCCCTCGTGGAGATCTACACGAAGAAGAAGGACGACGCGAACCGCGGCAAGTACCAGAGCATCCTGAACACTGCCACGGGCACTTCCAACGCGTCCGCCCCTTACAACGAGGGCGTGAAGGCCTTCAACGCGAACCGCATGAAGGAAGCCAAACAACACCTCTTGAAGGCCGTGGAGGCCGACCCGTCCTTCCCGGACAGCCATTACCTCCTGGGCCTCATCGAGATGAACCAGGGCAACATGGCCGGTGCGAAAGCGCACTTCCACAAGTACATCGAGCTGGCGCCCAACGGCAGTCACGCCGAAGAAGTGAAGGGCGCACTCTCGGCCCTCTGACAGCCGGGATCTGGAACGGGAAGGGCCTCGAACGGGGCCCTTCTTCTATTTCAGCGTGAGGCTGATGGGGCAATGATCGGAGCCCAGCACATCGGCGTGGATGGCCGTGTCCTTGATCTTCGGCAGCAGCGCGGTGGAGGCGAGAAAGAGGTCGATCCTCCATCCCACATTCCGCTCGCGGGCACCGCCCCGGGCCGTCCACCAGGTATAGAGGCCGGGCTTGTCCGGGTTGCGCTCCCGGAGCACATCGTGGAGCCCGGCGCCCAGGTAGAGCTTGAAGTCCTCGCGCTCTTCCGGCGTGAAGCCGGGGTTCTTCGTGTTGTCCTTGGGGCGCGCGAGGTCGATCTCCTCCGGCGCCACATTCATGTCGCCCGTCACGATGACTTGCTTGCCCGCCTTATGCAGCTTCGCGACGAACGCCGCCATGTCCTTCGCGAACTGCCGCTTCAGTGGAAGCCGGACCAGGCCCGCCGAGGCGTTCGGGAAGTAGCCCGCCACGAAGACGAGATCGCCCTTCGTGGAGACCACGATGCGGCCTTCCTGGTCGTAAGCCTCGATGCCCAGACCCTTCGCATGGCTGAAGCCCAGTTCCTTCCGGCTCAGCGTCGCCGCGCCCGCGTAGCCTTTCTTGCTTGTGGAAGGGAACCAGCAGATGTCGTAGGCGCTCTCCATCTGCTTGCGGACATCGCGATCGATCTCCTCCCACTCGCAGCGGATCTCCTGGAGGTTGAGGACATCGGGATCGGCCGCCTCCAGCCAGTCCATGAAGCCCTTCTTGAGGACCGATCGGAAGCCGTTCACATTCCAGCTGACAAATTTCATTTCGACCTCGCGAGTTGTTCGTAGGCGGCCTTATCGAATCCGATGATGACGCCTTTCGCGTGCACCAGGATGGGCCGCTTCAGCAGATTGTTGTCCTCGACCATGAGGGCGATGGCCTCGGCCTTAGAGAGCCTGCGGTCCTTGAGCCCCAGCTCCCGGTACTTGGGCGACTTCGTGCCCAGCATGGGCAAGGGGTCAGGCGGCAGCAGGCTCTCCAACTCCCCGGCGGCCAGGGGCTGCTTGTAGTAGTCGCGGACCTCCACCTCGATGCCCAACTCCACCAACCTTGCCTTGGCATCGCGGCAGGTGGTGCAGCTGGACTTCATCCAGAGGACAGGTTTCATCGTGCCCCCACATTCGACCAGATCATGCGAAGCCGCGAAGACTCAAAAATATCCTCTGGAGACACAGCGGGTTCTTCCAGTGGGAAGTGCTGCCCATACCGTCGACGCATGACCTTCTGGACAGCCGGTGCGGAAAAATCGAAATCGGAAAGATGATGCAGGGTGCTCAATTGAACGCCTGCGCCCCTGTCATAGACCTTCCATACGAGCTCGGAACAATAGAGCCGCCGGTCATCCCACTCAAAGGTCAGATCGTAGCCCCGCCCCAGGAAGCCGCGCCCGGTCCTTCTCATCCGATCGAGCGTTAGGGGAGTGAGGACTTTGTCCGCATCAAGGAGCCGTTTCACGACGACTTGGCCGCCCTCCCCATGGCTGACCCATTGATCCAAGGGAGTCATGCGGACTGGCTGGACTGCCTCAAGCACCTTGAGCTGCCCGCGGTCCAAGACAAGCATCCCCATGTGGCTCCAGCGGGAATGCGTGGCCAATTGAATCGCCTGGCTTTGTGTGGATTGAGAGGTCTGAAACAGGATGTCTCCCTCACGGAGATCCGCCTTCGGTATGCCAGCCCAGCAAGCCGTAGACCCTGCGATCAATGCGGAGACCACAAGAGTCAAAGAAGGGGATCGAGAACTCATAACGCCCTCACGAAACGTTCCCAGAGGTCCCGGCGCTCCAGGCGCCACCAGCCGATGAAGAGCGGCACGGGCCAGCCCTTGAATCGCGCGGCGTAGAGGAGCAGCACGCGGCCCTCCTGCTTCCGGATCTGGATGTGCGCCAGCTCTGCCACGCCCGGGAAGGGAGAAGCTTGCACGACAACTTCAGCCCGGCCCTCTTCCTGCAGACTCAAGTGCGGCGCGGCCTTGGTGTAGGCGGGATGCCAGGCGCCGTAGCGCGACCCGTCCAGCAGCGCTTCCAGCACCCGTTCGAAGGGCGCGTCGGTGTCGCGGATGAGCTCGAAGGTCCAGACGGGCTTCTTGAACATCGCGCTATTTGACGATGAAGCCTGGCTGCGCGTCTGCCGGGGGCGCGATGAGGTAGGGCTTGCTGCCGCTGTCGCTGGCGGCCAGGAGCATGCCGTGGCTTTCGATGCCCATGAGCTTGCGGGGCGCGAGGTTGGCAACTACCACCACGAGCCTCTGGAGCAGCTCGGCGGGCTCGTAGGCCTTGCCGATGCCGCCCACGATGATGCGCTGCTCCAGGCCGATATCCACCTTCATCTTGATGAGCTTGTCGCTCTTCGGCACGCGCTCCGCTTCGAGGATCTTGCCCACGCGCAGGTCCACCTTGAAGAAGGTATCCGCATCCACCGTCTCGCGGATCTCCGGCACATCCAGGCTGCTGGGCGCGGCCGGAGCCGGTGCTGCATTCGCGGATTCGAGTTCGCTCATTTCCTTCTCCTTGTCAATGCGTTGGAACAGGGGTTTGGGCTCGGCGACGGGAGCGATAACCGTAGCGTCCACCGCGAATGCCGCCAGATTCTGATCTGCTGCCTTGCCAGCGCAGCCGAGGCTTTCCCATAGGGCCTGCCCCATTTCGGGCATGACCGGTCCAAGCAAAGCAGCCGCAGCTCGCAGGGCTCGGTAGAGCTGCGCCAGGACCGTATCCAGTTTGGCCTTGTTCGTTTCGTCCTTGGCCAGTTTCCACGGCTCGGCTTTCACGATGTAGCCGTCCAGGAATCGCAGATGGGCCCAAAGACCCTCCAGGGCTCCATGGAAATCATCCGCCCCAACCTTGGCGATGAAATCCGCCACGAGCCGCTTCTGCTGCTCCGCCACAACTGCATCATCCGCGTCGAACACCTCAGGCGCGGGAACCGCGCCACCGCAGTAGCGCTGGATCATGCTGATGCTGCGCGAAGCCAAGTTGCCGAGCCCATTCGCCAGATCCGCGTTCAGCCGGTCGATGAATCCCTCGAACGAGAAGTCCCGGTCGTGTCCCACCTGCATGTCGCGCAGGAAGTAGAAGCGCAATGCGTCGTTGCCGAACTTCAGCAGTGTGTCAGGGCGCACGACATTGCCCTTGCTCTTGCTCATCTTGTCGTTGCCCATGAGCCACCAGCCGTGGGCCAGGATGGTCTTGGGCAGCTCCAGGCCCATGGCCATGAGGAAGGCGGGCCAGTAGACGGCGTGGAAACGGAGGATGTCCTTGCCCACGATCTGGAGGTCCGGCGGCCAGGCCCCGTCCGGCGCGCCCGTGAGGTAGTTCAGCAGCGCGTCGAACCACACATAGACCACATGTTTCTCATCTCCTGGAACCGGAATGCCCCAGTTGATGGTGGTGCGGCTGATGCTCAGGTCCTGGAGGCCGCCTTCGACGAAGCGCTTCACTTCGTTGAAGCGGAAATCGGGCTGCACGAACCCGGGATGGGCCGCGTACCACTCCAGCAGCGGTTTCTCGTATTTGGAGAGCTTAAAGAAGTAGGTCTCCTCCTCGAGTTCTATGAGCTGATGGGCGAGGCCCTGGGCCTGCAGCTCCTTGGCTTGCGTCTCCGTGACGAAGGCCTCGTCGCTCACAGAGTAGAGGCCCTTGTAGGTGGCCTTATAGATGTCGCCGGTCTCCAGAAGCTGCTTGAAGCGCTCCTGCACGACCTTGCGATGGTCCGCGTCCGTGGTCCGGATGAAGCGGAAGTGGGTCATGTCCATCCGCTGCCAGAGATCCGTGTAGTTGGCGACGACCTCGTCCGCCAGCGCCTTAGGCGCGATGCCCCGGGCCGTGGCCGCCTTCTCCACCTTCTGGCCGTGCTCATCCGTTCCCGTGAGGAACCATGTCGTGTCGCCCATCTGCCGGTGGAACCGCGCGATGGCATCCGCCAGCACGGTCGTGTAGACATGCCCGATGTGGGGCCGGTCGTTCACATAGTAGATCGGCGTCGTCAGGTAGAAGGGCTTGGGCACAGCGTGGCTCCGAGCCTTTCAGTCTAACGGGGTTGAACCGCTTTCCAGCAGCTCTGGATGTGGTCGTCCACCAGACCCATGGACTGCATGTAGGCGTACATGATCGTGGGCCCCACGAAGCGGAAGCCGCGCTTCTTGAGATCCTTGCTGAGGGTTTCGGCCTCGGGCGTCACGGCGGGGACCTCCGCGTGGCTGCGAGGCAGGTTCACCTTCGCCTTCCCGCCGATGAAACCCCAGACATAGGCGTCGAAGCTGCCGAACTCTTTCTGGATGGCGAGGAAGGCGTTCGCGTTGCCACGGGCGGAGCTGATCTTCAGTCGGTTGCGGACGATGCCCTCGTCCAGTAGCAGCTTCGCCAGATCCGCATCTGCGAAGCGGGCGACCTTGGAGGGATCGAAACCCGCGAAGGCCTTCCGGTAGGCCTCGCGCTTGCGAAGGATCGTGATCCAGCTCAGGCCCGCCTGTGCGCCCTCCAGGATGAGAAATTCGAAGAGCCGCCGGTCGTTGTGCTCCGGCACACCCCATTCTTCATCGTGGTAGGTCTGGTAAAGGGGATCGTCCCCGCACCAGTGGCAGCGGGGACGGTCCATATTCCCTGCCATCTCAGGCTTCGACGATCGTCGCCTTGACGATGCGGTCATTGGCGCGGATGGCCTTCACCACCTGGATGTCCGCATCGGACACGGTCTGACCGAAGACGGTGTGGACACCATCGAGGTGGCTGGGGGCGCTGCCGTTGCAGATGAAGAACTGGCTGCCGCCGGTGTCCTTGCCCGCGTGGGCCATGGAGAGGGCGCCCAGCTTGTGCTTGTGGGGGTTGCCGGCCGTCTCGCACTTGATCTTCCAGCCGGGGCCGCCGGTGCCGGGCATGCCCTTGGCGCCCTCCTTGGTGTTCGGGCAGCCGCCCTGGATCACGAAGTCGGGGATGACGCGGTGGAAGGCCAGGCCGTCGTAGAAGCCTTCGCCGATGAGCTTGGTGAAATTGGCCACGGTGCCAGGCGCTTCCTTGGGGAAGAGTTCCAAGTTGATATCGCCCTTGCTGGTTTCAAGCTTCACGCGGGTCATGGTTTCGCTCCTTCGTCGAGGGTTCCAGAATAGGGTGCGCCCCCAGGAGCGACAACATGAAGTCCATCCTCTCCCGCCTTCCATTCGTGCTCGCCGCCCCCGCCTTGGTCGCGCAGGGCGCAGGCCTCCAGGGTGGGGGTACGCTCATGATCGGCGCCGAGCGGTATCGTTTCGAGCCTGATTCCCTTAGGGCCAGCAAGTCCGAGGACCCGCAGAAGAGGGCCCTCCAGATCCGCGGCCGCCTCATATCCAGTGACCCGTCGAAAACCCTTGATCTGGAACTCATCGCCCTGGACGCGCGCACCATCTACCGCTTGGATCTGGTTCATCGCGAAGCGGACACCGAAAAGGAGCGCTGGGCCGCCACATTGAAGACCCGGCTGCAGGTAGAGGCCCCCGCGAGTCCCGGTGCCGGCGATCGTGCCACCTTCAGGATCTCAGGCCCGCTGGTCGGCATCGTGGAAGGCCTGCCTCGCCACGTCGTTTGGTCCGGGACCTTCTGGGCGGCCTTCTCCGTAGAGCGGGTGCCCTGATCCGCTCTACCCTGGAAGACTTGGAGCCTCCGATGCACTTTGCCCTTGTCCTGCCTGCCCTCTTGGCCTTGACCCCTGCCACCGCGCCCCAGGCCGCGAAGCACCCGGTCAGGAAGGACGCTGGCACCGTCACCATCGGCTCGGATGTCTACCGGTTCAAGCCCGAGACGCTGTCCGCTTCCGCATCGAAGCCCATGGCCCTCTACCTCAAAGGCCAACTGGTGCCGGTCAAGGGCGGCAAGGCCCTGGCCTTCTCTTTCCAGCTGTTCCGTCCGGGTCCTCTGGGCGGCATGATGCTCGGCCCACGCACCGGCAAGGGTGCGAGCTGGATCGCCACCATCAAGACGAAAGTGGACGCGTCCTATGCGGAGCCGCTCAAGGAGGGCGCGGAGGCCGCCTTCACCCTTAGCGGCCCCCTGATGCGATCCGAAGGCTCGCAGACCACGGAGACGGCCTGGCAGGGACAGATCAAGGCGGCCTTCACATCTGTGCCCTGACGGGAACCTCGTACCCGGCATCGGGACTCTCTCTTCAGCTACCCTCGGAACTGGAGGTTCCATGATCCGCGCCCGCCTGGCCCTGCCCGTCCTTCTGCTGCTCGCTCCGGCCACGGCCTGCAGGAAGATCCCCCTCACTTCGCCTAAAGCGCTCCCAGCGGGAACCCTGGTGCTTCGCTTCAGCCGCGAGCTGAAGGGGAATCTGGAACTTACCCTCGATGATGCGCGCGTCCCTGTGACGATGGCGAAGAAGAAGGGCAATGCCCTCGTCATCACAGGTCTCTCGACTGGCCTGCACCGCTATTTCCTGACTGGTCCCCAGGATGCCTTCGGTCCCGCGGGCGGAGAGGTCTCGCTGCCCGATGACCGTGGCGTCTACGAGGTCGTCCTGGCCCAACGGCTGGATGCGGTGCTCTATGGCAAACCCGCGGCCGCCCTTCCGGCGCAGGCCCAACCCGGCATCACGGCCCGCCTCGAGAAGTGGTGACATGCCCCTGACGGCCCTGGTGCGGCACCGACCGCGGCCCCTGGGCCAGAAGGGCACGCTCATGGCCCGCTGCCTCGCGGCAGGCCTGCCGGTGGCCTCGTCCTGCTCGGGCCGGGGTTCCTGCGCCAAGTGTGTGGTGCGGATCCTCACCGGCTGGAACGCCCTCGCGCTCATGGACGCCCACGAGCTCCGCGTGCTCGCGCGCAACGGCGCGGCCCCGGATGAGCGGCTCTCCTGTCAGGCGCAAGTGGCGGATGCGCGCGCGGACATCGTCATCACGACAGGGTACTGGTGAGGCGCGGACGGTGGATCAGCGGAATCCTGGGCCTGCTCGCCATGGGCACGGCAGGGTTCACAGCCTGGAAGACCCATGCCGTAGCTCACGAACTCGTGGACCCGCCCTTCTACCATCCTCAGCCCTTGGCCCGCGTGGAGGCCACCTACGCGGACCTGGCAAAGGGTGATGGCGCCGACCCCGGCGGCCAGTGGTCTTCGGAATCCGTGGACGGCCTCCAGCTCTGGCGGCTCCACCGCACCAAGCCCGCGCCCGGCGTGGTCCTGCTGTTGCACGGTTTCGGCGATGACCGCTGGGGCACGAGTCCAGCCCTGCGCTGGTTCCCGGAGCTGGACGCGGCGATCTTCACCTATCTGGACCGGGATGATGCCATCCGCGAGGGTCGCGCGGTGCCACCGATCACCTTCGGCATCCGCGAATCAGACGAAGTCGTGACCATCGTCCACCACCTCGAAGCTGAAGGCACACCTCGCAGCCGCATCCTCCTCATGGGCCGGAGTCTAGGCGCCTCCGTGGGTCTGCTGGCACTGGACCGGCTGGAGGCGGAGGGCAAGGGCCCGCTGGCGGGCATCGCGTGGGAGGGACCGCCGGTCAGTTCCCGTGATTTCGCGGAACGGCTCGTGCGCGGACCCCAGGATCGTTGGTGGCATGTCCTCGCCCCACCCATCGGCGCCATGGCCGCCCGATGGGCAGGACATCTCGGTCACTACGATCCGGCACAGACGGACCTGCTCGCGCGATTGCACCGGACCTTCCAGACCCCGGCCCTCGTCTTCCTAGCCACCCAGGACCGGCTCAGCCCGCCACTCATGCAGAGCCGCCTCGCGGATCATTTCGGAATCGTGCAGGTCGTGGCCTCCCCGACCTGGCATCTGCACTGCTCCGAAGTGCTGGGGCCGGATTATGCCAAGGACATCCAGACCTTCACGGAGCGCGCCTTCGGCGGAAAATGAGAAGGGGGCCCGGAGGCCCCCTTCATCGCAAGCCGGAACGGTCTCAATTGCCAGCGCCATCGCCGTAGGCCTGAAGGGCCGCATTGACGAGCTTGGGCGTGAGACGCTGCACCACGGGCTCGAAGACCTTGTTCACCAGCTCCTCGTCGTAGCTCATCTCGGTGCCGGTGCCAGCGACTTCCACCGAATGGTCGGCAACCTTGCCATCGTCGGTCCAGGCGCCCAGGATCTCGCCCGTCTGGATGTCGATGAGGCGGATGTCGAGACGGCCCGTGAAGCTGGCCTTGTGGACATTCACGGAACCCGCCACGGCACCGGCCGTGCTGTCGCCCGTGATCCTGCCCACCAGGGCGCCCACGCCCCAGCCGGTCTTGACGCCGCTCTCCTTGTAGGCGAAGCGGGTCACCTTGCCGGTCATCACGAACTGGACGCCCAGCAGCTTGCCGATCTTGAGCACGGTGGAGGTGTCCACCTCGCCGCTCTGCTGGAACTGGAGCTCGTTGCGGATGTCCTGGAGGCGCTCGCGCTCGATGAGCCGGAGGCGCTTATGGCTGACGGTGACGATCTCGGTGGTGAACAGGTCCCGGAGCTGGTCTGAAATGGTGTCCATGTTGTTGCCCCACCCGCCGAAGCGCCAGCCGGCCCAGCAGCCCGGCGCGGCCTTGAAATCGAGGATGGCCATGCGGGGGCCCGAGGCGGGGGCCGCGACGGCCTTGGAAGCGGCGGAGGCGGGCACGGCTGCGGCGAGCGTGGCGGCCAGCGAAAGGAGCAGGTGGCGGAGCTTCATGAATTTCTCCTGGGTAGTCGGGATCGTATGCGGGAATTCTACTCGTCAATCAGCTTGCTGCGAAGCTCTTTCCCGAGTTTGAAATAGACGACCCGTTTGGGCGGGACCTCGATGCTCTCGCCGCTGCGGGGATTGCGGCCCGTGCGGCCCTTGCGATCCCGCAAGCGGAAGCTGCCGAAGCCGCGCAGCTCGACGCCGTCCCCTTGGCGGAGGGCCTCGATGACGCTGTCGAGGAAGGTCTGCACCAGCAGATCCGCCTCCTTCTTGCCCAGCTCCAGCTTGTCCATGAGGTGTTTGGCCAGATCGGCCTTGGTCAGGGTTTCCACCGAATCCATGGGGGGACTCCTCCGGAGCTGGCTGTGCGTATGGTGCCCCTCAATAAACGCCAAGGGCCGCCCTGGGTCAAGGGGTTGATAGCAAAAGATTTCGATTCGCGCGTGGAATCAGTCCACGAGCCAGTCGAGAAGGAACCGCGGCCCCTCGCCGGAGGGGCCGAAGGGGCGGTAGTCCCGCTCCTTGCTGGACCAGCAGCCGGCCAAGTCCACATGGGCCCAGGAGGCGTTGCCCACGAACTCCCGGAGGAAGAGGCCGGCCGTGATGGTGCCGCCCCAGCGGATGCCGGTAATGTTCTTGAGATCGGCCAGCGGGCTCTTCAGCAGGTCCCGGTACTCCTCCACCAGGGGCAACTGCCAGATGTGCTCGCCCGTGGTGCCGCCGGCCTGGATGAGCCGCTCCACCAGCTTCTGGTCCGTGCCCATGACCGCGTTCACGCCGTCGCCCAGGGCGATGAGCGCCGCGCCTGTAAGCGTGGCGAGATCCACCACATGGTCCGCGCCCATCTCTGAGGCCCAATGCAGCAGGTCGGACAGGACGAGGCGGCCTTCGGCGTCCGTGTTGAGAACCTCCACCGTCTTGCCGCTGCGGGAATGAAGCACATCGCCCGGGCGGTAGCTGTTGCCGTCCGGCATATTCTCCACGAGGCCCATAAGGCCCGTGATGCGCACCGGAGCCTCCACCTGCGCCGCGGCCACGAGCGTGGCTAACACGATGGCGGCGCCCGTCATGTCGTCCTTCATCGTCTCCATGCTGGAGGCGTCCTTGAGACTGAGGCCGCCGGAATCGAAGCAGACGCCCTTGCCTACGAGGACGATGTGGCGCTTGGCGTCCTTGGGCTTGTATTCCAGCTTCACCACCCGCGGCCCCTTGGAACTGCCTTGCCCCACGGCCAGCACGGAGCGGAAGCCGCCCTCGGCCAGCGCCTTCTCATCCAGCACCTCGCAGTGGAGCTTGTGCTGCTTGGCCAGCTTCTGCGCCTCGACGGCAAAAGTCTCGGGGTAGAGATGCCCGGCGGGCGTGCTGGACAGTTCGCGGACCCGGTGGCAGGCCGTCACGCCCGCCTGGATGATGGGCAGATGGCGGCGGGCCTTGCGGGTGTCGTCCCCGTTGGTGAAGACCTCCACATTGCGGAACTTTTTGGCCTCGGGCTTCGCGCCCTTGAAGGCCGTGAATTCGTAATCGGCCAGCAGCGCGCCTTCGGTGGCGGCGATCTGCACGGCGTCGTGGTCCAGGCTCACGGTGGAAGGCGCCAGCACGCCGATGTCCTTCCAGCCTTTCTTGAGGCAGTGTCGCGCGGCCGTGCCCACGGCCTTGCGGATCTTGTTGAGCGTCACCTGCTCCTCATCGCCCAGACCCACCAGGATCATCCAGCGCGCGCCCTTGACGCCGTTGGGGTGGTGGAGGGGGACCAGCTCCTGGTAATCGGCCTTGAAGTCCTGCTCATCCATCACGGCCCGGGCCACCTTGCTCACGGAAAGCGGAAGCCGGTGGCGCTCGCGGCCTGAGAAGACCGGGACGATGAGCGCGTCTCCGGCGAAATCCTTGCCGTTGGCGGAACTGATGTCGACAGTGGGCATGAGGGCTCCTGAACCTGGGATCACTTTAGCGGACGAGATACGGTTTTCGCATGTTTTTTGAACATTATCCAGCTCCAAAGCGCCTCTGGCATCATGGAGCATGGAGCCCCGCCACCGCCGAGACCTGGCCCTGCCCGGCCCTTGGCCCGCCTGCGCCCAAGAGCTGCTAAGAGCCGGATCCAGCTGGCTGCACACCGGCCTTCGGCGGGAAGACGATGAGGGCGGCGACCTGCTCATCCTGCCCGGCGGTCCCATCCTCGCGTCCCACTGGGATTCCGGTGCATGGGGGACGACGCTCGACGGCGTGGCCGTACCTGGATCGCCGTGGGAGGCCCTGGAAGCCCATCTCCACCTCGGCCCCTGGATCGGCGCCGCCACCTATGAACTGGCCTGTGTCGAGGCGGACCTGCCGCACAAGGCACCAGACGATGGCGTGCCCGGTATGCACTGGCAGGCCGCCCGCAGTGCGATCCGCGTAAAGGAGGGCCGCGCGGAACTCTGGGGCTTTGAGGAGACTCCGCCCTCCGTTCCAGATCTCGGGGCCACTTGCGCCCTCGGCCGCGCTCGCGGGGCTCTCCACCCGCGCTGGGATGAGGTCACGCACCGCGCTGCCGTGGAAACCATCCGGGACCTCATCCGCGATGGGGCCTTCTATGTGGCCAATCTCTGTATGCCTTTCGAGAGTCCTCTGGAAGGCGATCTCATCACCCTGGCCCTGGCGGCCTTCCGGAAGGCGAAGCCGCCTTATGGGGCCCTCCTCGATCTGGGCGGCCGCCATCTGCTCTCCCTCTCCATGGAGCGCCTGCTGTCCCGTCACGGCGACCGGCTGCGTGGTGAACCCATCAAGGGGACTGTGCCCCTCCTGGGCGATGAGGCTCTCGATGCGGCGGCAGGCGCGGCCCTGCGAGCGGATCCCAAAGAGCGGGCGGAACACGCCATGATCGTGGATCTCGTGCGCAACGACCTGGGCCGCGTCTCGGCCGTGGGCAGCGTGGCGGTGCCCCGGTTCATGGAAGTGGAGCGCTTCCCCACCGTGCAGCACCTGGTGAGCCGCGTGGAGGCCGTGGCGCGGCCTGGTCTGGGCCTCACGGAACTGCTGCGCTCGGCCCTCCCCGGCGGCAGCGTGACAGGCGCGCCGAAACACGCGGTCTGTGGCCATCTCGCGAAGGCCGAAGCCGCCCCGCGCGGTTTCTATTGCGGCGCCCTCGGCTGGATCGGAACCAACGGCGATCTTGATCTCGCCCTGCCCATCCGCACGGCAGAAGTGGCAAGCGGCCGTCTCACCTACTGGGCCGGAGGCGGCATCACGCTGCTCAGCGAGCCGGCGAAGGAATGGCGTGAGCTGGAGATCAAGACCCGCGCGATCGCGGCGATCCTAAAGTCCTAAGCCGCGCTGCCGGCGCGCTTGAGAAGTTCCTCGAAGCGTTCGAAGAGGTGGGCGCGGGGGCCTTTCGGGACGCGCTTCAGCCTCATGCCTGCCTGCTCCGGCGTGCGGCCGCCCTTCTTCTGATTGCAAGAGAGGCAGCAGCCCACGAGGTTCTGCCAGGTGTTCTGACCGCCCTGGCAGAGCGGGATCACATGATCCACGGTGGTGGCCTTGTGGTGGCAGCCCTCGTACTGGCAGACATGGCCGTCGCGCTTACGCACCCGGCGCTCCAGGCGGCCCATGAGGAATTTGCTATCGCTGCACGCGGCGGCGTGGGGGAAGACGATGAGCTCGATCACATGCTCCAGTTCCCGCTTGCGTTCCAGGCTGGCGGCGTCCAGCACCCAGGCGCGCCCGGCCGCGATGGCCCGGATGGCGTGGCGGCGGGAGCATTCCTGCATGGGGACATAGTTCCGGTCCACGGCGATCACCTCGCCAGGTCCGTGCCTGTCCCTGCGGTTCGACATCGGTCGCCTCGCGCCGGAAAGCCTGCTTCCTGCGCTGTTTGTATCAGAAAGCCGTGAAAAGTCAGCTTTCTTCTGAGTCCGCGCCTTCCATGCCCAGCATGGCCTGGGCTTCGGCCTCGGGCAGAGCCTCCACTTTCCGGAGCTTGCCTTGGAGCAAGCGGCTGCGCTCCGAGGCCGTGCCCAGCTTGGACTTGGCCTCGTCCAATTTCTTGTCGAGGGCGTCGAGGGCCTCCCCGAATTTGCCGAACTCGGTCTTGATGGCGCCCAGCGTCTTCCAGACTTCTCCGCTCTGCTTCGTGATGGCGAGCGTCTTGAAGCCCACCTGCAGGCTGTTGAGGAAGGCTGTGAGCGTCGTCGGCCCCACGATCGTCACCTTGCACTCCCGCTGCAGGCGTTCCAGCAATCCGGGGCGGCGGAGAGCCTCGGCGTAGAGCCCCTCGAAGGGCAGGAAGAGCAGCGCGAAATCCGTGCTGTGGGGCGGCGCGATGTATTTGTCGCGGATGTCGCGGGCCTGGCCCAGCAGGCGGTTCTCCAGGGCCTGCGCGGCGCGCTCGACGGCCTGCAGGTCGCCCGCTTCGTAAGCCTCCATGAGGCGCTGGTAGTCCTCCGTGGGGAACTTGGCGTCCACCGGGAGCCACACCGTCTCGCCGTCCACGGGCCCCGGCAGCTTCACCGCGAACTCCACGATCTCATTGGAGCGGGGGCGGATCTTCACATTGGCCGCGTACTGGGCGGGCGCGAGGAACTGCTCCAGCAGCGCGCTCAATTGGGCTTCGCCCATGACACCACGAGTCTTCACATTGGTGAGGGCGCGCTTGAGGCCGCCCACATCGTTGGCGAGGTTTTGCATCTCGCCAAGACCCTTCTGCACCTGTTCCAGACGGTCGGACACGAGCTTGAAGGATTCGCCCAGGCGCTTCTCCAGCGTGTCGTGGAGCTTTTCGTCCACGGTCTTCCGCATCTGCTCAAGTTTTTCATCGTTCGCTTTCTGGATCATCTGCAGCCGTTGGTCCACGCGGTCCTGCACGGAGAGCAGCTGGACGCCTTGCTCCTTCCGACCCTCGGCCAGCGCCTTCTGGATGGCTTCATTCAATGCCTGGAACCGCGCCGCGAGCGCCTCGGACTGCGCGCCCTTGAGGCCTTCCAGGTCGCGCCTGATCTCGTGCAGCGGCTTCAGCTCTCCGAGCCCGGAAGCCAAATCCCTGCGTAGCGCGTCGAATGGAGCAGTGCCAGGCCCTGGCCTGCGCCAGGCGCCGATGGCCGCGATGACGGCGGCGAGCAGGGCGAGGACTGCGAGGGCGATGAGCAGGGTCATGCCTTCATCATCCCGCAGGCGGCGCGTCAGCCGTTGTCCATTCCGCGCGGCGGCCTTCGCCTTCAATGGCGAGCCCGAGACGCGCCAGCCAGCGGCCCTCCCAGGGGCCGCCTTCGCCGGGCCATTCGGCCACGAGGAAATCGCCAGCGCCCAGTTCCTCATCGAGACCCAGGCCCCAGGCGCCATCGGGCCCGAGTCGGTAGAGATCCAGATGGAAGACGCGGCCCCGGGGGGTGTCGTAGCGATGGAGGACGGCGTAGGTGGGCGAGGCCACCTGCTCCGGATCGCCGCCCAGGCCCTGCACAAAGCCGCGGGTCCAAGTGGTCTTGCCCGCGCCTAGATCGCCGCGCAGCAGCCAGACGCCGCCTGCAGGGGTCCCGGCGGCCAATTCGGCGCCCAGAGCCTCCGTCTCCAACTCATCATTGAGGAAGCGACTAGGCATAGAGCTCACGCAACAGCGTCGGCAGCTCTTCCGCAAGATCGCGCGGAAGGAGTGGCCCGGCGCCCAACCTGTCCGCGCAGGCGCCATGCAGCCAGGCCGCGCTGGCCGCGGCTTCGCGGGACATCAGGCCCTGCGCGCGCAGGCCTGCCACCATTCCCGCAAGGAAGTCGCCCGTGCCCCCTGTCGCGAGGCCCCAGTGGCCCGTGTCGTTGATCCAGAGTTCATCCAGCCCGCCGCCCGCGATGAGACTCTGCGGCCCTTTGAGAAGGCAAACGCCAGGGCCAGCGCTAAAGCCGCGCATCTGATCCAGACGGTCCTTCGTCGTCCGCTGTTTGGGCGACCCGAACAGCCGCGCGAACTCGCCCGGATGGGGTGTGAGGATCGTGTCGGTGCGCGCCATCCAGCGCGGGCCTTCGCCTTCGCGGAGCGCCGATGCGTCCAGCACCAGCGGCCCATCCCAGGCGGGGATCTCCGAAACACCGCCAGGCCCCACGAGCAACACATCCACGCCGTCCGGAATGGAACCCGTCCACGGCTTCACCATCGCCTCCGGGATCTGGCAGGCGATCTCCGCACGGATCTCCGGGTCCGCGAAGACGGTGACGAGGCCAGCCCCGGCCCGCAGCGCACCCAGGCCCGCCAGCACGGCCGCGCCGCTCATGCCGATGGATCCGGCGCGGATGGCCACATGGCCCCGACTGCGCTTGTGCGCGTTCCAGGAAGTTCCAGGAAGCACCGGCGTGTCCGCGATCCAGTGGGAAGCCTGCGTGATCTCGAGCCCCAGATCCACCACATGGATGGCGCCGCAACGGCTGCGGGACGGTTCCATCGCATGGCAGAGCTTCAACGCGCCAAAGCAGGCCGTGGCCGCCACGCCGGGGCCGTCACCGTCTGGATCACCAGGGAGGGCCCAACTCGGCTGGTCCAGCGCCACCACGATCTGGTCCCGAAGCGCCTCGCGCCAGGCGAGAGCCAGTCCGTCCAACGGCCGGTTCGCGCTCAACCCGAACATCCCATCCACGAACCAGGTTCCAGGTTTGAAGTTTTCTTGCGAAGGAATCCCCGTGAAGGACACGCTGCCATCCCAGCGACCAGCCTGGATGACCGCATCGCCTTTCCAACCGGGTTCCGACGATAGCGCCCACACGCGCACCGTCTCACCCCGCGCCTTCAGCAGCCTCGCCAGGGCCAGCGCGTCGCCGCCGTTGTTGCCGGGGCCCGCGATCACTTCCACAGGAACGCCGGAAGGCACCAGGGAGGCCGCGCCTTGCGCTGCGCGCTCCTGGAGATCGAGCGAGGAAACCTTCCCCGAGGCGATGGCCTCGCGCTCCAGCTGCCGCATCTCCTCCGCGGTGAGGACGGGAATCATCACCCCAGTGTAGAGCGGAGACTCAGCGGTCCCAGCCGGGATAGTCGAGCCGGTATTGATGGCGGAGATCCCGGCGGACGCCCGGGTAAACGCCAGCCTTGCGGGCATCCTCCTCCGTGGATTCGAGCCGCGCCTTGAGCTGGTCTGCGGCCGAGCGGAGGTTCGCGTAGTTCTGCTCGTAGCCCAGCACGGGTCTGCCTTGGAGCGCGCCAGGCATCCACATCGCGTACCAGCCACGGTCAAAGGAGCCCACCACCCTGCCGTCCCAGCCCTGGGCCATGAAGCGCGCCCAGGCGGTGTCGAGCGAGTCGGCGTAGTGGGCGAGTTGGGCCAGCCGGGCCTCGTAGAGTTTTTCGCCCCCCGCACGCTGCTGGTCGGATTCCGTGGGCAGCCCGTTGGGGGTGAGGTTCTGCACCTGCCCCACGAAACCCGCAGGGAGATGGGCCAGCGCCGCGGAGCCGCGGTCCAGCAGGGCCCTGGCGTGATCGATTGCGATGGCGAAGTTGAGCCCCTGCGCTCCGCGGATGACCGCCGAATTGATGCCGATAACCACGCCGTGGGCATCCAGCAACGGACCACCGCTGTTGCCGGGGTTAAGCGCGGCGTCGGTCTGCACAAGGAGTGTAGGGCCCATCTGGCGATACCCGCTGAGGATGCCCTTGGTGACGGTGTTCTGGAGCATGCCCAAGGGAGAGCCGATGGCGATCACCTGCTCGCCCGCTCGGGTCTGCTCGAGGGAGCCTAGCTTCAGCATCGCCTGCCCCGCCTTCTGCTGGCGGATCTTCAGCACGGCCACATCGTAATCCGTGTCGGTGCGGTCCACGCTGGCATCAATGTCGTGCCCATCCTGCCCCTTGAGGCGCACCCAGGCGTTGCGGCCCACCACATGCGCGTTGGTGAGGAGGCGGTCCGGCGCGATGAAGAAGGCGCTGCCCCTGCCCTCATCCGTCTCAACCGTCACTACCGCGGGGAGGGCATCGCGGACGATCTGCTCGGTCGTGAGGCCCGCATCCGTGGGCGCGACGGGGGCCGGAAGGACCGGAGCTGGAGCCGCGACCGTGACTGGGGGCGCGGGCTGCGCTTGGGGTTTCTGCCGCCCCAGATACCATACGGCTCCGAGCGCGCCCACAGCTCCGGCGGCGATCACCCAGCCGAGCGTGGCGAAGTTGGAAGATGTCGGTTCCTGCGATGCCATGACCGGTCCCGTTCATTCGTGTGGATGGGCCCGATCATCGCACGTGCGGGACGGACCTGGACACAGAAGGGGGCGGCGGGCCGAGGCCACGCCGCCCCCTTCTTCTCGATCCGGACTCAGTAGCGGTAGTGGTCCGTCTTGTAGGGGCCTTCCTTCTTCACGCCGATGTATTGCGCCTGGTCATCGCGCAGTTCGGTGAGCTTGGCGTTCAGCGTCGTGAGCTGGAGGCGCGCCACCTTCTCGTCCAGGTGCTTGGGCAGGGTGTAGACGCCCACCTTGTACTCGGCCTTCTTGGTCCACAGCTCGATCTGGGCCAGGGTCTGGTTGGCGAAGCTGGAGCTCATCACATAGCTGGGGTGGCCCGTGCCGCAGCCGAGATTCACGAGGCGGCCCTTGGCGAGGATGATGATGCGCTTGTCGTCCGGAAACACCACATGGTCCACCTGGGGCTTGATCTCCTCCCAGGTGTACTTCTCCAGCGAAGCGATGTCGATCTCGCTATCGAAGTGGCCGATGTTGCATACGATGGCGTTGTGCTTCATTCGCTTCATGTGGTCGTGGGTGATCACATGGAAGTTGCCCGTGGCCGTCACGAAAATATCCGCCTTCTCGCAAGCCTCATCCATGGTGACGACGCGGTAGCCCTCCATGGCCGCCTGCAGGGCACAGATGGGGTCCACTTCCGTGATCCAGACCTGGGCGCTGAGGGCGCGGAGCGCCTGGGCCGAGCCCTTGCCCACATCGCCGTAGCCGCAGACGACGGCGATCTTGCCGGCCACCATCACATCCGTGGCGCGCTTGATGGCGTCCACGAGCGATTCGCGGCAGCCGTAGAGGTTGTCGAACTTGCTCTTGGTGACGCTGTCGTTGACATTGATGGCGGGGAATTTCAACTCGCCCTTCTTCGCCATTTCATACAGGCGGTGCACGCCGGTGGTCGTCTCTTCGGTCACGCCCTGGACGGTCGCCAGCTGCTGCTTGTACCAGCCGGGCTGCTCAGCGTTGCGCTTCTTGATGGCCGCGAAGAGGACCGTCTCCTCCTCGCTGCCGGGCTTGGCGAGCAGCGAAGCATCATCTTCGGCCCGGGCGCCCAGATGCAGCAGCAGCGTGGCGTCACCGCCATCGTCCAGGATCATGTTGGCGCCGCCCTCGAAGTCGAAGATGCGGTGCGTGTATTCCCAGTACTCGGTCAGCGTCTCACCCTTCACGGCGAAGACGGGGATGCCGGCCTTGGCGATGGCGGCCGCGGCGTGGTCCTGGGTCGAGTAGATGTTGCAGCTGGCCCAGCGCACTTCCGCGCCGAGCGCCTTCAGTGTCTCGATGAGCACGGCCGTCTGGATGGTCATGTGCAGCGAACCTGCGATGCGCGCACCTTTGAGAGGTTTTGACGCCGCGTACTCCTTGCGGATGGCCATCAGCGCGGGCATCTCTCCCTCGGCGATGTTCAGCTCCTTGCGGCCCCAGTCGGCGAGCGAAAGATCGGCGACGAGGAAGTCTTGCTGGGTTCCGACGCTCATGTCGGGCTCCTCTCTGAAAACCGGATGGCCTGGCTCACCAAGCAACCGGCAGGTTGTGAGGTGAGCGCCGTTGGGTCAGGAGTCCGAGCCTGGGACAGCGTCTCGCAGCGCTCCTCGGACAGACCGAGAATACCGTAAACGGAGGCTTTAGGCAGCCGTCGGAGCCGGATCCACGACCCCGTAGATGTTGTCGCGCTGCCAGGGCTCGAAACCGGCGTCCTTGATGAGGCGCAGCATCTCGGCCTTGTTGACGCTGTGGCAGGTGCCCGCGGCGCTCACGACATTCTCCTCGAGCATGAGGGAGCCCATGTCGTCGCAGCCGTGGTGCAGCGCGGCCTGGCCGGTCTTCTTGCCCATGGTCACCCAGGACGACTGCATGTGCGCGAAGTTGTCCATGTAGATGCGGGCCACGGCGATGGTGCGGAGGTATTCCACATCGGTGGGCTTCTGGATCTTGCCTTCCCATACCGTGTGGCCGCTCTGGAAGGGCCAAGCCGCGAAGGCCGTGTACCCGCCGCCGTTGCCGCGGGCCAGCGAGCGGTCCTGCTGCTCCCGCAGCGCGCGGAAATGCTCGATACGCTCCGCCATCGTCTCCGTGATGCCGAACATCATGGTGCCCGTGGTCTTCATGCCCACCTCGTGGGCGGCTTCCATGACTTCCAGCCACTTGTCGGGGCCCCCCTTGAGGGGCGCGATCTTGTGGCGGATGCGCTCCACAAGGATCTCCGCGCCGCCGCCGGGGATGGAGCCTAGGCCCGCGTCCCGCAGATCCGAGATGGTCTTCTGGAGTGATTGGCCGCTGAGCCTGGCCATCATCTGGATCTCGACCGGTGAGAAGCCGTGGACCCAGATGCCCAGGTCGTGGTGGATGTAATGGACGAGGTCCAGGTAGTAATCCCAGGGCAAGTCCGGGTTCACGCCGCCCTGCATGAGAAAGCCTGTGCCGCCCAGGGCCTTGGTCTCCTCGGCCTTCTGCTTGATCTGGTCCTTCGTGAGCACATAGCCGCGCTTGTCGCCGGGCTTGTGGTAGAAGGCGCAGAAGGTGCAGTAGACCTGGCACACATCCGTGTAGTTCACATTGCGGTCGATGATGTAGCTGACGCGGCGCGGATCGTTGTGCCGGTTCCGCACCGCCGTGGCCGCCAAGGCGAGGTCTTGCTGGTCGCCGTGCTCGAGCAGGAAGAGGGCCTCTTCCTCGTTGACGCGCCGGCCGGCGAGGATACCGTCGAGGATGGAAGTCGCGGTGGCAGCGGCGCTCATGAGGCTAAACCTGGTAACCGATGGCCCGCAGGCAGCGGCGGCAGACCTTCTCCTGGCCTTCGATGCCGTGGTTGAAGTGGGCCAGCGTGTAGGCGCGGCGGCACTTCTCGCAGAGCTCCGTGGGCTCGGTGGCGTCCTTGGGCGCGTATTCATGGGTCGGGTCGGGCATGGCTCGCTCCAGCGGCCCAGTTTAACGCGAAGGGGGCCTTCCGGCCCCCTTCGGCTTCGACAAGGGATCCTTCAGACCTCTTCGGCCACCAAGTCCTTCCGGGGGGTCGCCTCATGGCGCCCGGCGGCCTTCTTGGCGGCCTGCTTGTGGGCCTGGGCCTCGATCTTGTCCAGGGCCTCGGCAAGGCTCTTGTACATGTCCATGCTCTCGGCGGAAGCCACGAAGGCGTGGTGCCTCGTCTTGAGCGACACCTCGGCCTGGTGGCGGTGCTTCTCCACGGAGAAAGTGACATGGACATCAATGATGTCGTCCAGGAAGGCGGCCATCTTGGCCAGGCGCTCCTGGGCCTGCGCCTTGAGGGCGGCTGAGACTTCGACATGGCGGCCGGTGAAATTGACCTTCATGGATTGCTCCAGGGTTGGGGCCCGCGGGCCCGTGGGGATGCGCAAACGCCCGGGACCTCATGGAGGATCACCGGGCGCGGGAGAGGACTGGTCATCGGTGCAGGGAGTGTAGGTCCGGAACCGGGGAATGCAAAGGGGGTATGAGGGCTATCTTCGACGCCTTCTCGATGCAGGAGGAATCTTCAATTCCTCCCGGTATTTATTCACAGTCCGGCGGGCCACATTGATGCCTTCCCGGGATAGCAGTTTCGACAGCGTCTCATCCGAAAGCGGCTTGGCGGGGTCTTCCGCCGAAACGAGCGCCTTGATCTTGTGCTTCACGACCGTGGCGGAGACATCTTCGCCGCTGTCGCTGCCCAGCGAAGCGCTGAAGAAGTAGTTGAGGTCGAAGAGCCCCTGCGGCGTGTGGATGGTCTTGGCCTTCACCACGCGGGAGATGGTGCTTTCATGGAAGCCCGTCGCCTCGGCCACATCCCGCAGCACCATGGGGCGCAGGCCCTCCACGCCGCGGTCCAGGAATTCCTTCTGGAGATCCACGATGGAGGCCGAGACGCGGAGCACGGTGCGGTTGCGGTCCTCCACGCCGCGGATGAAGTCGCGGGCAGAGCGGAAGCGGTCGCGGATGAAGTCTTTCTCGGACTTGGCCTCCGTGGCGTCCAGGAAGCGGCGGTAATCGCCGTTCACCTTCAGGCGTGGCAAGCCGTCGTCGTTGAGGTAGATCCTCCAGTTGCCGTCGTCGCCCTTGAGGACGACCACATCGGGCTTCACGACGCGGTCCGAATCCAGGTCGAAGGCGCGGCCAGGCGCGGGATGGAGATGGCGCAGCAGCTCCATGGCGGAGGCCAGCTCCTCCTCGCTGCAGCCCAGCGCCCGGCGCAGCTTGCCGCTGTCCCGCTGGGCCAGCAGATCCGCGTGGCGCTCGATGACGCGCACGGCGAGATCATCCGGCTCGATGCCCGCGTGGCGGAGCTGGAGCAGCAGGCATTCCTGGAGCGTGAAGCAGCCGATGCCGCTGGGATCGAATTCCTGAAGCACATCCAGCGCGTCGCGGAGCGCCTCCGGCGTGCAGCCGAGATCGGCCTCCAGCGCGGCGGCGCTCGTCTCCGCGGGATCATCCGGTGAAATCCGGAGGAAGCCCTTGGCGTCCAGACGGTCGATGAGCTTTTCCACCAGCTGCGCCCTGGGATCCTCGTGGTCCAGCGTCTCGTAGAGCTGGCCCACGAGATGATCCTGCAGCGTCTCCGTGGCGCTGAGGCGGTCCTCCCAGGACATGCGGTCTTCTTCCGGGAGGCTGGAAGTGCGCGGCATGTCGGCGTCCCAGGAGTTCTCGGCGCCGAAATCCGTCTCCACGACCTGGGCCACGGCCTCTTCCGTGAAAGCTTCGAGGTTCGCGTCGGGATCCAGCTCTGAGGACGATTCGGGCAGCGGCCCGAGATCCACGGTGTCCACCCCCTCCGGCATGTCCGACGCGTCCACGCTGTCCGCGGAATCCTCGTGCGCGTCCAGCACATCCGAATCCCGGCCTTCTTCAAGCGCCTCCACGGAGGGCAGCTCGTCGCTGTCATCGTTAAGTTCCAGGAGGGGGTTCTCCTCCAGCTCCTTCTCGATGGTCTGGCTCAGCTCCAGCAGGTTCATCTGCCAGAGTTTCAACTTCAATTGCATGGCCGGCGTGAGCGCCAGAGTCTGGCTCTGGCTCAGGCGCTGCGAGAGGTACGGACCGTTGGCCATGGACCGCTCAGTCCAGCCGGAAGCGCTCACCCAGGTAGACCCGGCGAATGTCGGGGTCCGCGGTGATCTCTTCAGGCAGTCCGTGTTTCATGATCATTCCGTCCGCCAAGATATAGGCGCGCTCGGCGATCTGCAAGGTTTCGCGGACATTGTGGTCCGTGATGAGCACACCGATGCCCCGCGCCTTGAGGTCGGCGATGAGGCCTTGAATTTCCAACACCGACTTCGGGTCGACTCCCGCGAAGGGCTCATCCAGCAGCATGATGCGCGGTTCCGTGACGAGCGCGCGCGCCAGCTCGCAGCGTCGCCGCTCGCCGCCGGAGAGGCTCATGCCCAGCGTGTGGCGGACCTTTTCGAGGTGGAATTCCGCCAGCAGCCGCTCGCAACGCGCCACCTGCTCATCCCTGGGGATGGGCTGGAGCTCCGCCAGGGCCATGAGGTTCTCCCACACGGTGAGCCCGCGGAAGACGGAGGATTCCTGCGGCAGGTAGCCGATGCCGAGCCGTGCGCGGCGATGCATGGGCTCCTGGGTGATGTCCTGTCCCATCCATTGGATCTCGCCATGGTCCGGCGCCTCCACGCCCACCACCATGTAGAAAGTCGTCGTCTTGCCGGCGCCATTGGGCCCCAGCAGACCCACGACCTCGCCCTGGGCCACCTCCAGCCCCACATCGCGGACGACGACGCGCTCACCGAACCGCTTCTGGAGATTCCGCGCGACAAGCTTCGGTCGTTCTTCTGCCATGCCCATTCCTACCACGAAGTCTCGCCTTCTCCGCGCACCCGGCCCTGCCAGCGCACCACGGGGGGCGCGCCCGCACCAAAGGCCATGTCCAGCGCCTCGCCCTTACCTTCGCCGTAGCGGCCTTTCAACGAGGCGCCACCGGAGGCGTGGATGGCCTTCACCACATGGCCGGGACCGAAGGTGACCGTGATCGCGGGCGCCTCCACGCGCCAGCCCGGGCCGGTGCAGGCCACGCCGCCGCCGAGCAGGAGCGACTGGCCGTCGCCGTGGCCCTGTGCCGCGCGCACAGTGAGATCGCCATCGGGGCCAGCCTCGGCGCCTTGCAGTCCATCCGGAAAATCGAGGCGGTCCCCCGCGCGGATGATGCGGGGCCCGGAAAGCCGCTCCTGCAGCCGGGTCCAGGTGGCTGGATTGCCCCGCAGCGTCCAGGCGCCGGCCTCCCATAGCAGCTGGTTGCCGCGCAGCTGGCCACCTCCCGCCAACGCGAGGTTCACCGGACCGGCGACGGTCCAAGCCGCGGGCGTGCCCTCCGCCGCCGCGCCGGAAAAGGTGCCATCCGCACCCCGGCCCAGCGTGGGCGCGTCCAGCTTCCAGCGCCGCGTCACGCGATCCACCTCCATGCGCGGCGACGAAAGGCTCCGGTTGCCCCAGGTGAGCACGGGACGGCCATCGGCCATGGCGTGGCCCGCGGGCAGGTCCTTGGGAAGATCCTCACCGGGGCCATTGCGCATGAGGATGGTGGGGCCCTGCAACTTCAACGGCGCGCCCTGGTAGGTCTGGGTCCAGGTGACGGAACCTTCGAGCCGCAGCCCCGCAGGGGTCCAACGCGCCCCCGCCGCATCGAGTTTTTCAAGTCCATCGGATCCTTTGCGATCCGCGTGGAAGGTCCGCAACTCCACGCGCTGGAAAGCCGCGCCTGGCGCGGGCCGGGGCGCTTCGCCTCCCGCCGCCGTGCCCCGCCAGCCGTCGTCGCGGGTGAAGCTCAGGGGCGCGGGCCAGCGCACGGTCTGGGGATCGAGATCGGCGGTGGCGGCGCGGATCACGCCACCGCTCAAGGTGGCCACGGCCTGTTCCAGATGACCTTCCGCGAAGCCGGGCGTGGCCCAGAGTTTCGCGGCATCCATGGAACGCAGCGTGCCCGCGTCGGCGGCGACCCAGCGCACGCCGCCCTGCTCTACGCGGAAACGGCCATCGGCCTGCCGAGTCCAACCCGCGGGCAGATGCCATTCACCGCTGCTCGCACCCTGGCGGCTCTCCCATAGGAGCGGCTGAAGGCCCGTCCAGACGCCATCCTTCCAGAGCATGGCGCCGCCGGTGCCGGTCACGCGCCCCTGCCCCAAGCTGTCGCCCGCGCCATCCACGAGGTCGAGATCCAGCGCTCCGTCCAGGGTCCAGGCCTGGTCCAGTCTTCGCGCGGAAGGCGCCTTGAGATGCCACAAGCCCGTGCTATCCAGCAGCTGGCCCGTCACGCCCTTCAGCTTCAGGTCCTCATCCGTGCCTTCCAGCGTCTGGTAGTTCAGCACCATGCGGCCGTTGCCCATGGCTTCGGAGAGCGAGCCGCGGGAGCCTGACATGCCGGGGTCGAAGAGGCCCGTTCCCGTCTGGCCCAGGAGGCGCCGCGGCCCCTGCAGCATGAAGAGGCCCGTGAGCGCGATGGCGCTGCCGATGGTGATCCAGCCGAGGGTCCGCCACACGGGATTCCGGTGGCTGGGAAAGGGCCAGGCGATCACAGGGCCGCCTCCACCCGCCAGCTGCGGCCGAAACGGGGGTGATCCTCCGGCGCCGCGATGACGCGCAGCAGGCCGGTTGCGGGCAGAACCCCCCGCTCCGCGCCCGAGAACCAGGTGAGGCTCCCATCCAGGCCACGCAATTTGAGGCGCCAATGACCATCGCCGAAGACCTGGGGCGCGGCCATCACTTCGCCTTCAACACGCGCCATCGGCGGAAGGAAACCCTGGCCGAAGGGCTCCAACTTTGTGAGTGCCGCGCCATCGGGAATATCGGAGGTGAGACCATCCACCAGCAGGGCCGGAGCCGCGGCCCGTCCCGCCTGGGCCTCGGCGCCCCGGTTGAAGGTCTGCCGGAGAAAGCCCAGTCGCGAAGGGTCGAAACTCATGCCCGCGGCCAGGCGGTGGCCGCCCCCGCTGTGAAGGAAAGGCCGCGCCAGCTCCAGGAGCTCGCCGAGATCGTAGCCCTCCGGCGCGCGCAGCGAGCAGTGGGCGAGCCCATCCAACAATGTGCAGACGGCCGTGGGTTTGCCGCTCTCGCGCATGCGTTGGCCCGCCACGATGCCGATGACGCCCTTGTGCGCGGATGGATCCAGCGCGAGGTCGAAGGCCGCCTCATCCGGCGGCGGCAGCTTGGCGGAGAGCGCCTTCTGCACCGCGCGGCGTTCAAGATTGAGGCCCTCCACCCGCTCCGCCAGCCGCACCGCCTCCGCCGCATCGCGGGTGAGGAGCAGGCGGACGGCATCCTCCGCACCGCCCATGCGCCCCACAGCATTGAGACGAGGCGCCACGCCGAAGGCGATTTGCTGGGCGTGCGGGGCGCCATCAATCCGCGCCGCGCGCAGCAGGGCCGCGAGACCGGGTCCATTGGCGCCACCCAGCGCCGCGAGACCGCGGCGGACCAGCAGCGCGTTCTCATCCACGAGCTGCACCATGTCGGCGATGGTGCCGATGGCCACGAGCTTGAGCAGGCCGTCCAGGAAGGCGGGCTCATCACCAACGAGAGCTTGGGCCAGCTTGAACGCCACACCCACCCCGGAGAGATGCGGGTTCTCATAGCCCTCGAGGTGCGGATGCACCACCGTGCAGGCGGGCAGCGCCGGACCCAGACCGTGGTGGTCCGTGATGATCCAATCCATGCCGAGTTCGGCGCTGGCGGCCACTTCCTCCACGGAGCGGACGCCGCAGTCAACTGAGATCAGGAGCTGGGGATTCCGGCTCTCCTTCAGTTCGCGGATGCAGTCGAGATGGAGGCCGTAACCATCGCTGAAGCGGTTGGGGATGAAGAAGGAGGCCTTGGCGCCCAGCTTCTCCAGCACGCGCGTGAGCAGCGCCGTGGCCGTCACGCCGTCCACATCGTAGTCGCCGTAAACGACGATGGATTCGCCGCCCGCGATGGCGCGCCGGATGCGGTCCGCGGCCACACCCACGCCCGCCAGCGCAAGCGGGTCCGTGGCGCGGGACCAGGCGGGGTCCAGGCGCCAGGCGAGATCCTCGGGATCGTTCGCACCGCGCATCCAGGCCAGCCGCGCGGCGCGCGGATCCAAGTCCCAGGCCTCCGCCAGCCTGCTCCAAGGGGACAGGCCCGGCGGCGGCTCCCTGCGGAGGCGCCAATCCATCGGCGGCATCAGCCCACCGAGCCCATGCGGGCGAACTTCTGGTAGCGCTGCTCCACGA
>DASRXV010000035.1:0-4610 GCA_035687325.1 Holophagaceae bacterium
CGACTGAGCTACAACCCCAGGTTTTCAACACCAGCAGGACTGGTGGGCGATGACGGGCTCGAACCGCCGACATGCTGCGTGTAAAGCAGCTGCTCTACCGACTGAGCTAATCGCCCGAATCGCCGAAGAAGGATCGTCCCACGGAGGGTGCGCATCGTCAACGGGAAACCTTGGCGTTGAGCCGGGCTCCGGCTGCTGGTAGATTTTTAAGGTTCCGCGCCCAGGCGCCCTGTCCACTGTCCGGACCCAGGCCCTGCCGATGCGCGGATCTGCGTGGAGACGCCCGTGGCGCTGATGGAACTGGCGAATCTGGGATGGGCTGCCCCCGCCTCCGGCGACGGCGGCGGGCTGGATAATTTCCTCGGCCAGCTCCCGGATCCGATGCGGCCCTACCTGTGGCAGCTGCTCTTCGTCATCGCGCTGGTGGCGGCGCTGCACTGGATCCTGAAGCTCGGCTTCTACCGGTCCATCTCGCGCACGATGTCGGACCGCGAGGACGCGCTCAGCGCCGGTTCCGACACCAAGGCCAAAGCCGCCGTGCTGGTGGAGGCCCGCCAGCGGGAGTACCGCGAGAAGCTCAAGGATCTCCGCGCCCAGGCCTCCTCCCACCGCAAGTCGCTCTCCGATGCCGCCACGGTGGAGAAGCAGGCGATGGTGGATGAGGCCCGCGCCAAGGCCGCGGGGCGCCGCAAGGCCGCCATGGCGGCGCTCGCCGCGGAGACGGCGCAAGCCAAGCAGGATCTCGTGGCCCAGGCCGACCAGCTCGCCGAGACCATGGCTTCCCGTCTGATGCAGCAGGCCTAGAGGTGGAGATGACGAAGCGTGACCTGATCCTCCCCTTCGGCCTGGCAGCCGCCCTCTTCGTGTCGGCGCCCGCGCTCCGCGCGCAGGCCCAGACCCCCTCCGGCGCCGAGCACGCGAGCCCCGGCGACCACGGGCAGGACCGCGGTCCGGCCCCAGTGGTGAAGAGCCGCGCGCTGCACGAGGCGCAGCCGGAGGCTGGCAAGCCCGAGGCTGAGCCGGTGTCGCGCGAGCACGAAGTGAAGCTCTTCGGCTTCGCGCTCGGCTCGCTCGGCCAGTGGATCATCCAGCTCATCAACCTCACGCTCTTTGGCGGCGCCCTCTGGTACCTCGTGAAGGGCCCCGTGAAGGCCGCCTTCGCGAACCTCAAGAAGGATCTGGAGGACCGTCTGGCCCAGGCCGAGAAGGACAAGGCTGAGGGCGAAGCCCAGATCAAGGAGCTGGAGGCCAAGATGGCCGGGCTCCAGTCCGAGCTGGGCGAGATCCTCGCCAAGGCTGGTGTCGAAGCTGAAGCCGAGAAGGAGCGCGTGCTGACGGCCGCGAGGTCCGAGGCCGCCGCGATCCTCGCCGCCGCGGAATCCGAGATCACGCGCCAGCAGCAGCTCGCCAGCCAGGAACTGCGCGCGCTGGTGGCCGAGCTGGCCGTGGAGGCCGCCGCCAAGCGGCTCGAAACCCGCGTCCAAGGCGCCGCCGCCCAGGCCGTCACCGACCACGCCATCGCCGAACTCGGCGCAGTTCAACCGGGGAGCCCCAAGTGAGCCGCTATCTCGTCGCGCGCCGCTACGCCAAGGTGCTGCTGGATCTCGGTGAAAAAGCCGGATCCACCCAGGCCGTGGGCCAGGAGCTGGACCGCATCGCCGCCCTCGTCGCTACCAACGCCGATCTCTCCCGCCTCGCGGTCTCGCCCATGCAGACGCCGAAGAAGAAGGCCGTCGTATTCGACGCCGTGCTGGCCTCCGCCGACGCCTCCGATCTCCTGCGCCGTTTCTTCAAGGTCGTCGCGGAAGCCGGGCGCCTGGACTGCACCGCCGCCATCCGCCAGGCCTTCCACGAGCTGGCCGATGAGCGCGCCGGGATCGTGGAAGCGAAGGTCGCCTCCGCCCAGCCCCTTAGCGACGCCCAGGCTCAGGCGCTTTCGCAGGCCCTCGCCAAGCGCACCGGCAAGACCGTCCGCCTCGCTTTCCGCCAGGATCCCGCCCTCATCGGCGGCCTGAAGGTGCAGGTGGGTTCCACCGTCCTGGACGCGTCGCTCCGGGGCAAGCTCGCCCAGATCAAGCAGCAGTTGCTCACGGCCTGAACCGCATTCGACCTTCTTCAAGCATTCACGGAGGACTTCATGGACATCCGCGCGGAAGAGATCTCCCGCATCATCCGCAGCCAGATCGAGGGCTTCGACGCCCAGGTCGATGTGGCCGAGGTCGGCACCGTCATCAGCGTCGGTGACGGCATCGCCCGCGCCTACGGTCTGGAGAAGGTCATGGCCGGCGAGCTGCTGGAGCTGGGCGAGGGCGCCCACAAGCTCATGGGCCTGGCGTTCAACCTCGAAGAGGACAATGTCGGCATCATCATCCTGGGCTCCTCCGACACCATCAAAGAGGGCGACCTCGTCAAGCGCACGGGCAAGATCATGTCCATCCCCGTGGGACCCGCCTTCGTGGGCCGCGTGGTGAACGCGCTGGGCGAGCCCATCGACGGCAAGGGACCCGTCCAGTCCGAGGGCACGAACCCCATCGAGCAGATCGCCCCCGGCATCGTGGACCGCAAGAGCGTGCACGAGCCCATGCAGACGGGCCTCAAGTCCATCGACAGCCTCATCCCCATCGGCCGCGGCCAGCGCGAGCTGATCATCGGCGACCGCCAGACGGGCAAGACCGCCGTCGCCGTGGACACGATCATCAACCAGAAGGGCAACGGCGTCATCTGCATCTATGTCGCCATCGGCCAGAAGGCCTCCACCGTGGCCCAGGTCGTGAAGACGCTGGAGCAGTACGGCGCCATGGAGCACACCATCGTCGTGAGCGCCACGGCCTCCGACCCGGCGCCGATGCTCTTCCTCGCGCCCATGACGGGCGCCGCGCTGGGCGAGTACTTCATGTGGCACGGCAAGGACGGTAAGCCCGCCGGCAAGGACAACCCGGGCCAGCACGTGCTCTGCGTCTACGACGATCTCTCCAAGCAGGCCGCCGCGTACCGCGAGATCTCCTTGCTGGTGCGCCGTCCTCCCGGCCGCGAAGCCTATCCCGGCGATGTGTTCTACCTCCACTCCCGCCTGCTCGAGCGCGCCTGCAAGCTCAGCGATGAGCGCGGCGCTGGTTCCATGACCGCCTTGCCTGTCATCGAGACCCAGGCCGGCGATGTGAGCGCCTACATCCCCACCAATGTCATCTCCATCACCGACGGCCAGATTTTCCTGGAGTCCGACCTGTTCAACTCCGGCGTCCGCCCGGCGGTGAATGTGGGCATCTCCGTGAGCCGCGTGGGCGGTTCCGCCCAGATCAAGGCCATGAAGAGCGTGGCGGGCACCATCAAGCTGGACCTCGCCCAGTACCGGGAGCTGGCGGCCTTCTCCCAGTTCGGCTCCGACCTGGACAAGGGCACGCTCGCCCAGCTGAACCGCGGCGCCCGCCTGGTTGAGATCCTCAAGCAGGCCCAGTACAAGCCCATCCCTGTGGAGGAGCAGGTCGCCTCCATCTGGGCCGCCACCACCGGTTTCGTGGACGACATCCCCGTCGCCGAGGTGCGCCGCTTCGAGACGGAGATGCTGGACCACCTGCGCGTCAACGCCCCCGAGGTGCTGCGCGGCATCCGCGAGAGCAAGGCGCTCTCCGACGACGCCAAGGCGGCTCTCAAGTCCCAGGTCGCGTCGTTCAAGGAGGGCTTCCTCGCCTCCATGAACGCCCCCGCCGGAGCCTGAGCCCATGGCGAGCCTCCAGGACATCCGCCGCCGCGTCCGCTCGGTGAAGAACACCCAGCAGGTGACGAAGGCCCTGAAGATGATTTCCGCGGTCAAGCTGCGGAAGTCCCAGGAGCGCCTCGCCGCCATGCGCCCCTACGCGGCGAAGCTCCAGGACATGGCGCTCTCTGTGGTCTCCGCCGTCCAGGGCGGCGATGACGCGGAGTTCGGCCCCATCGCCATGGCCTTCACCTCGCCCCGCGCGGAGAAGGCGATCCGCGTCGTGGCCGTGGCCAGTGACAAGGGGCTCTGCGGGGGCTTCAATGCCAACATCTTCAAGAAGCTCCAGGCCTTCCTGCGGTCCAAAGAAGGCGTGAAAGTGACGGTGGACGCGGTGGGCAGGCGCGTCAACGACTGGGCCCGCAAGCAGGGCATCAAGCCCTCCTCCGAGCACATCGGAGTGCCGCTCCCCGGCCTCGACCGCGTGGCCTACGAGCTGGCGGATGAAGCCGCGCAGCAGTACATCAATGGCGAGATCGACGCGCTCTATGTCGTCTACAACCACTTCCACTCGGCCATGTCGCAGGAGCCCACCGTGCTCCGCGTCTTCCCCGTGGACCTGCCGCCCGCGGAGTCGCGCCCCTTTCAGGTCGCGCCCCTGCTGGAGCCGGACGCCAACACCATCCTGGAGCGCCTCCTGCCGCGCTACCTCGAAGTGACGCTGCTCCGGGGCCTGCTGGAGTCCAGCGCCTCCGAGCACGGCGCCCGCATGGCGTCCATGGACAAGGCCAGCAACAACGCCGGCGAGATGATCTCCAAGCTCACCCTCACCATGAACAAGATCCGCCAGGCCGCGATCACCAACCAGATCATCGAGATCGTGTCCGGCGCGAACGCCTGACCCCGCCATGTTCCA
>DASRXV010000036.1:0-14986 GCA_035687325.1 Holophagaceae bacterium
GACGGCCTTCGTGAGCAGGTTGCGCATCTTGAGGCGCACGAGGGTCTGGCCGCCCCGGGCCGTGGGCGTGGAGATCTCCACATCCAGGCAGTGGTAGGGCGCGCCTTCGAATTCGAAGAACATCTTGCGCTTGATGGCGATGGCTTCAATGAGGGCGGCCATGGGAACCTCTGTCCAAACCTTAGATCTTAACGCGGAGCCGGTTTCCCGCCGATGATAGAGGGGTGAGCCCAGCCACCCCCAAACAGATCGGCCGCTACCAGGTCGCCCGGGCCCTCGGCCACGGGGGCATGGGGTCCGTGTTCCTCGTGGAGGACCCGCTCCTGAAGCGGCGCCTGGCCATCAAGGTGGTCCGGACCTCCCACGACGAACACGAGCAGGACTTGGCCATGCGCCGTTTCCAGCGCGAGGCGGAGATCGCCGCCCAGTTCAACCACCCCAATGTGGTGATGATCTTCGATGTGGGCGTGGACCCCGCCGAAGGGCCCTTCCTCGCCATGGAGTATGTGGAGGGCCAGAGCCTCGCCCACCACATCCAGAAGAAGGATCTGGACATCGAGACCCAGCTCCGGACCCTCATCCAGGCCATGCGGGCCCTGCGGGCCGCCCACCGCGCCGCCATCGTCCACCGGGATGTGAAGCCCGAGAACATCCTCTTGGCGGCGGACGGCCGGGCGAAGCTCATGGATTTCGGCATCGCCCGCAGCTTCACCTGGGACGGGTCTCCGGAAGGCGCCGCGCCGAATCTGGGAGAGCTGTCGGATTCGCAGGACACCCAGGCGCTGCGGCTCACCAGCACGGGCGAATTCCTGGGCTCGCCCATCTACACGGCGCCGGAGATCCTCAAGGGGCTCCAAGCCACGCCGGCCTCCGACCGCTACTCCTTCGCGGCCACGGCCCTGGAGCTGATGACGGGTTGCGTGCCCCATCCGGGCCCCACGCTCCCGGCCATCCTCTCCCACACGCTGAGCGAGCCGCCGCTTCTGCCGCCCAGCCTCCAGGGCTCCATCCGCGATGTCTTCGACCACGCGCTGGCCACGGATCCCGATCATCGCCAGGCCACGCTCATCGACTTCATGGAGGAGCTCATCGACGCGCTCCCCCAGCCCGTGGCCCTGCGCTCGCGGCTCTTCGCCTTCCTCAACCAGGATGAGAACACCGGCGTCTTCGCGCCGCCGCCGGGGCGTTATCTCCACGATTCGGGGCCCTATCCCGCGCCTCCCCGGCACACGACGGGGAAGAAGAAGGCCCCGGCCAAGATCCAGCTGAACGAGGATCCCCGCATCGCGGAGAAGTGGAAGACAGGGAAGATCCCCGCCTACCGCCCGCCTGCTGAGTACGCGGGCTTCCCCTGGCTCAAGGGCCTGCTGTGGCTGCTCGTGGTCGCCATCCTCATCCAGGCCTACTGGATCTTCCGGCACTAGAAGCTACATCTTCATCAGCACGAAGATGGAGCCGTTCCAGCAGCTGTGGACGAGGATGGAAGTCCAGAGGCTGCCGCCGCGCCGCACGGCCAGCCCGAGCGCGAAGCCTAGGGTGGCGAGGATGGGCAGGGCCATGGGCTGGAGGTGGATGAAGCCGAAGAGAAGGCTGGAGGCCGCGAGCCCCCAGGCCACGCCCCAGCGCTCCCCTGCCCAGGGCAACAGGAAGCCGCGGAACAGCAGCTCCTCGAAGCAGGGCGCCAGCACGGCCAGCGTGAGGAAGATGGACGCCTGGAGCGGCAGGCCCCGCGCGCCCGCGATGAGGTCCTGCACCTCCTGCTGCGGATTCGCATGCCCCTTCATGAAGGGGGCCCAGGCCAGCGCGATGCAGAACACGGCCACCAGGGCCAGGCCCACGAAGGCGGGCGCCCACGCGAGGGCGCGGAGCGCGCGGGGGGAAGGCGCCACGCGCGCGACGAGTTCGCGGAACGAGAGTCCTTCCACGCGCATCAGCAGCCAGGTGCCGAGGGCCGCGTGGCAGAGATAACCCGCGGGCAGCGCCCAGAGGCGGCCGTCCGGCAGATGGCGGAACGCGAAGCCCACGGCCGTGTTGAGGAGGAAGAGCCCGCCCACGAGCCAGCCCAGGAACACCAGCAACGCGCCGCGGCCATCCATGCGCCACTGGGGCTGGGGCGGCTTCGGGCGCTTCCGTGTGGCGATCAGCACGACGGCCGTCACGAGGCCGCCCAGGAAGAGCAGGCCCACCAGCGCGCCCATCAGCACCAGGCGCACGAGATCAGGCTCCGGCACGGGCAGGGGCGCGAGGCCCTGCCGCGCCCGCAGCCGGTTTCCCAACAGGGCGGCGGCACGCGTGTCCTTGAGGGGCGCGGGCACCGCGGCCGGGAGCGGACCGTCCTCATAGGCCGCGGCCCATGCGGAGCCAAAGGCGGCGCCTTCAGGACCGGCGGGCGCCGCATGGCGCAGGGTTTCTGCGAGGCCCGCGTCCCCGGCCTCGCGCGCGTCCACGGCCCAGGCGGCCTTGTCCCAGGACGCCGTGAGGTTCTTGCCCGCGGCCACGAACTTCCTGGAGATGCCGGGCTGCATAGCCTCGACCTTCTGGCCCAGGCCCAGCTGGAGTTCCAGCACCTTGAGCGTCCGCGTGGTACTCGCCGGTTCCGGCGGCGCTTTCTGGCGGGAGTCCAGAGAGATTCCCACGCCTAGCAAGGCCAGCAGAGCGAGGATGGCCAGCAGGGGGTCGTGGACTTTGGTGAGTTTCAACGGTTCACGCATCCTTCAAGCATGACTGGGTTAGGCTTTCCCGCATGACCGCCTTCATCCATGAACTCCATCCCCGGTTCCGGGACCTCGATGCTCTGGGCCATGTGAACAACGCCGTCATGGTCACCTTCCTAGAGCAGGCCCGCTTCCAATGGTGGCGCGGCTACCTGGCGGGCCGTTCCTTCGAGCGCGAGGGCTTCCTCATCGCGCGGGTTGAGGCGGACTACCGCCTGCCTATCCTGCTGGAAGACCTGGTGCGCATCGAGCTGCGCTGCACGCGCATCGGCAACAGCTCCTTCGACTGCGCCTACCGCGTCACCCGCGGCGCGGACGGTGCTGTGTTTGCCGAAGGCAAGACCGTGCAGGTGATGCTGGACTTCAAGACCAACCGGCCCGCGCCCCTGACGGCCGAGGCCCGGGCCTGGCTGGAGATGCAAGCCTGATGCGGCTCGGCACGGCGGTTTGGGAGGAAGGTGCCTCCGAGCGCCGGGCCCTCGTGTCACCGCTCGCCGATGGCCGCTTCGCGGATCTCAACCGCATCGAGCGCGTGCGTCAGGCCAAGCTGGGCGAGGGCGCCCCGGAGGCGCTGGCGGATGCGCTGGTGCCGTCCAGCCTCCGCCGTGTGCTGGAGGCGGGCCTGCGCGGATTGCAGCGCGTGAAGCAGACCATCGCCTACGCGGAGAAGTGGGCGCGGCGCGGCGACCTGCCGGACACCCTCGCGGTGCCGCACGAGCGCGCGCGTCTGCTCGCCTGCCTGCCGCGGCCCGGCACGCTCCGCCTCGCCAACGGCGTGCACCTGGATCGCCTCCGCGTCCTGGGCCCCGGCGCCTGGCTCGGCGCCGCGCCAGAGGCGGGCCTGGCGGCAGTAGGTTTGGCCGGTGGCGACGTGGCGGGATTCTGTCTGGCCCTGCATGCCGAAGGCGTGGCCGTCCTCGGCGCCTGGCTCCTCGTGGGCGAACCCTTCGGCGGCGACCTCCTCCTCCGCGCCGGGACCCACAAGCGCCACGCCTCGCTGGAGGTCTACGAAGGCCTCGAGCTGCCGCCCCTCCGCGCGGGCGAAGCCCTGCTGCTCCCTCCCCTGCGCCTCCGCGCCCTCCCCACCCTGGACCCCGGCGCCGACCTGGAGATCCGCAGCGCATTTGATGCGCTCACCGTGCACCTGGGGCCCGAGGCGCTGCATGGGACCGTGCAGTAGCTGTCCGGCGTATCCTGGAAGTGGTCTAACCCATACCTTGAGCAAACCGACTCTTTTCAATTTCTCAATCACCCCACGACTGGATTAGGCGAGCCAGGTCCATAAGTCCGGTCCTTCTAATTAAAAGTTAGGCGTCAGAAATGATGAGATTGCCACCTCAAAGGAAGATGAAGAGGCTGGTCGTCAATGGTGTTGAGGTGGGGGAATTTGAAGCCTCAGACGACTACATGGTGGAGTTAGCGAGTTGCGAAGCCCTGATGAAATCCCTTGGGATTTGGGATCCACCCTCTAAAGAAATGGCCATGTTCAATCACGCGGCTGCCTTCTCGCACGCTGGCGGCCAGATCTACAGAGGTCTTCTTAGCGACCACTCTGAATTTGTGCGAGGAGCGGCACCCTTTGTCGTGAACTCTACTTTTGCTACAGAGATTTACCTCAAGACCTTATCAATCCTTCATGGCGTAGAAATTCGTGGGCATGAGTTGACGAAACTTTTCCACTCGTTACCAGAATCTATTCGGAAACGAATTCACGCCGACTATTTGAAATACGCTGCTGCGAACAAAATCTCAACTCCGGTTTCCCTTGAAGAATTGCTACTCGCCAACAACGATGCATTTATCAAGTGGCGGTACAGCTATGAATTGCCTTCATCGAACCTCTTCCACATCCAAGACACGGTCGCTCTCATGGAAGCGCTGCACAAACTGGGTGCTGAGATGCTGAACGAAAGAAAGAAAAAATAGCTGTGGACACTTTTTGACCTAGCCCTGATACCTAGCCGGTTAACTCTATCGATAAGCCTTGGCGCCCTACCCCCGCAGCATCTCCGCCACGAGAAACGCGAGTTCCAAACTCTGGGCGCCGTTCAGGCGCGGGTCGCAGCCGGTTTCGTAGGCTCTGGGGAGGTCGGCTTCGGAAAGGCCTTCGGCGCCGCCCACGCACTCGGTGACATTCTCGCCCGTGAGCTCGATGTGGACGCCGCCGAGCGCCGAGCCCTGGGCGCGGTGCAGCTCGAAGGCCTGGCGCAGCTCGGAGAGGATGGCGTCGAAGTTGCGCGTCTTGAGGCCGCTGCCGGTCTTTTCGCCGTTGCCGTGCATGGGGTCGCTGCTCCACAGCACCGCGCGCCCCGACCGCCGCACGGCGGAGATGAGGGGCGGCAGGGCCTCGGCGATGCGGTCCGCGCCGAAGCGTGTGATGAGCGTGATGCGCCCTGGCTCCTGGTGCGGGTCCAGGCGGTCCAGCAGGGGCAGCAGCTCCTCCGCCGTGGCCGTGGGGCCGACCTTGACGCCGATGGGATTGCGCAGCCCTCGCAGGTATTCGATGTGGGCGCCATCCGCCTGCCGCGTGCGTTCGCCCACCCAGAGCATGTGCGCGCCCAGGTTGTAGTAGCCGCCATCTGCCGCCGTGGAGCCCGCCACCCAGCGGGTGAGGGCTTCCTCGTAGGGCAGGAGCAGGGCCTCATGACTGGTGAAGAGATCGATGCGCTCCAGGGTGCCACGCTGGACGCCGCCGAGGGCTTCGAGAAAATCCAGCGACTCGCGCACCTGGGCCAGCGTCTCCCTGTAGGCGGGAACATCTGCCGCGCCCGCGTGGAGTTCCCAGCGTTCGGGATGGTGGAGGTCCGCGAAGCCGCCCTCAATGAGCGCGCGCAGGTGGTTCAGCGTGGCGGCGGCGTGGAAGTAGGCCTGGAGCATGCGCTGGGGATCGGGCCGCCGCGCGGCCTCGGTGGCGTCGAGCCCGTTGATGAGGTCGCCGCGGTAGCTGGGCAGCTCTTTGCCACGGATCGTTTCGGTGCCGCTGGAGCGGGGCTTGGCGTACTGGCCGGCGATGCGGCCCACCCGCACGATGGGGCGGCGGCCCACATGGGTGAGCACCACGGACATCTGGAGCAGCACGCGGAGCTTGTCGGCGATGCGCTCCGGCGAGCAGTCACGGAACTGCTCCGCGCAGTCGCCGCCCTGCAGCAGGAAGCGGCGGCCCGCGGCCGCCTCGGCGAAGAGGCCCAGTAGGCGGTCCACTTCCTCTGGCACCACGAGGGGCGGCAAGTCCCGCAGCCGCGCGAGGGCGCGCTCCAGCTCCGAGGCATCGGGATAGTCCGGCTGCTGGAGGGCAGGGCGGTGCCGCCACCCGTGGGGGGTCCACACCGGATCCGCTGCCGTCTTCTCCATCCCTCCAGCATCCCGCAGGTGGAGGCCCGATGGAATGGATGGAATGTCAGACCACGGTTTCGTTGGAGACCGGCAGGACCCAGCGGTAGCCTTCGCCGCCCACGGTGGCGATGTAGGGCTTGCCGCCGTCATCGCCCAACTTCTTGCGGAGGTTGGCGATGTGGACATCCACCGTGCGGGGCGTGGGCTGGGCATCCTGCTCCCAGGCCAGCTGCAGCAGCTCCTGGCGGCTATGGGTGCGGCCCGGATGGGTGATGAGGATCTCCAGGAGCCGGAATTCGCGGGGCGTGAGGTCCATGATCTGTTCCTCCCGCGTGGCTTCCAGGCGGGGGAGGTCGAAGCGGAAGGGGCCGCTGCGCAGAGTCTTGGGCTTTTCCATGGGCCGGGTGCGGCGGAGGATGGCCTTCACCCGCGCCAGCAGTTCCAGCACGGAGAAGGGCTTCACCAGGTAGTCGTCGGCACCGAGGGAGAGCCCTTGCACCCGGTCCTGTTCCGCGCCGCGCGCGGTGAGCATGAGCACGGGGACGGGGTCCTGGTGCTCGCGCAGGGTGCGGAGCACCTGGAAGCCGTCCACCACGGGCAGCATGAGGTCCAGCACGATGAGGTCCGCCCGGCGCGCGTGGTGGGAGGACAGCGCTTCCCCCCCATCGGCCGCGGCGGCGATGGAGTAGCCCTCATAGCTCAGGTTCTGCGTCAGCAGCTGGCGGAGGGAAGTCTCATCCTCCACCACGAGGATATGGGTCATGGTTGAACCGGATTCATGAGAAACAGCCCTATCACCTTGCGGCGGACGCCTTGGAAAGGCAAGCGATGATTTCCCGTATTTTCCTTGCTGACCGGCATATCAGGCCCGCTGGATATCGAGCTGCGCGGCGAAACCTTCGCCCGGCGCGGATTCGAAATTGAGACCCCAGCCCTCCCGCTCCGCCACCTGGAAGAGCAGGCTCAGGCCCAGGCCCTGGCCTTCGTGGAGGAAGCCCTCCTTCCCCTCCTTGCGCAGGCGCTGGTAGGGCTTGCCTAGGACGCTCAGCTCCGCGGCATCGAGACCTGCGCCTTCGTCCAGGACGCGGATGCTCATCCGCCGCCCGCGGGCGGCGGTCTCCACCGTCACCTTGCCCGCGCCATGGAGGAGGGCGTTCTCCACGAGCGTGAGGACGGCGGAGCGCAGGCTGGCGGGCGCGGCCTTGCCCTGCTCGGGCCCGAGGCGCAGGTCCAGCTCCCGGCCTTCCATCTCGTAGCCGGGACGGAGATCCTCCACCACTTCGCGGATCCAGCCGCCATCGATGACCCGTGTGGGGCCCGTGCGCTGGTCGCCCCGGATGGCCCGGAGGCCGTTCTCGATCATGAGGGTGAGCTGGTCCACCTCCGCGCCCAGCTTCATGAGTTCGCCGTCCGCCTGGTCCTGGCTCAGGCGCCCCAGGCGCAGCGTGTCGCAGCGGAACTTGAGGATGGCCAGCGGCGTCTTGAGGCTGTGGGTCATGGAGGCCAGCCGGTCCGCGTCCAGCATGGCCCTCGCCCTCGCCCGGCTGCGGAGCCAGAATCCCACGAGGGCGCCGACGCCGATGCCGAAGGCGAGGAAGCGGACGATCCAGACCTGCTTCATGATGCGGTCTTCCGCGTCGTTGGCCTCGGCCGCCGTGGCTGAGATGCAGCCCACCTGCCATCCCTCCCCGAACGCGTTGGTGTTGAGGAGCGAGCCCAAGGGCGAGTAAGTGGCAAGACGGTAGGGATCCGCCTGGAGATGCGGTTCGCGGCCCCAGTCCTGGGTGGTGAGATCGTCGGGATGATTGCTGGCTGTCTGCCGCGTGAGACCCACGCGGATGCGGGCGTCCGGGCGGAGGGTGGCGCGGAGGAACCGTTCCACGCTCTCGTCGCCGGGCTTCCAGCGCTTGATGACCAGCCACCGGTCCGAGAGCAGCACGATGGTGGCGATCTTCCCGGTGTCCGGATCCTGGTCCTTGGGCGGGCTCCAGTCGAAGCGCTGCGCCGCCTCGGCATGGGCCAGCCAGTTCATGTAGAGCAGGGTCTCCTTCGCGGCGGGGTCCGCGGGGATGAGGCGGTCGCCGCTGCGGGTCCATAATTTGCGCTGGCCGAAGCGGTCGAAGACGCCCACCGCGAGCGGCTGGGATTCCAGGAAGGCCTGGATGTCCCGCTCGTCCCCGCGCTCGAAGACCGGCAGCAGGGGCAGGCTTTTCCAGGCCCGCTCCACCTCGTCCATGTCGTTCCAGTGGGTGTCCGTGAAGGCCTGCTGGGTGGCGAGGATGCGCCAAGCGAACCAGCCCTTGGGTGCCAGGTAGAGGGCGGTGGCGAGGACGAGCCCCGCGAGGATGAGCAGCAGCGCGCCGCCCTTGCCCTGCAACTGGCGCCGCCAAGGCGGCTCCTCGCCCACGGCGCGGAGGTAGCGGAACTTGGTGACTTGGCGGCGCGGCATGGGTCGAGCCAGTGTAGCCGGGCCTCAGCCCAGGGCCAGCATCCGCTCCACGGGGGCGAGGGCGCGAAGCCGCGTCTCCTCGGGGATCTCGATGGCCGGTTTCAGGTCCCGCAGGGCCAGGTAGAGCTTCTCCAGGCTGTTCAGCTTCATGTAGGGGCAGAGCGAGCAGTTGCAGCCGCTGTCAGCGGGGGCTGGGATGAGTTCGGCATCGGGCCGCGCCTTCTGCATCTGGTGGAGGATGCCGGCCTCGGTGGCCACGATGAAGGCTTTGGCGCTGTCCTCTTTCACGAAGCGGAGCAGGGCGGCCGTGGAGCCCACGAAGTCGGCCATCTGCGAGACGCTCGCGTCGCATTCGGGATGGGCGATGAGCTTGGCGGATGGATGCTGGGCCTTCGTCAGCGCGAGGCGCTTGGCCTGGAACTGCTCGTGCACCACGCAGAAGCCCGGCCACAGCGCCATGTCGCGGCCCGTCTGCTGCATCACCCACTTGCCCAGGTGGCGGTCGGGAGCGAAGACGATCTTCCGGTCCTCCGGGATGCTCTCCACCACGCGCCCGGCGTTGGAGCTGGTGCAGATGATGGTGGACAGGGCCTTCACGCCGGCGGAGCAGTTGATGTAGCTCACCACCTCGTGGTCCGGGAACTGCTTCAGCCACTCGCCGAACTGGTCCGCGGGACAGCGGTCCGAGAGCGAGCAGCCCGCGTCCATGTCCGGGATGACGACCGTCTTGGCCGGATTGAGGATCTTGGCGGTCTCCGCCATGAAGTGGACGCCGCAGAAGGCGATGACCTGCGCGTCTGTCTTCGCCGCCTGCTGGCTCAGCTGGAGGCTGTCGCCCACGAAGTCCGCCAGGTCCTGGATCTCCGGCTCCTGGTAGTAGTGCGCCAGGATCATGGCGTTCCGCTCCCCCTTGAGGCGGCGGATCTCCGCTTCCAGATCGAGCCCATCGGGGATGGTGGCGAGGTCGGGGGTGTAGGGCAGTACGGCGCTCATGCCCCCAGTGTAGATCGCAAGCGCTTCTAAGGCTTCTGCGCCACCGCGTTGACCAGGGTCTCTTCCCGCCGCTTCGGCAGGGGGAAACCCAGCCACTCGAAGGTGCCCAGGTCCCAGCGGCTCCACCAGAGGTAGGGTAGGGACACGGAGGTCTCGGGGATCACGAAGCCCGCCTCGCGGATCATGGCCAGGTATTCTTCCGCGGTGCGCTGCACCTCCATGGGGTGGCGGAAGAGGAGGCGGATCATCCACGAGCGGATGTATTTCCGGGTGGACTCCGCCATGAGCAGCACACCGCCGGGGCGCAGGATGCGGTGGAACTCGGCTAGCGCGGCCTCCTGGGCCACGAGGTGGTGCAGGGTCTGATGGCAGAAGACCAGGTCCACGGAGGCATCCGGCATGCCGGTGTCGCTGGCATCCGCCACGCGCAGGTCCACGGCGCATCCCAGGGCGGCCGTTTCGGGACCGGCCCATCCGGGCATGCGCGGGTCGGCGTCCACGCCCACGATGCGCTCGGGGCGGAAGCGCTCGGCGAGGAACTTCAGGGACCGGCCCCGGCCGCAACCGGCATCGAGCACCACCGGGTAGGAGGCGCGGTCTTGGGGCAGGAAGCGCTGCAGATCATCTAGAGCGACGGCCACCACATGGTCGTACCAGGTGTCTGTGCCCAGGAACCAGGTGCCGAAGGCGGTCTCTTCCACATAGGCCGGAACGGCGCGCTTCTCCTGCAAACCCTTGCCTCCTTGGGGAATCTGGGATTCTACACCGGGCCCGGACCTTCCCCGAGGAAGGCACGTACCCGGCGCGCGGGCTCGGGGCTGGCGAAAACCTCGGCGAAGAAGACGCGTTCCCAGGCGAGGGTTTGGCTCAGTGCCAGCCCGGCCTGCCGCGCTTCCAGCGCCGCGAGCAGGGCAAGGGCGCGAGGATCTGCCTCCGGGGATGGATGGGGCATCCCGCCGGGGGTATCCTTGGGGCGGATAGCGGATCTCAGCGCGGTCGGTTCCACCAGCTCCTCATCGGCGTGATCGGGGGTTGGTCGAGTCCTTTCAGCAACCCAGGGGGAAGCCATGGCCAAGGCCAGCACCACGAGCGGTCCGGACATTCTGCGTCTGGACCAGGTCAAAGTCAGCCACTACTTCGGCTGCGACACCTTCGGGGAACGCACCATGAAGGAGCGGCTGCCCAAAGAGGTCTTCAAGGCCTTCCGGCAGGCCATCCGGAAGGGCGAGACGCTGCCGCCCGAAGTGGCCCACGGCGTGGCCCAGGCCATGAAGGACTGGGCCATGGAGAAGGGCGCCACGCACTTCACCCACTGGTTCCTGCCGATGACCGGCGCCACCGCGGAGAAGCACGACGCCTTCATCACCTGGGACGACGAGCCCGGCGCCGTCATCGAGCGCTTCAGCGGCGGCCAGCTCATCCAGGGAGAGCCCGACGCCTCCAGCTTCCCCTCCGGCGGCCTCCGCGCCACCTTCGAGGCGCGGGGCTACACGGCCTGGGATCCGGCGAGCCCGGCCTTCATCATGGAAGGGCCCCTGGGCAAGACGCTCTGCATCCCCACGGCTTTTGTGGGCTACCACGGCGAGGCCCTGGACCACAAAGTGCCGCTCCTCCGTTCCATGGAGATCGTGAGCAAGGCGTCCCTGGAAGCGCTTGCCCACTTCGGCATCCCCGCGCAGGGTGTCGTCGCCCAATGCGGGCCCGAGCAGGAGTACTTCCTCGTGGACCTGGACCTGGCGAAGGAGCGTCCCGACCTCCTCTTCGCCAGCCGCACGCTCCAGGGCGCCCGCCCGCCGAAGGGCCAGGAGCTGGAGGACCACTACTTCGGCTCCATCAAGGAGCGCGTGCTGGGCTTCATGCAGGATTTGGAACTGGAGTGCTTCAAGCTGGGCGTGCCTGCGAAGACGCGGCACAACGAAGTCGCCCCCAACCAGTTCGAGATCGCGCCCATCTACGAGCCCGCGAACATCGCCTCCGACCACAACCAGCTGCTCATGGAGCTCATGAAGAATGTGGCCGAGCGCCACGGGATGATGGTGCTGCTGCACGAGAAGCCTTTCGCGGGCGTGAACGGCAGCGGCAAGCACTGCAACTGGAGCCTCGCCACCGATGAAGGCATGAACCTCCTGGAGCCCGGCAAGACGCCCGAGCAGAACCTCAGCTTCCTCTACTTCCTGGCGGCCACGCTCAAGGCCATCCACCGCCACGGCGGCCTGCTCCGCGCGGCCATCGCCTCCGCGGGCAACGACCACCGATTGGGCGCCAACGAGGCGCCGCCCGCGATCATGAGCGCCTTCCTGGGCCACCAGCTGAACCACATCCTCGATTCCATCGAGAAAGGCGCCGCGGCGGACGCGTCCGAGAAGAAGATCCTGGACCTCGGCATCGGCAAGCTGCCCGTCATCGAGAAGGACGCCACGGACCGCAACCGCACCTCGCCCTTCGCGTTCACGGGCAACAAGTTCGAGTTCCGCGCGGTGGGCTCCAGCCAGGCCATCGCGCTGCCGCTGACCATCATCAACGCCGCCGTGGCCGAGGCCCTCAAGGGCCTCAACGCCAAGCTGGGTGCGGCGATGAAGGCGGGCAAGGACCACCGCACCGCCGTGCTGGAAGTGGTCCGCGAGGCCATCAAGGAGACGAAGGCCATCCGCTTCGAGGGCAACGGCTATTCGGAGGACTGGAAGAAGGAGGCGGCCAAGCGCGGATTGCCCCACGCCAGTGACACGGTCGAGGCGCTGTCCTGGTGGGAGAAGCCTGAGGCCAAGGCCGTCTTCAAGGGCATCCTCTCTCCCGAGGAGCTGGAGGCGCGGGTCCACATCCGCCACGAGCAGTACCAGAAGGCGCTGGCCATCGAGGCTTCCGTGCTGCGCGAGATGGCGGAAACGCAGATCCTGCCTTCCGTCACGCAGGACCTCGGCGCCCGCGCGCAGAGCCTCGCCCAGATGGCCGCGGCCGGTCTCACGGTTCCGGCCGCCATCAAGGCCGCGCTGGATGGCCAGGCCCAGTTGCTGGACAAGGCGCAGCTGGCCCTGGAAGCCCTCCAGAAGGCGCTGGCGGAGGCCGAGAGCCTGGAGCACATGGCAGCCCGCACCACGGCCTTCGGCCACCAGGTGCGCCAGGCCCAGCAGGATCTCCGCGACACCCTCGACCACCTGGAGGAGCGCACAGACGCCGACTACTGGCCCTTCCCCAAGTACCGCGAGATGCTCGCCCCGCTGGACTGAGGCGGGTCAGCCCCATGAAAAAGCGCCGGTTCTCCCCGGCGCTTTTTCATGTCTCAAACCTCGGACCTCACTTGAACCGGAACACCGCCGCGGCGCCGATCCAGGTGGCGGTGTCGAAGCCGAACCCGTCGTTGCCTGTCTTGTCCACGAATACCTGGTTGAGGGTGCCCTCCAGGCTGAAATTGCGGTTGAAGCTGTAGCCCGCGCCGCCACGGACGCCGAACTTCCCGCTCTGGGAGGCGTCGCCGCTCGCGGGGATGCGGTTGTTGTCAAAGGACACCTTCATGTCGTTGATGGAGCCGCCGAGCACGGTGTACCAGCCGTTTTCAGGGCCGTTGAAGTTGTAGACCCAGTCCGCGCCGATCTGGAGGTCGCGGTAGTCGTTCTTCCACCCGGAATTCCAGCGGCTGCCGGGCATGTAGATGTAGTCCAGGTGGGCGCGCACCTGGTGGTGGGAGGTGATGTTGAAGTCGAGGTGGCCGCCCACTTGGAACCCAAGCAGGGTGTTGGTGCCGAGGTCGGCTTTGTTGTAAAGGTCACCCACGGGCAGGGCGGCACCGGCGGATACGCCGCCATTGATGTCCACGCCCTGGGCGGACAGCCCGGTGGCAGCCAAAACCAGGAAGGTGGAGGCGAGAAGTTTCTTCATGCGGGTCTCCTGTTCCATGAGGCCGGGAAATACCGGCTGGAAGGGACCCTATCAAGGCTGGAAGAGGCGAGTGTCAGCGCGGTGATGACAATCCCGTTTCTTTCCCATCACTCCATCGTCACACCGCGGGAGCCCTTGATTCGGGCCACGATGCGGCTGGTGCTGTTGCCTTCGCGGAAGGGCAGGAGGACGAGGCGTCCGCCCCGGGCTTCCACGATGTCGCGGCCCACCACGGTGGAAGGCGTGTAGTCGCCGCCCTTGGCCAGCAGGTCCGGCTGAAGGTCTTGGATGAGCAGCTGGGGGGTGTCCTCCGCGAAGCGCACCACGGCGTCCACGCTGCGCAGGCCCAGCAGGATCGCGGCCCGGGCGGCCTCGTTCTGCACGGGCCGGGCGGGGCCCTTGAGCCGGGCGACGGAGGCGTCGGAGTTGAGGCCCACGACGAGGAAGTCGCAGAGCTCTCGCACCTCTTCGAGATAGGCGACATGGCCGGGATGGAGGATGTCGAAGCAGCCGTTGGTGAAACCCATCCGGCCGCGGCGGCTGTCGGGAGCCCAGGCGGGGAAGGCCTCGAGGAAGGTGAAGGCGGATTCGAAGTAGCGGGTCGGAGTGGCCATCTCCGCGATATACTACGCGGTCGCGCGGCAATCGCGCTGTCCTGAGGTTTGTGATGCCCCTCTACGAGTACCGCTGCGAGGCCTGCGGCGCGGAGGAAGAGGCGCTGGAAAGCTTCTCGGCCCCTGTCGAGCATGCCTGCGCCCCGTGCGGGGCCCCTCTGGGGATGCGGCGCCAGCTGTCCAGGGCCGGGTTCGTCCTGTCCGGTGGTGGCTGGTACGCCACGGGCTACGGCCAAGAGGCCAAGAAGGATGCCGTCAAATCGGATGTCACCAAGACCGCCGCCAAGGCGGACGCCACCGCGGGGAGCGCACCCGGGGACTCCACCGCTGCGGCCGCGCCGGCCTCTTCCGGCGGGTGCGCGGGCGGCTGCAGCTGCCACTGACCGCATTCCCCCTTGGACTTGGGGGATCCGTCCGCTAGGATGGAGGGTCCTGCCCCTCGGGGCGGTGTTCCCTTTTCCGCCCGATGTCGCCCCGCGCGACCGCTCGCGCCCAGGCCCCGGGGGCAGTCTCCGGAAGCGCCTCACCAGGAGGATGGTATGCCTACCATCAATCAGCTGATCCGACAGGGTCGCAAGACATTCGAGAACAAGACCAAGAGCCCCGCGCTCAACTCGTGCCCCCAGAAGCGCGGCGTGTGCACCCGCGTGTTCACCACCACTCCGAAGAAGCCCAACTCGGCCCTCCGCAAGGTGGCCCGCGTGCGCCTCACCAACGGCATCGAGTGCACCACCTACATCCCGGGCGTCGGCCACAACCTGCAGGAGCACAGCATCGTGCTCATCCGCGGCGGCCGCGTGAAGGATCTGCCGGGCGTGCGCTACCACGTGGTCCGCGGCACCCTCGACGCCACCGGCGTCGCCGGCCGCAACCAGTCCCGTTCCAAGTACGGCGCGAAGCGGCCCAAGGCCGGCGCGGCCGCGGCGAAGAAGTAGGAGGCAGACCATGTCCCGTCGTTCCGCACCCGCCAAGCGCGAGATCCTCCCGGATCCCGTCTACAACTCCCTCCT
>DASRXV010000037.1:0-36962 GCA_035687325.1 Holophagaceae bacterium
CTACATGATCGAGCGGATGCTCAGGAACCGGCTCCGCTTCGAGAAGCTGGACACGCCCGTGACGACGGTGCTCACGGAAGTGGTGGTGGACAAGGACGACCCCGGCTTCGGCAATCCCACCAAGTTCATCGGCCCCTTCTACCCCGAGTTCCGGGCCCTGGAGCTGGCGAAGACGAAGAAGTGGAAGGTGAAGGAGGATTCGGGCCGCGGCTGGCGCAAGGTCGTGCCCAGTCCCAAGCCCGTGGAGATCGTGCAGCTCGAGGCCATCCGCCTGCTGCTGGGGACTGGCCACGCGGTCATCGCGGGCGGCGGCGGCGGCATCCCCGTCGTCCGCGACGCGAGCGGCTTCCTCGTGGGTGTGGAGGCGGTCATCGACAAGGACCGCCTCAGCGCCCTGCTGGCGGCCCAGCTGGGCGCGCACCTCTATGTGGTGCTGACCGGCGTGCCCAAGGTGGCGCTGGATTTCGGGAAACCCACGCAACGCTGGGTGGGCCGCATGACGGCCACGGAAGCGCGCCAGCATCTCGCCGATGGCCAGTTCCCCCCCGGCAGCATGGGCCCCAAGATCGAAAGCGCCCTCTCCTTCCTGGAAGGCGGCGGCAAGGAAGTGCTCATCACGTCGCCCGAGGCGTTGAAGGGCAACGGCTTCGAATCCGTGGGCACACGAATCGTGAAGGATTGACATGTACGCCATCGCCATCGTCCGCTACCGCAAACCGCTCGACGAAGTCCTCAAGTACATCGAGCCCCACCGCGCCTACCTGGGCGAGCTGAAACAGAAGGGGCTTCTGTTGGCTTCCGGCCCCCTGGATCCCCGCAGCGGCGGCGCCCTCTTGCTGCGGGTGCCCGATGACGCCGTGGCCGCCACGCTCGACCAGATCCGCGATGGCGACCCCTTCATCCAGCAGGGCTGCGCCCAATACGAGCTGCTGCCCTGGGCACCCACCATCGGCGTGGAAGGACTCGACCAGCTGTGAGCGGATTAGGCCTGGTCTTCAGCGTCCTGCTGGGCGCGGTGCTGCTCTACTCGCTATGGCGTGCCCGCCAGGGCAAACAGGCGTCGGGCCCTCAAGATGTGCTGAAGGAGTTGGACGAGCGGGAACGCGAGGCCATCACCAAAGAGATCAAGGCCGGACGGACGCTCAATGCCATCGCACGGCTCCGGCGAGCCGTGCCGGGCCTGGGGCTTGAAACGGCCAAGGATGTGATCGAGCTGATGGCCCGCGAGTCGCGGTAGATCACTTCAAGGGTTGCGCCGCCGCGTCCTTCGCCTTCCGCTTCGCGGCGTCGCTGGGGGTGCCCCAGACGACCCAGTGGGGTTTCTGCTTCAGCAGCTCCACCAGCTCCTGCATGCTGGCAGTGAGAGCTTTCACGCCCTTCAGAGTGTCTGTCAGCTGGGGCTGGTCCGTACGCACGGCCTCGTCCAACGCGGTGCTGAGGGCGTCCATGCGCTGGGTGAGGGAGGCGAGATTCTTCAGCGTGGTGTCGAGGTCGCCACTGCGATTGTCGAGGAGCGCGCGCACCTGCTTGAGACTGGCCTGCAGGTCTGAAAGCGCGGGATCGAGACCCGCGACGACATGCTTGCCCTGATCCGCGAGGCCTTGGTAGGAACGCAGCGTGGCATCCAGATCCTTGAGCGCCTTGGCCACCGCCGGGTGGTCGAGGAGGACGCCCGCCCCGCGCTTCTGGAACTGCGCGCGCAGGTCGCTCACGGATCCGTCGAGATCCGTGATGAGCTTGTCGGCCTTGGCGATGACGGTGTCGAGGCTGCTGCCGGGCTCTCCGGGGAGCGTGGCGCCGTCCCGCAATTCCACGGCGCGGTCATCCGGCAGCACCAGGGAGATCGCGGTGCCGCTGAGCCCCTGGCCCACCACGGCCGCCTTCGTGCCTTCCCACAGCACGATGCGCTCGCGGATGGAGGCCTTCGCGAGGAAGTAATAGGTGGTGCCTTCCCGTTTGAGATGCACCTCTTCAACCCGGCCGACGGGATAGCCCTGGAGCAGCACGGGCGTGCCCACCTCCACTCCCTGCAGCTGGTCGAGGTGGATGCCATAGGAGTGATCGGCCGCGGCCACCTTGGGCGCGCTCTTGTAGATGAGCAAGCCGAGGAAAAGGGCGAGGGCAGCGAGGACGAAGAAGCCCAGCCGCGCGTCCTGGCGATTGACGATCATGGCGCCCCCTCGATGGGTTGGATTCTGCCAGCCTCCAGCCGCAGGTGCCGGGCCCTCGGCAAGACGCCCGCGCCTGTCACCTCGGCGGCGGCCATGATGAGCCGGTCCGGATCCACGGCCCAGCCTTGGATGAGTCTTTCCGCCAGCGCCACATCCGGCCCTTCGAGACCCTCGAAGGGCTCAGACAGGAAGACCACTTCCGGCTGAAGCAGCTCGATGCGCGCGAACTGCGCCAGCTTGCGCGCGCGGGCGCCCAGCGCGTGGGGCCGAAGGCCTGCTGCCTCCGCGAGCCCGAGACGGTCGAGTACGCCTTCCACATCCTCCGTTCCCCGCCCGGCGAAGCGCAAAGGCATCGCGAGATTCTCACGCAGCGTCTGGTTGGAGAGGAGGCCGCCCTGGGCGAAGGCGAAGCCCGTGCGAAGCCTGCCCCTCAACGCCATCGCGCCTTCGCCGGGCCAGAGGCGGAAGCCGCCGAGACGGACCTCGCCCCGCTCAGGCGGCAACAGGCCCGCGATCACCTTCAGCAGCGCGCGCTTGCCGGACCCGGGCGGGCCTTCGATCCAGACGCGGCCCCCGGCGGGAACTTCCAGCGAGGCGTTCCGCAGGATGACGCGGCCATCCGGCGCCGCCAGCGCCAAGTCGGAGGCGACGAGTCCCTCAGCCATAGATCAGCGCCACGAAGAGGCCATCGGCGATGAACACGCTCACCAGCGTCGCCACCACGGCCTTCGTCACCACCTGCGGGATCTCCGTCTGGCTGGCCTTCACGGACAGGCCGAAGTAGCAGGACTGCACCGCGATGAAGGTGCCGAAGACGATGGCCTTCAGTCCCGTGAGCGCGAAATCCCGAAGCTCGACGGCATCCCGAACCTGGCCCCAGAACACACCCCAGGAAGTGCCCAGCTTGGCCGCGGACACGGCGTACCCCGCCAGCAGCGCGGCGGCGTCCAGGAAGACCATCAGCGCGAAGAGCGAGCAGATGACGCCGAACAGCCGTGGCGCCAGAAGGTACTGCGCGGGATCCACGCCATGGGCTTCCAGCGCTTCCACCTCTTCGCCCAGGCGCATGGTGGCCAGTTCCGCGGCGATGGCCGTGCCGCTGCGGCCGATGACGAGCACGGAAGCCAGCACGGGCCCCAGCTCCCGCAGGATCACGGCCGATAGCAGCGTGCCTGTGTATTGCCCCGGACCGAAATCCGCCAGCTGCGCATAGGCCTGCAGCAGCGTGACGGCGCCGAGGATAGCTCCCGCGCCCGCCACCAGCCACACGCCGTGCTCGCCTGTGAAGCGCAGCTGGGCCTTCAGCACCGGCCCCACGACCCGCGCCCGCGCGCCATCGAGCTTCAACAGACCGCCCACGGCCTTCGCCGCCAGGTGCGCGAGATCACCGGCGTATTCCAGGAAATGGCGCACGGCGGCGCCAAGCGTCTCGATCCAGGCCATGGGTGTCGAGCCAGCCTATCAGCCGGATCGGACAGCTCTAGCGGGAGACTTGCTCCGCCAGATCCACGACCACCACCCTCTCGAAGCGGGGATGCGGCCCCCACGCCCCGCCCGCCAAGGCGAAGCCCGGTTTGAACAGGAGCGCCCGGTGCCCGCGGCTCTTCACGCCGTCATCCACGATGAGCGCCAGGACCGCCCTCCTTGCCGCAGGCGGTTGCCCGAATGAGCCATAGGTGGCGACCTCACCGAATTCACCCAGGGGCCGCGCATGGTGATCCATCCTGGATTCGGGGGTGCTGCCGTCGGAGCCCCCGTGGCCGACGCCGCCACGCGCAGACTGGTCCCTCACCAGCTCCTCCGCCGCCTTGGCCAGCGAGGGCGACCAGGTCAGAGGCTCAAGCGGCTTCTGCTTTTCAAGGAAGGCGATGGCTTCTTCGACGGCCGCGGGACCTTCCTCGGTGCGTAGCCGTGTCTCGCCTGGGAAGGCCAGGTAACGCCCTCCCTCGAAGAGCGGCAGCCAGACTTTCAATTCGGCGGCGGCGGATTCAGGATGCTGGCGCGCCCAGTTGATCTCGGCCACGACCTGGCGCGCGAGAGCCTTTGGATCCTCCTCCCCATGGGGGGCAGCCGGGAGGATGGCGTGAACCGCGATGAGGAAGGAAAAGAGGATGGGACGCATGGCGTCCCATCCTCGCATGCATCACCGGTTCAGACCGCGACGGCTTCGTCCTTCATCTCTTCAATCTCCGCGAAGAGCGGGTGACTGAGGTATCGCTCGCCGGTGTCGGGCAGAACGGCCACGACCGTCTTGCCTTCGCCGAGTTCCCTGGCCACACGCAGAGCGGCCACTATCGCGGCGCCGCTGCTGATGCCCGCCAGGATGCCTTCCTCGCGCGCCAGCCGGCGCGCGAGCGCGACGGCATCCTCGAACGCCACATCCTCCACACGCTCGAAGGCGCCGCGGTCCAGCACGGCGGGCACGAAGTTGGGGCCGATGCCCTGGATCTTGTTGGGGCCGATCTCACCCTTGCTGAGCAGAGGCGAGGAAAGAGGCTCCACGGCCACCACGAGCACGGAGGGCTTGCGCTCTCTCAGAACCTGGCCCACGCCGGTAACAGTGCCGCCTGTGCCCACACCCGCCACGAACGCGTCCAGCTCCGGCACCTGGGCCAGGACTTCTTCCGCGGTCGTGCGGCGATGGATGGCCGGGTTCGCCGGGTTGTCAAACTGGCGCACCTGGAAATAACGACCGGGATTCGCCGCCGCGATCTCATCCGCCTTCTCCACAGCCACCTTCATGCCGCCCGCGCCAGGCGTGAGCACGAGGGAGGCACCGTAGGCCTTGAGCAGCGCGCGGCGCTCGCCGGTCATGGTGTCGGGCATGACGAGCGTGATCGGATAACCCTTGGTCGCGGCCACGAACGCGAGGCCGATGCCCGTGTTGCCGCTGGTGGCTTCCAGCAGCCGCATGCCGGGGCGCAGGAGCCCCTTCTCCTCCGCGTCCTCGATCATGGCGAGGGCGATGCGGTCCTTCACGCTGCCGCCAGGGTTCTCGCTTTCGAGTTTCACGAAGACGGCGGCGGAGCCATCGGGCACGAGGCGGTGCAGGCGCACGACCGGCGTGCGGCCGATGAGTTCGTAGGCGAAGTCCACGCGGTTGGGTCGGTGGCTCATGGGGTCTCCTTAAAGTTGACTTTTTTACTCAACAATATGTTGACCATTTTTGTCAACATTGATTTCGACGGGCTGCCGATAGGCTGGAAGTCATGGCCTTGCAGCGCTGGACCTTCACAGTGGACGCCTCCGATGCAGGGCTCCGGCTCGATCAGCTCATCGCGGCCCGCACCGGCCTCTCCCGTCGCCAGGCGCGAGAGATCCTCAGGATCGGGGGCGTGCAGGTGGCGCGCAAACGGATCCGCGTGGCGGGGAAGCTCATCCAGCCGGGCATGGAAGTCCGCGTGGCCCACGACCCCGATCTTCCGGAGCCGCCGGACATCGAAGTGCCCATCGTCTTCGAGGACACTTGGCTGCTGGCGGTGGACAAGCCCGCGGGCATTCCCACCCAGGGGACCTGGGCCACGGACCAGCACGACCTCCAGGCCATGCTGCGCAAGCAGCGGCCGGATCTGAAGCTGTTCCTGCATCACCGTCTCGATCTCGGCACCTCGGGCCTCCTCGTCTTCGCCAAGGACGCGGCCGCGAACCCCTCGCTCACGAAGCAGTTCACGGAGGGCGGCGTGCGGAAGAGCTACCTCGCGCGGATCTCGTCGCCTCTCGCGCCCTGCACCGTGGACCGGCCCGTGGGTCGGGTGCGGCTCGCGGATCCGGGCCGCTTCGGCTGCGAGGGCGACCTCATCGACCCCCGCGCGGCGCAGACGGATTTCGAAGCGGTGCCTGAAGATGCGCTCGCCACGCTCGAAGCCGGGCACTGGATCCTCGCCAGGCCCCGCACGGGCCGGACGCACCAGATCCGCGTGCATCTCGTGAGTGTGGACCGGCCCATTCTCGGCGACCGGCTCTACGGCGGCGCGGATTCGGACCGGCTCTGGCTGCACGCCTGGAAGCTCTCCCTCACGCACCCCGTGACAGGCACGGTGTTGGAGCTGGAAGCGCCGCCGATCCGGTTCAGGAGGCCTGAGTGAAAGCCACCCGCCAGCTGGGGACCTGGGGCACGGGCCTGGTGCTCGCGCCGCTCATCTGGATCGGCGCCTGTTTCGTCGCCTGGGGCGCCGCGCAGTCGGGCTACCAGAAGGTCGCCCCAGCGACGCGCTCCTATCGCGTGCCCCCGGGCCCGGTGCCTCAGGGCGGCATTCCCGTCATCGAATCGCTCACGCTCACGGAATTGAAGAAGTATGCGGCCATTTGGGAATTGGAGCCCGGCGCCTGCGCGCGCTTCCCGGACCGCGACGCCTGGCCCTGGCGCTGGAACCCGCTCTCCTCATCCGGCGATCTGATGCGGTTGCGGCAGAAACAGTCCTTCCTCCAGGCACAGCACCACCTGGTCTTCCGCCAACAGCAGCCGGACGGATCGCGCCTCTACGCCTTCACTCCCGATCCCGGCGCGGCCTTGGGCGAACGGTCTTTCCGCATGCTGGTGAAGGACGGCGCCCTGTCGCAAGCTTGGGAACTGAAGTGACCGAGCGCCTGCCGCTCCTCTTCAATCCGCGCTCCGGCACGGCGAAGAAGGATCCCGACGCGTTGATGCGCAGGCTCCCGGCCGAGCTCCGCGCGCGCATCGAACCCCTGCCCTTCGGCCCGCCCTGGGATTACTCGGAAGCCATCGATCGCGCCCGACGCGCAAGCGGCCCATTGCTGGTGTGGGGCGGGGACGGCACCCTCCATCACGCCATGAAGGCGCTGCGGAACCTGGGCTGCCCCGTCCCGCTCGCGGCCGTTCCCGGCGGCAGCGGCAACGGAGCGGTGCGCGGCCTGCGCACGCCCCTGGAACCCGCGGGCGCGGTCCAGCGCTTGCTGGAAGGCCGCGAACTGCGCGTGGATCTCGGCCTGCTGGATGGCGAGCCCTTCCTCAACCTCTGCGGCACGGGCTTTGAAGCCGCCGTGGCCCGTGGCTTCGAAGCCCTCGGCAGCCGCGGGTTCCTTGGCTACGCGAAGCTCGCGCTGCGCCTGTGGCGGACCGAACGGCTCCTGCATGTGAAATGGGATGCCGCGAAGCCGCTCGTCGAGGAGCCTGTGCGCGCGATGGACAAGCTCAAAGCGGCGTGGAACGGCGAAGAAGCTGCGCTGCCCGAACGGCCATGGAGCCTCTGCTTCGCCAACCTGCCGCAGTTCGGCGCGGGGCTCTGGATCGCGCCTCACGCGGATCCATCGGATGGCGCTCTGCAATGGGCCTCGCTACGGCGGCCCTCACTCTTCGGCGCGCTGACGGAAGGGCCGGCGCTCTTCCGGGAACGGGGCCACAGCCCCCTGCGCCACGAGGGCCGCGTCCTTCGCGCCCTCGTCCAGCTCGACCGGCCCGCGCCCTGGCACCTGGACGGCGAGCCCGCCGCGGCGAGGGACCGGGCGGAACTGGCTGTGGAACCGAAGGCCTTCAGGCTCCAGGTGACGGGCGGATGCCCGTGGACCTGATCACCGGTGCTCAGGACTGAGCCAGTAGGTGTCGGCCACCGTGTTCCAGATGCCCTGGTGGACGGTCACCCCCTCCGGGTCGAGGTGGGCGGCGTCGAAGCTGCGCTTCACCGACAGCGTGAAGGGATCCGTGGGCGTGGCCCACTGGCCTGGATCGTCCACGATGGCGTAGACCGCCACCGTCTTCTTGCCCAGGTTGGTGTACAGCGCCTCCGGCTCGCCGGGCTTGATCTTCATGCCGGGCCGGTACTCGCCCCACTGGTCCGACCAGTAGACCTTGAACCAGCCTGGCTTCGGATGGGTCAGCTTCAGCTGCACCTGCCCTCCCGGCGGCACCACGAACCCGTAGGCCCGCCATCCGCTGGCCACCATGCTGGTGCCCGTGACACTGTCCTGGTCCAGCGGATAGGGCGTGACCGGGATGTAGCCGCGTCTCGCCTGGCGCTGGATGGCCGCCATGATGTCGTACTCGCGATCGCGCCAGTAGCCAATCGTGGGCAGGATCGTGCAGCGGCTGAAAACCGGCAAGTAGGTGATGCCCACCGTGGGAGCCAGCCGCTGATAGGTGGGCCGGAGCATGGGCGGACGGCCCGGAGGCGGTTGAGGCTGGGTGGGGCGGACGCCGTCTCTGCGGTCCTGCAAACCAGGGCGCTGATCCATCCCGGATTCGGACGGCATGACCGCCGCTCCGGTCCCAGGACGCGGCATCGGCATGGGTGTGGGCCGACGGCCGGCTTCCTGGGGCATTTCGCCACGGACCTGTGGCGCAATGCCAAGGGCGAGCAGCCCAACAAGGGATAAGGAGGAGAGATTACGCAGTCGCATGGGCACCTCCGCGGAACCTGAGTCTGGCAGATCAAACGCCGTGCCATCCGCTTCATTGGATGCTCCCTCCGGGCGGAAGGTTGCCCCCAAGCCGCTATGCTGGACTTTCTTCACGGAGTCTTCGTGTTCGGCCAGATCAAAGCCATCCACTTCGTCGGCATCGGCGGCATCGGCATGTCCGGCATCGCGGAGGTTCTGGCGAACCTGGGCTTCCGGGTGAGCGGCTCGGATCAGAAGGCCAGCGCCACCACGGAGCGGCTGAAAGGCCTCGGCATCCGGATCGTGGAAGGCCATGACGAACGCAACATCGAAGGCGCGCAAGTGGTCGTCATCTCCAGCGCCGTGAAGGCCGACAACCCGGAGGTGGTCGCGGCCCACCAGGCGAAGATCCCCGTCATACCGAGGGGCGAGATGCTGGCGGAGCTGATGCGTCTCAAGCAGGGCATCGCCATGGCGGGTTCCCACGGCAAGACGACGACGACGAGCATGGTGGCCCAGCTCCTCTTCCACGGCGGTCTGGACCCCACCATCGTCATTGGCGGGCGCCTGGGCATCCTGGGCAGCAACGCCAAGCTGGGCAAAGGCGCGTGCCTGGTGGCGGAAGCCGATGAGAGCGACGGCAGCTTCCTCATGCTGAGCCCCACCATCGCGGTCGTGACGAACATCGACCGCGAGCACCTGGACCACTACAAGGATCTGGCGGAGATCCAGGACGCCTTCACGGCCTTCGCCAACAAGATCCCCTTCTACGGTTCCGTCTTCCTCTGCATTGACGACGACAACGCCGCCGCCATCCTGCCCCGGCTCAAGCGCCCCGTACGCACCTACGGCACCAGCAGGCAAGCGGAGCTGAGGGCCACGGACATCCAGCAGGACGGTTTCCGCACCCGCTTCCGCGTGTCGGCCTACGGCGAGGATCTCGGCGAATTCGAGCTGGGTGTGCCCGGCCACCACATGGTGCTCAACGCCCTCGCCGCGCTGGGCGTGGCCCGGGAAGTAGGCGTGGGCGTGGAATCCATCCGCGAAAGCTTCAAGGATTTCACAGGCGCCGAGCGGCGCTTCACGAAGAAGGGCGAGAAGGACGGTGTCCTCGTGGTGGACGACTACGGCCACCACCCCACCGAGATCGCCGCCACGCTGGCGGGCGCGCGCAAGGGCTTCCCGGACCGCCGCATCGTCGTGGCCTTCCAGCCCCACCGCTACAGCCGCACCGAGGCTCTCCTGGAGGAATTCGGCCGCGCCTTCTTCGAGGCGGACGCCGTGGTAGTGACGGACATCTACGCCGCGGGCGAGGCGCCCGTTGAAGGCATCACGGGCGAAACCGTGGTGGAGAGCCTCCGCTCCCACGGCCAGAAGGAAGTCCACTTCGTCCCCAAGATCGAAGATCTGCCGGAGATCCTCAAGGACTTCACCCGCCCCGGCGACTTGTTGATCACCTTCGGCGCGGGGAGCATCACGAATGTGGGCCCGGCTTTCCTCAATCTATGAGCCGCCGCCTCACCCTCGCCATCACTGGAGCCAGCGGCTCGGCCTTTGGCGTGGGCGTGCTGAAGCGGCTGGCGGCGCACGCGGAGGTCGCGGAGATCGCGCTGCTGGTGTCGCCCACGGGACGGCGCTGCCTCCATGACGAGACGGGCCTGAAGGCGGAAGACCTCACCGCGCTGAGCCTCAAGATCGGGCTCCGTAACGAGCAGAACCTCGGCGCCGACATCGCCTCCGGCTCCTTCCGCCAGGACGGCATGGCCCTCGTGCCCTGCTCCGCCGGGGCCCTGGGGCGCATCGCGGCGGGCATCAGCGAAAGCCTCGTGAGCCGCGCAGCGGACGTCTGCCTCAAGGAGCGCCGCCCCCTGGTGCTCTGCCTGCGGGAGACGCCCCTCAACCGCATCCATCTGGAGAACATGCTGCGGGTCCACGACGCGGGTGCCATCGTCATGCCCCTCATGCCCGCCTTCTACACGAAGCCCCAGGGCATCGCGGATCTCGTGGACACTTTCGCCACCCGCGTGCTGGACCAGCTGGGCCTGTCCGAGGAAGACCCGAGGCGCTGGAAGGGTTAGACTGGCGGCCCGACCCCGATTCCGGAGGCCCTATGCCGTTTTTCCTCATGGCGCCGCCCGCGCTGTCCGTCGCCCAAGCCAAGGCGAAGCCCAAGCCCGCCCCCGCCAAGGCCGCGGTCAAACCCAAGTGGGACGGGGAATGGAGCTTGTCCGTGCCGGACAGCGATGTCATCAAGGACCGCATCGCCGCCTTCACGCAGGGCATGAACATCCTCCAACGCGCCCTCTGGAAGAAGAAGCTCGCCAACGCCTGCTTGCCCTACGACCGCATCAGCATCCTCGGCGGCGACGGCTACTCCCTCACCTTCGGGAAGGAAGTGCCCATCAATGTGGAATCCAACGGCACGGCCGTGGCGTGGACGCGGCGGGAGGACGAGGAGAAGTTCCAGGCCAGCCTGAAGCAGGAGGCCCCGAACGCCATCTCGCTGGCGCTCCAGGGCGATGGCTACACGCTCAACGAAAGCATGAACCTTGATGGCGACACCCTCACCCTCAAAGTCACCTACTCCAACCCGAAGCAAGACCAGCCCTTCGATTACACGCAGGTCTACAAGCGCAATGACTGAGGCCGGCCCCGGCCCTGTGTTGCCGCCCCTGCGCCCGCCCTGGTGGGCCCGCGGGCCCCATGCCCAGACCATCCTCGCCCACCTGAAACCGAGCCGCTGCGCCACGCCGCCCTGGCAAAGCCTCGCCCTCCGCCTGCCGGACCAGGATGTGATCAAGCTCCGCGTGGCGAGGGGCCGCAGCGGGACCGTGGTCTACCTCTTCCACGGCCTGGGAGGCGATGCGGACGCCGACTACATGCGGCGCGCCGCCGCGCTGGCCTGGAGCAAAGGTCACTCCGTCGTGGCTGTGAACCACCGCGGCGCGGGCGAAGGACGCGGGGCGGCGGCGAAGCCCTACCACAGCGGCAGCACGCTGGACCTGTCCACGGTTTTCCTCATGGGCCAGGGCCTCTTCCCCGGGCAGCGCCACATCGCCATCGGCTTCTCCATCAGCGCGAACATGCTGCTGCTCCTGCTGGGACGGGACCAGCACCTCACGGCGCCGGACGCCGCCATCGCCGTGAACCCCCCCGTGGATCTGGAGGCCTGCAGCCGCCGCCTCACGAGCGGATCCAACAAGGTCTACGACCTCCGCTTCATGCGCATGCTGAAACGCCAGGTGCGCGAACGCGTGGATTTCGGCCTCATCCCCGCGTTCCCGGACTTCCCCCGCTTCGCGGACCTGCGTGATTTCGACGCGGCCTACACCGCGCCGCAGGGAGGTTTCACGAGCCGCGAGGACTACTACGCGCGCTGCTCGACCGGCCCCTACCTCGGCAATATCGAGACGCCCACCCTGCTCATCACCAGCCGCGATGATCCCTTCGCGCCCGCGTCCGATGTGGAGTCTTGCGCGCCGGGTCCGGGCATCATGCTCCATGTGGAGGCGAAGGGCGGCCACATGGGCTACCTGGATCGCGTTGCGCCCGGCGGGCGGTGGCTGGATCTCGCCCTCGAGCACGGCCTGGAGAACCTCTCAGCGCAGCTCGGCGACCAGTCCCGGTAGCAGCGCGGCCAGGGCTTCGATCTCGGCCTCCGTCGTCTCATGGCTGAGCGAGAAGCGGATCGTGCTCTTCAGGAACTCCGGAGGCACGGCCATGGCCTTGAGCACATGGCTGGGCTCCTTCAACCCCGTGGTGCAGGCGCTGCCGATGGAGACACATACGCCGCGCCCGCTGAGCTCCAACAAGAGCGCCTCGCCGTCCAGGCCCGCGAATCCGGCGAGGGTGGTGTTCGGCAATCTTGGAGAGGCGGCGCCATGGATGCGGGTATGAGGAATGGCTCGGATGACGGCTTCTAAGCGATCGCGAAGCGCGGCCACACGAGCCATGTCCGCAAGCCGCGCACCGGCCAGCTCCGCGGCCTTGCCAAGCCCCGCCAGCGCCGGAACATTCTCTGTTCCCCCCCGCCGCTCCCGCTCCTGATGGCCGGTAAGGAACGGCTTGATGCGGAGGCCGCGCCGGATGAAGAGCGCGCCCACGCCCTTCGGCCCGTGGAACTTGTGGCCGCTGAGGGTCAGCAGATCGATGGGCAGCTTCGCGAGGTCCAAAGGCGCCTTGCCCACGGCCTGCGCGGCGTCCACATGGAGCAGCGCGCCCTTCGCCTTCACACGGGCCGCGATGTCGGCGAGCGGAAACAACACGCCCGTCTCGTTGTTGGCGGCCATGATGGACAACAGCGCCGTGTCTGGCTGGATGGCGGCCTCAAGCGCATCCAAATCCAAGCGGCCGTCTCCGTCCACGCCCAGCACCGTGATCTCCACTCCGACGCGGCCCAGCCAGTTGCAGACGCCCAGGTGCGCCGTGTGCTCCACCGCCGTCGTCACCAGATGCCGTTTGGCCGGAGCGGCCTCGAAGACGCCGCGAAGGGCATGGTTCAGACCTTCCGTCGCGCCGGAATTGAAGACGATCTCCGGCGCCGTGGCATGCAGCAAAGCCGCCACCTGCTCGCGGGCGTAGGCGACAACACCTTCGGAGAGATGCCCCAGCACATGCGCGGAGCCCGCGTTGCCGTACTGCTCCGAGAACCAAGGGAGCATAGCCTCAACGACGGCCGGGTCGGTCCGCGTGGTGGCGTTGTTGTCGAGGTAGATGAGGGCGCCCATCCCGACCAGTGTAGGCTTGGCCTGCCATGCGCGCGCTCCTCGCTCTCATCGCCCTCCTCTCGATGGCCGCCTGCAAGGCGCCGCGACCCGCGCCTATCCGCTGGAGCATGGCCTCGCCGGGCCTCAGCCAACCAAACGACCGCTTTACGGTCCGTCTGCTGGAAGTGGATCCCGAAGGCCGCCCCAAGGAACCGGCCCAGCTGGCAGCGGTGGAAGCCGCCGCGGACCAGGCGGAGGACGCCTTCCTCTTCATCCATGGCTGGCGCCGCGACGCGTCAAGCCTCGGCGCCATGGAGGCCTTCCTCCAGATCTACCGTGAGGCCTTCGATTGCCTGGCGGGCCGCGATGTGGAGGGCACCCCGGACTGCGCGGCCACCCACGCCTACTGCCATGCGGCGGAGGCGCGCTCCAAACTCGTGGTGCTCGTGCTCTGGGACGCCCGCAGCTCCCTCTTCGGTTTCCGCGCCACGCAGATGCGCGCCCAAGCCATCGGCGAAGACGGCTTGCTGGACCTGCTGCGGGACATCCACGGCCGCATCGGGAGCCACGGCACCTTCTTCGCTGTGGGACACAGCCTCGGCGCCGCGGCCCTCATGGCGTCCCTGCAGAAGGCTTCCACGCAAGGGCCGCTACCCGTGGATGGCGCCCTGCTACTCATGGGCGCCTTCGACCGCGCCCCGCTAGACCTGCATCCCGCGAACAGCGGCGGGGCCGTGATCCTCAACCTCTTCAACCGCCGGGACGGCTACCTGCGGCTCTACCGCTGGGTGTGGCGCCATCCCGCGGCCGGTGAGCGAGGCCTCAGCGATGTCCCCATCACCGAAGGCGAGACCTGGGAGACCGAAGGCGGAGCCTGCGGGCAGAACGAAGCCACTTACGGGTCCTCGCTGCTGGACCTGGGCCGCGGCTATGCGCTGCCCATGGGCCAGCGGCTGGAGGCCCTCAATGTGGACATCACCAAGCTCGTGAACGGCCATGTGGACATCGAACGCCTCCCCGCCATCCGCCTCTACCACCGGGTGATGGCGGAGATGATCTTCCGGGTGCTGTGGGACCGGCTTGATGAGGCGCCAGCGAGCCGCTGAATTGCCCTAGGCTGGATTCCATGCTGGCTCCTCTCCCAGAACGCATGCGCCCGAAGACCCTCGACGAGGTCGTGGGGCAAGAGCATCTGCTGGGACCGAAGGGGGCGCTGGCGCGGATGACGGCGGGGGGCCGGCTCTCCTCGATGGTGATGTGGGGGCCGCCAGGCACGGGGAAGACGACGCTGGCGCGCATCCTCGCGGAGGCGGCGGGGCGGGGCTTCGTAGAGTTCAGCGGCGTGACGGGGTCCGCGGCGGAGTTGAAGAAATTCCTCCTGGACCAGGCCTCGATGCCGCTCTTCAAGGGCACGGCGCCGGTGATCTTCCTGGATGAGATCCACCGCTTCAACCGGGCGCAGCAGGACATCCTCCTACCCTTCCTGGAGCGCGGTGAAGCGGTGCTCATCGGCGCCACCACGGAGAACCCGGCTTTCTACCTGAACCCCGCGCTGCGGAGCCGCTGCCAGCTCATCGCGCTGAAGGGGCTCGAACCCGCCAGCATCCTCACCGTGCTGAAGCGCGCCTGGGCGCAGGAGCGGTCCGGCAAGCTGGAGCCTGCCGAGGTCTTCGACTGGCTCTCCCATTGGGCCGGTGGTGATCTGCGTTCGGCCTTGTCGGGCCTGGAGATCTGGCTCGACATGGAGAAGCCGGACCTTGAATCGCTTCAAAACGCGCTGGGCGGCCGCATGATGTTCGACCGCGCGGACGGCCACTACGACCTCGCGAGCGCCTTCCAGAAATCGCTGCGGGGCTCGGACGCCGACGCCGCGCTCTACTACCTGAGCCGCATGATCCGCGGGGGTGAGGATCCCCGCTTCATCGCGCGCCGCTTGATGGTGACGGCCGCCGAGGATGTGGGCAACGCAGACCCACAGGCCTTCATTCTCGCCGAGGCCGCCAGCCGCGCCGTGGAGCAGATCGGCTGGCCCGAGGCGCGCATCCCGCTCGCGCAGGCTGTCATCTACACCGCCAACGCGCCCAAGAGCAACGCCACCGTGACGGCCGTGGACGCGGCCCTGGCCGCCGAGGACGCGCCCATCCCCGACGCCATCCGCGACGCGAACACAGGCACGGCGAAGAAAGCCGGGCGTGGCGCGGGCTATCACTATTCCCACAGCGACTACGACAAGACTCAAACATTCCTGCCGGACCGGCTGAAGAATGAGCGCTTCCACGAACCCCGCCGCCCCCAGGAGCGCAGCTGGCGCGACAAGGACGAGCCTGACGCCGCGCGGCTTGGCGCCTTGTGGGAAGCCTGGATCGCGGCGTATCCCGAAGGCGGCGAAGTGCCCATGGAGGCCTGGAGCGCCGAACTCGGATGCAGCCGCGAATCCCTCGCTCGGGCCGTCGGCAAGCTTGGAGGACCGCGCTTCATTCTCCGGAGGCTTCTCGTGGCGGAGCCGAAAGGGAATGCCTGATGCCTGGCGGTGTCGAGTTCAAGCGACGGAAGGCGATCGAAGGTCTCGGCCTGCTGGAGCCGGAGGAAGAAGTCATCCGCGTCCTCTTCCCCAACCCCAAGGCGGCGCTGCTGGTGGATCCAGACCATAACGGGTGGAACCCCTGGGGCCGCCGCAAAGAGCAGCCCGGCGATTGGCCCGAGGGCGGCTGGGCCCGCGAGGAGAGCCTTCAAAAGGATTACTGGACCCGGTGGGATCCCGAGCCTTTCGCCCTTCGCGCCCACCGGTGGATGGAAAAGGACGCTGAGCGTCGCAGCCATTGGTGCCAGGTCCCCGAAGGCGAAGGCATCCTCTGCCTCCGGCTCCGGGCCGCTCCGGACGGGCCGGCCTACATGGTCACGCAGGAAAGCTACGGCGATTACGCGGAGATCCACGCCCGCATGCCGAAGCTGGTAAAGCTCTGGATCTCACTCCAGAACGCCCATCTTCCCACCCTGGAATTCGCGGAAGGCCTGCTCCAGCTCGGCCTCAGTATTCATGACGAAGGGGCCGTACTGGGCCACGGGTTCGCCGATGGGCTCGCCCATGAAGAGCAGGAAGGCCGCGCCGTCCTTGGCCGAGAGCGCGAAGCCTTCACCTTCATCGGACAGTACCGCGAGTTGATCTTTGCCAGCAGTCTTGCCCGCGATGTCCACGGAACCCTTCAACACGAAGACTGCCGCGTTCCAGCCCGCGGGAATCGCGTGCTGGAAGCGCGCGCCCGCTTCCAGCGCCAGGTGCGCGTAGGCGAAGGGCGTGGGCACGGAGACAGGATCCGCGCCGCCGAGCCAGGATCCTGCCAGCACCTTGATGCGCCCGCCCTCGATGGACTTCCACACGAGCACATCGGCGGGGAGGTCCGTGTAGCCAGGCTCCGCGCCTTTATGCGCGGCGGCGAGGTTGATCCAGAGCTGGAAGCCCTCGATGGCGCCGCCCGTTTCGAGATGTTCCGGAACCGGCATCTCTTCATGGACGATGCCACGGCCCGCGATCATGAGCTGCGCGCCGCCGGGCGCGAGGGTGCCCTGACCGCCCCGGCTGTCGCGATGGCGGAAGGCGCCTTGCGTCAGATAGGTGTAGGTCATGAACCCCTTGTGCGGATGGGGCGGAAATCCCGCGTCGCTGCCAGGCGGCAGCACCAGCGGGCCGAAGTGGTCGAGCATGAGGAAGGGATCGAGACGGCCCAACCCGGCGTTAGGCAGAACCCGGGTGAGCGGAACGCCGTCGCCGTCCATGGTAGGGCGGCCGGTGACGAGGGTCTTGATCGTGCGAGGAGTCATGGATCACCTCAAATCGAAAAAGAGGACTTCGGAAGGTTCAATCGCCATCAGGTCCAGCCGGGCCTCCGACGAGAGCGCCAGACCATCCCCCGCACTGAGCGCGAGGCCGTTGGCCGCAAGCGCGCCCCTGGCGATCTGAAGCCAGTGGTTACGGGAAGGGTCGAGGTCGCGGCTGAGCGATGCACCTTTGGACAACCGCGCAGCGTGAATGCGGATGTCCTGGTGGACGAGGGCCGAGCCTTCAGCGCCATCGCGACTGGCGATGAGGCGCCAGCGGTCGCGCACATCGGCCTCCTGGAAATCCACCTGGCCATAGCGGGGCGGCAGGCCTTCGGCCTCCGGCAGGATCCAGATCTGAAGGAAATGGACGGGCTCCTTGTCGGACCCGTTCATCTCCGCATGGCGGATGCCCGTGCCCGCGCTCATCACTTGGGCCTGCAGGGGGCGGATGACGCCTTTGCTGCCCAGGGAATCCTGGTGCTCCAGCCCGCCCTCCAGCACCCAGGTGAGGATCTCCATGTCTCGGTGGCCATGGGTTCCGAAGCCCTTGCCGGGCTGCACGCGGTCCTCGTTCAGAACGCGCAGGTCGCTGAAGCGCACATGGGCGGGATCAAAAAATTCGCCGAAGGCGAAGCTGTGACGGGTGTCCAGCCAGCCGAAATCGGCATGGCCTCGGTCCTTGGAAGCTCGGAGGGTGAGCATGGGAATGTCTCCTGGATTCATTTTAGGTGTTTCAACATCTTTTTCAAGCCCCTGCCGATTTGCCCTCCTCAGCCTACGCTTGGGGCAGAACTCAGGGAGGCGACATGATCCGGTCCGTGCTCGTGGGGGTGGACTTCTCCACCGCCAGCCGCCAGGCCCTGGACCGCGGCGCGGCCTGGGCTGGACGCCTGGGGGTGCCACTGGCCGCGCTCCATGTGCTCCAACCTCCGGCACCCATGCTGCCGGAAGCCCAGATCGCCCTGCCCGACCCCGTCTGGCTCCAGTCCATGGAGCAGCAAGCCCGGGAGCAGCTCGCGGCCTGGGTGAAGGACATCCCCGGCGCGGAGGCCCGCGTGGCCTGGGGTTCGCCCGCCGAGGAACTGGTAGCCGGCTGCACGCCGGAGACGCTCCTCATCGTGGCCCAGGTGGGCCACACAGCCCTGGCCCGCCTCCTCTTCGGCAGCACCGCCGCGAGGGTCGTGCGCCATGCCCCTTGCGATGTGCTCGTCGTGCGGGCGGAGGAGAAGAAGGCTTAGGGCTTGCCTCCCGCCGATTCACGGAGGCGACGCTCCAAGTAGCGCCGTTCCTGCTCCTGTTTGGCCAGCCCCAAGGCCGCCCTGTAGGATTCCGCCGCCTCTTCCTGCCGGCCCAACCGCCGGCACAGGTCCGCCCGTGCAGCGTGCACCAAGTGGTAGCCGTCGAGCTTTCCTCTGGCCAGGAGGGCGTCGATCAGCGGCAGGCCCGCCCCGGCTCCGTCCTTCATGGCGATGGCCACGGCCCGGTTCAGCTCCACCACTGGCGAAGGATCGGTCCGCATCAGAACCTCGTACAGGCCGACGATCTGTCTCCAGTCCGTGGCCCTGGCAGACTCCGCTTCCGCGTGCACCGCGGCGATGGCAGCCTGCAGGGCGTAAGGGCCGAAGCGGCGGGACTGGAGCGCCCGTTCCACCAGGGCGGCGCCCTCCGCGATCATCGGACGGTTCCAGCATGAGCGGTCCTGGTCCTCCAGGAGGACCATCTCCCCGTCCGGCGAGGTCCGGGCGGCCCGGCGGGACTCATGCAGCAGCATGAGCGCCAGCAGCCCCATCGCCTCAGGCTCGGGCAACAGCTCGACCACCAGGCGCGCCAGGCGGATCGCCTCTCCGGAAAGATCCGGACGGGTCAGGGAGGCTCCTGAGGAGGCGGAATACCCTTCGTTGAACACCAGGTAGATGACACGCAGCACCCCATCCAGCCGGGCCGGCAACTCGGCCCGGGACGGCACCTGATAGGGGATGCGCGCATCCAGGATCTTGGCCTTCGCCCGCACGATCCGCTGGGCCACGGTGGGTGCCGAGGTCAGGAAAGCCCGCGCGATCTCTTCCGTCGTGAGACCACAGAGTTCACGGAGGGTGAGCGCGGTCTGGGCATCCGGCGAGAGGGCCGGATGGCAGCAGGTGAAGATGAGACGCATCTGATCGTCCTGGATGCTCTCTTCATCCAGGAACCCTGTCTCCCCCTCAAGGTGCTGGGCCGCTTCCTCGATCGACGCGTCAAAACGGGCCCGTTTCCTCAACCGGTCGATGGCCTTGAAGCGTCCCGTGGAAACGAGCCAGGCGCTGGGGCTGGCCGGAAGCCCTTCCCGGGGCCATTGCTCCATCGCAGCCGTGAAAGCGTCGTGCAGCGCCTCCTCGGCGAGGTCGAAATCGCCCAGAAGGCGGATGAGGGTGGCCAGGACCCGGCGCGAATCGGAGCGGTAGACCGCCTCGAGCAGTTGGCGCGCCTGCTCAGCCGGGTCCTGGTCCATCAGTGTCCTCCTCTAGGTGGCGGGCATCTCCGATATGGGCCGCACTTCGACACATCCCGTCCTCGCATTGGGGATCCGCGCCGCCACCTGGATGGCATCGTTCAGGTCCTTGGCTTCGATGAGGTAGAAGCCGCCCAACTGCTCCTTGGTCTCGGCGAAGGGGCCGTCCGTGGTGGAGGTTCTGCCGTCCCGCACCCGCACGGTGGTGGCGGTGTGCGTGGCCCTGAGCGCGTTTCCGCCCAGATGGTGGCCGCTGGCCTTGAGGCTCTCCGTGAGAGCCGCGTATTCAGCGACCGTCCTCTCACGCTCGGCCTTGGACTGCTTCTCCCACTGGATCTCGTCTCCGTAGATCAAGCATAGGTATTTCATCGTCAACTCCTTCCCGGGGGAAATGGCCGGGTCACCATCTAGTCGTCCAGCGGGTCCATGGATCGACAGGCCGCCTTCATTTTTTGCCGATCCTCTGTATTCTCCGCGAACGCTGCGCGTCCCCCGTATTCAGTCCAGCCGCAAGCTCAGATCCGCCGCGGGCGCGCTGTGGGTGAGGGCGCCGACGCTGAGGAAGTCCACGCCAGTCTCGGCCACGGGGCGGGCGCGCTCCAGGGTCATGTTGCCGCTGGCTTCCAGGAAGAGGGTCCGGTGGCTCTCGTCACGGAGGCGCACGGCCTCGCGCAGGGCGTCGAGATCCATGTTGTCCAGAAGGACGCCGTCCACATCCGGCAGCGCCAGGCATTGCATGAGCTGGTCGAGGCGCTCCACCTCCACCTCGATGCGCAGGAGGTTGGGGGCTGCGCGGCGGGCGGTTTCGACGGCCTGCGCGATGGTCCCGGCCGCGGCGATGTGGTTCTCCTTGAGGAGGATGCCGTCCCCCAGGCCCATGCGATGGTTCACGCCACCGCCGCAGCGAACGGCGTATTTCTCCAGCAGCTTGAGACCCGGCGTGGTCTTGCGGGTGTCGAGGATGCGCGCCTTGGTGCCGGCCACGGCGTCCACGAAAGCGCGCGTAAGGGTGGCCGTGCCCGACATGCGCTGGAGGAGGTTGAGCATCACGCGCTCGGCCAGGAGGATGGCGTGGCTGGAGCCCTTCAGCACGAGCACATCCGTGCCCGCCGCCACACGGTCGCCGTCCTTCGCCATGGGTGCCACGCCGAGAGAGGGCGAGACGATGTGGAGGAGTTCCGCCGCGACGGGCAGGCCCGAAAGCACCAGGGGCGCCTTCGCGCGCATGTGCGCGCGCATGGGCCGGTCCGGCACAGCGGCCGTGGTCCAGTCCTGGGTGCCCCAGTCCTCGCGCAGGAAAGCGCGCAGCTGGTCGCGGTAGCTCTCGGGATGCGGCGGGTGAAACATAGGACTAGTCTACGGGATGGAGGGCCCATGCAAACCATCGACGGCGCCTGGATCGAGCTGGAAGTCGGCGATGGCACCCGCATGCGGGCCTGGCTGGCGCGGCCTGAAGGCCGGGCAAAGGCCCCAGGGCTGGTGGTCTTCCAGGAGGCTTATGGCGTGAACGAGCACATCCGGGAGGTCTGCGAGAAGTTCGCCGCGGAGGGTTTCGTGGCGCTGGCCCCGGAGATCTTCCACCGCACGGCGCCGAGGCAGGAGTTCCCCTATTCCGATTTCCCCACGGTCAAAGAACACATGGCTGCGATGACGCTCGAAGGCATCGAGGCCGATGTCCGCGCGACGGCGGCCTGGTTCGACCGGGACAAACAGGCCGGCGGGAACGCGCTGGGCGCGGTGGGCTATTGCATGGGGGGCCGCATGGCCTACCTCGCCAACACCATGGCTCCCCTGGCCTGCGCGGTCAGCTACTACGGCGGCCAGCTGCACGCGTTCGCGGACCGCGCGCAGAAGCTCCACGGGCCGCAGCTCCTCATCTGGGGCGGCCTGGACGCGGCCATCACCTGGGAGCAGCGGCCCGTGCTCATCGACGCGCTGAAGGAAGCGAAGAAACCCTTCATCGACATGGTCATCTCCGACGCCCGCCACGCCTTCAATTGCGATGCGCGGCCGGATGCCTACTCCGGCGCCGCCGCGCGCCAGGCCAGAGCTCTGACGCTGGCCTTCCTGCTCGAGCATCTCGGCTGAGGGCCTGCCGGACGGCGCTCAGTCCTCCTGTTGAGTCACCACGGGCGGGATCCACACCTCCACGCGGTTGCGGCCCGCCTCCTTCGCGCGATAGAGGGCGCGGTCGGCGCGGCGCAGCAGGCGCGCGACATCGGCCCCTTGCTCCGGCTCCATGACCGCCACGCCGAAGCTCGCTGTGACGCGGATGCGCACCTCGCCGTCCTGGTGGTCCATAGCCTCGAAGCGGTTCCGCAGCTGCTCCGCCAGCACGGCGGCGCCATTCAGATCCGTGTTGGGGCACACCAGCAGGAACTCCTCCCCGCCCATGCGCGCGGAGTGGTCCGTGAGGCGTGTGGCCTCCCGCAGCATGTGTCCCAGGTTCCGGAGCACCACATCGCCCATGGCATGGCCGTACTTGTCGTTCACATGCTTGAAGAAGTCCACATCCATGTTGATGACGGCCAGGGGCGCGCCTTCCCGGACCGCGCGGGCCTCCTCCTCCGCCAGCCGCACATCCATGGCGCGGCGGTTCAACAGGCCCGTGAGTGGGTCCGTGGTCGCCAGATCCACCAGCGCGCGGTTGGTCTCCCGCAGTTCCCGCGTCATGCGGTCCACCAGCACGAGGGCCCGCTCGCGCGCGAGGGCCAGGGCGGTGATGGCAGCGAGCAGGCCCAGGCTCACAGCGATGCCCGATTCCACCGCCCGCCAGGAATCCTGGCGGCCCAGACGGTTCCACCAGGCGGTCCCTCGCACCTCCACGGTCCAGGTCCGTCCCAGAATCTCCAGTTTCTGCTGATGGACAAACCGGGCGGCGGCCACGCGCTTCCCGCGCGAGAAGATCAGCGCCGCGGGTGTTTCGTTGGAGCCGTCATAGATGGCGTAATCCAGCAGATCGCCGTCCCCTAGACCCGCGAACAGCTCATCGGGCTTCATCAGGAGCGTGACGAATCCCCGCAACGCGGAACGGCGCTCCGCGAGGGACACAGGATGGGGAGTGCTCGCGTAAATGGGCGCCACCATCGGGAGCACCCAGGCCTCCTGGGCCTGGACCAGCCGGAAGGGCGAACCCAGCGCGATGAGCGAAGATTCGGTCGCGGGAACCTGCGCGCTCAGGCGCGTGTCCTCCCGGCTGCTCGTGTCGAAGGAGAGGATGGCCGGATCCGGAGGCTCGGCCAGCAGGACCGGGAAGTAGGCATCGGCCTTCCGCGGGGGGGCGCCCCGGCCGTTCTGGAGATCCCAGATGGGAGGCCGGCCGTTGTCCGCGGCCTGCTTGTCGAAGGCCTCATGCGCGATGGCATCCACCCGTTGCGTGTACTGGAAACTGCGGATGCCGGGATAGCGCTTGCGGGCGCTGAGCGAATCCAGGAAGGCGTGCCAGCCCGCGGGGCTGGGCGTGCCCTCCGCCTGCACATAACCCCGCAAGGCCCGCAATGCGTCGGCATTGTTCTCCACTTGGTCCTGGATGTCATGGACCAGCAGCTCCGCCCGCCCCCGGAAGATGTGCTCCTCATTGGTGGCGCGGCGGCCCTCGGTCCAGGTCCAGAGCATCCCGTTCAAGACCACAAGCAACAGGAGGACAAGCCCTGGGAGCACCCACCAGGGGCGCCGCATTCGGCTGGATGCGGGGCTGGGACTCATCTATCAGGTAGGATAGGCCTTTTGGGGGGCCCATCATGCCGTTCGTACTCTTGGAAAAAACAGACCAAGTCGCTTGGGTGACCTTGAACCGGCCGGATAAGCTCAACGCCCTGAACAACGAGCTGCTGAAGGAACTGGATCTCGTTTTCACGGGGCTGGAAGAGGACGCGGAAGTGGGCGTGGTCGTCGTCACGGGCGCGGGGCAGAAAGCCTTCGTGGCCGGAGCGGACATTTCAGAGCTGAAGGATCTCGATAGCGCCACGGCGCGCGTCCAGGGGCTGAAGGGACAGGAGGTCTTCAACCGCATCGAGCGCATGCCCAAGCCCGTGATCGCGGCCGTGAACGGTTTCGCGCTGGGCGGCGGCTGCGAGCTGGCGCTCAGCTGCCACATCCGCATCGCTTCGGAGAACGCGCGCTTCGGCCTGCCGGAAGTCTCGCTGGGCATCATCCCCGGCTACGGCGGCACGCAGCGCTTGCCGCGGCTCGTGGGCAAGAGCATGGCCCTGGACATGATCCTCACCGGCGACATGGTGGGCGCCGCCGACGCGCTGCGCGCGGGCCTCGTGAGCCGCGTGGTGCCGCAGGCCGATCTAAAGGCCGCCGCGGAGAAGATGGCGAGGACCATCCTCTCCCGCGGGCCTCTGGCCCTACGCTCGGCCCTCACGGCGGTTCACGAGGGCATCGAGATGCCTTTGTCCAAGGGGCTTGAGTTCGAAGCCTCCCTCTTCGGCCTCCTGGCCAACAGCGCCGACATGAAGGAGGGCATGGGCGCCTTCCTGGAAAAACGTCCGGCCCAGTTCCAGGGGCATTGAACCGAGAGATCCCTGGCCCAGGAGTCGCGCCGGACGCATCTTGAAAGGTGGAGGGCAGCCTCCAACCGGAAGGGAGGGTTATATGAAACCCGCCTCTTTGATCGCTTCGATCTTCATCGGGCTCGTGGCCCTGGGCCACCTGATCCGCTTCATCCTCCACACGCAGATCCTCATCGGGGGCCATGCCATCCCCGTATGGCTGAGCGCGCCCGCGTTCCTGCTCTTGGCGGCCTTAGCGGTCTGTCTCGTCCGTGAGCTGCGGGGTTCCTCAGCGAAATAGCATAGGGGCCCGGCCCCGGCCGGGCCCCTATGCCAGACTTCCCCGACATTACATGCTCGCCTGCGGCGCCATGTCGCTGGACTTGATGTCGATGGTGAGCATGAACCCGTTGGTGCCCTTGAACTCGAAGGCCTTGGGGCCCACGCGGTAGGCTTCGACCTCATTGGGCATGAGGACGAATCCCGTGTTCCTCGGCGCGCCCCAGTACTTCAGGTTCTGGATGACGGTGGGCTGGGCAGCGTCGTTGGTGCCGGCGTTGCTCTTCAGGCGGACCTCGCCCATCTTGCCGCCGTCCAGCTTCGCGACGGCGTGGTCCTTGTCGAACTCCCAGGTGTCGATGGACGCCGTGGCGGTCTTGAAGGATTTCCACTTCACGGGGAAGAGGTGGGGCAGGATCGCCTCGATGCCCGCTTTCTGCTCCGCGGTGGCGGCTTTGTCGATGTAGACGACGGCCCAATTCACCTCGCCCTTGGAGAAATCGCTGCCGAGGTCGCCGGCCATCCAGAACTTCACGCCTTCGAGGTTCGTGGCGCCGTAGTGGCCCGTGTTCACGCGGTAGGCGTTGTTCGCCCGGCAGTAGCGCATCCCCCCTTGATGGGATGCTGGCTCCGCATTGAAGTAGCACTGGCAGAACATCGGGCAACTGCAGGCCTCGATGACCGTCGCGTTCATGGCCCAGTCCTGGTCACCGCCCGCGGCAGCGATGGGCAGCACGGCCACGGCAAAAGCTAAGGATCGGAATTTCATTGCTCCCTCCTTGGGTAGTGGCTCTTGCTCTCCGGCAACCGGATGCAGGCCTCGTGTTGGTGAAACCGGCCTCAGCATGGACCGAGTTATTATTCCGACAATACCTATTGGTGATTGGCAAAATCAGAATGCAGCATGGAATAAATCGCTCACGTTCCGTTTTCAACCACCGGCTCTACAGCGGGCCTGGATGCGCAACATCACATCCGCGCTCAACCTTCACCGGAGTGCAGCGGCCTATTCCACCGGAGCCCCTATGCGAATCGCTTCACTGCCCGTCCTGTTGACCGCGCCCCTGATGGCCCAGGTTATCCCCGCCTCTCCCCTGCCCGCGCAGGCAAAGGCCACACACCTTCTCGCCCGCCTCACCTTCGGCCCCCGTCCTGGTGAAGTGGAGGCCTTGACGAGGGGCGGAGACGCGGCGCTCACGGCCTGGTTGAAGGCCCAGTTGGACCCGGCCCCGGAGCCGCAGCTCAACACCTGGATCGGGAAGGAGTTCCCCACCCAGGCCATGAGCATCGGCCAGTTGCAGGCTGCCTTCCCCCGCCCAGCCGCGGTTGCGAAACAGCAGGGCCTGAAGCGCGACGATCCCGCCTTCAAGCAGGAGGCGAAGGATCTCGTCCCTTTCGAGAAGCGGCCGGCGCGCATCGACGAGGAGCAAGCGGGCCAGAAGCTCGTGCGCGCCATCGAAAGCCGCGACCAGCTCCAGGAGGTGCTCGCCGATTTCTGGTTCAACCACTTCAATGTGGATGAGAGCAAGGGCCTCGACCGCTGGTTCGTGACGGGCTATGAGCGCGACGCGATCCGCCCCCATGTCTTCGGCAGATTCCGCGACATGCTGGGGGCCGTGGCCTGGCATCCCGCCATGCTCTTCTACCTCGACAACTGGCTCAGCGTGCAGGACGGCTTCCAGGCGCCGCGCCAGGGGAACAGGAAGGCCGGGCTCAACGAGAACTACGGCCGCGAGCTGATGGAGCTGCACACGCTGGGCGTGGATGGCGGCTACACGCAGGCCGATGTGGCCCAGGTGGCGCGCTGCTTCACGGGCTGGTCCATCCAGGATCCGCAACAGGACGCCGCCGCCATCTTCCGTCCCCGCACGCACGACGATGGCCCGAAGACCGTGATGGGCGTGGTCATCACGGCCGGAGGCCGGGAAGACGGCGAGCGGGTGCTGGACATGCTGGCATCCTCCCCCACCACTGCGCGGCATCTCGCCACGCTGCTCTGCCGCCGTTTCATCGCGGATGATCCCCCGGCCACGGCCGTGAATCGCGTGGCCAAGGCCTACATGAGCACCAATGGCGATCTCCGCGCCGTCTACGACGCACTCTTCAGGAGCCCCGAGTTCTGGGCAAAAGCCGCCATGGGCGCCAAGGTGAAGACGCCCTTCGAGTTCGTGGTGTCCTCCGTGCGCGCCCTGGACGGCCATGTGGACGATCCGCTGCCCATCTCGCGCACTGTCGCCCGCATGGGCGAGCCGCTCTACCATTGCCAGCCGCCCACGGGCTACAAGGACACGGCGGACGCCTGGGTGAGCACGGGCGCGCTGGTGGAGCGGCTGCGCTTCGGTGTCGCGCTGGCGAAACGCCAGGTGCCGGGCGTGGTCTGGCCGGATCTGCCGCCGCAGGCATCCACCGATCCATCCACGGTCATTGACGCGCTCTCGCCGCGCCTCGCCCCTGCCGGATTGTCCCCCGGCACCCGGGGCGCGCTGCTCAAGGCTGCTAGCGCCATGCCGCTCGTCTATCCCGATGGCGAGAGAAGGCCAGTGGACCAGGCTCAGCTGCTGGGATTCCTCTTGGGCAGCCCCGAGTTCCAGAGGAGATGATCATGCGCCGCCGCTTGTTCCTCCAGACCGCCGCCACCAGCGCCACCTTCGCGGGGCTGGGTCTCGCGCCGCGTTTCCTCCGCGCTGCCGCCTCGGAAGCCACCGCGAAGGACAAAGTGCTTGTCCTCCTCATCCAGCGCGGGGCCTGCGACGCGCTCTCCGTGCTTCCGCCCGTGGGGGAATCCCGCTACTACGACCTGCGACCCAACATCGCCATCCCCGCGCCTGACGCGCTGCGGCTCGATGGCGCCTTCGGGCTCCATCCTGCGCTCTCATCGCTGAAGCCCTTCTATGATCAGAAGATCCTCGCGCCGGTGATGGGCGCAGGCTCACCCGACTCGACCCGGTCTCACTTCGATGCGCAGGATTTCCTGGAAAGCGGCACGCCGGGCGTGAAACACACAGAGGATGGCTGCCTGGATCGCGCCCTCGGCGCCATGAAGGGCCCGCGCGGCCCCTTCGATGGCGTCGCGCTGCAACCCACCCTGCCCCGTATCCTCCAAGGCTCTGTGCCCGCGCTGGCGATGGGCAGCCTCGATGACTTCCGCCTGCCGGATGGTCCGGCTTCGGGTGGCTTCGAATCCATGTATGGCGCGGCGCTGGATCGCACCATGCGCGGCGTCGGCGATGAGACCTTCCGCGCGTTGAAGGATCTGAAGGCGAAGGATCCCCGCGCCATCACGCCCGCCAACGGCGCGACCTACCCCGGCAGCCCGCTGGGCAAGCGCATGCAACAGATCGCCCAGCTCATCAAGGCGGACCTGGGCCTGCGCGTGGCCGTCAGCGATTGCGGCGGCTGGGACACCCATGTGGGCCAAGGCTCCACGCAGGGGCAGCTCGCGGCGCGGCTCCAGGATTTCGGCGATAGCCTGAGCGCCTTCCTCGCGGACCTCTCGGACCGCATGGACCGGATCTGCCTCATCACGCTCACGGAGTTCGGGCGCACCGTGCGCGAGAACGGCAACCGCGGCACGGACCACGGCCACGGCTCCGCGGCCTTCATCGCGGGCGGCGGCGTGAAGGGCGGCCGCGTGCTCAACGCCTGGAAGAGCCTCCGCGACCAGGATCTCAACGAGGCCCGCGACCTGCCCATCGCGTTCGACTACCGGTCCCTGCTGGGCGAAGCCCTCACGAAGCACCTGGGCATCCGCGACCTCCGCACCGTCTTCCCTGGCTACGCGAATGACCCGAGGGCCTGGGCCAGCGCCCTAAAAGCATGATCCGGGGTCACGGCTTCCCCACGATCTTCAACCGCTCCATCTCGTCATCCATGCGGCCCGCCAGCATCAGCGCGGCCATCTTGTGGTCGCCGATGAGGGACAGCCAGGGGTGCTTGAAGGTGGCGGGCCGGTTCTTCTCGACGAGGAAGTGGCCGGTCCAGGCGAATCCATAGGCCAGCAGGGGCACGGTCCACACCCAGGCCCAGCGGTGCGTGACGGCCAGCGCGATCAGCAGGGCCAGGTAGCCGATGGAACCGGACAGGTGCAGGCGGCGGTTGAGGCGGCTGCGGTGCTCCGCCACATAGGCCGGCCAGAACCGGGCGAAGGTCATTTCTTCCCTGCTCCGATCGCGGCCGAAGCCGTCTGCTCATTCTCGTTCTCGTCGGTGGCGCGCACGAGCACACGGCCGCCCTTCACCAGCTCGGCGGGGAGCGTCACATCGAAGCTCTCCGTCGCCTGGTCGAAGACGCGGTCCGTGGGCGCGATCTCCACCCAGTGCCCGCCATCGGCGCTCACGGCGGCCTCCTTCAGCACGGACGCGGCGTCGCTGGCGGTGAAGCGCACCCGCAGGCCCTCGCCTTCCCGCGTGGCTGAGAGATCCGTGATCACGGGCGGCGTGTGGTCGATGACGAAGCCCGGTGTGATCCAGGCGGCGGTCTCAGCCAGGTTGAAGGGGTTGCTGGGCGCGTCCGAGGCCGTCACTTCCAGGCGATAGCGCCCGTCCGGAACGGGAAGCGTGTCGAAGGCGAAGAACCGCTCCTTCCAGTGCTGCTCCAGTTCGATGGGCGCGCCCCGGTCCGGCAGCAGGCGGATGCGGAATTCCAGCTGGTCGTTGTTGGGATCGGACACCCGGAACATGAAACTCTGCGATCCGCGGCGGAAGGTGCGCCGCTCGCTGCCGGCATAGCCGATGGCGGGGATGAGCTTCTGCGTCTCGTAGGGCACGCGCTCGATGCCGATGTCGTCCGGCGGCGCGCTCCGGGTGATGACGAGACCCGGCGGCATGATGTCCACGCCCTCCCACTGGGGCGGCAGGTTGCGGTTGGCGTAGCGGACCGTCACCGCGCGCGCCACGGGCGTGGCCCCGCCGCGAGTGGAAGCGAGCCGCACGCGGAACTGCGCGAAGCGCGAAGGCGGCAGGCCGGGCAGCTCGCCGCTGCGTAGGGGGGGCGTCCAGGCGCTCCAGGTCGCGTCGGGTTCCTCGGTGAAACCCGTGCGGAACTGGAGCGAGGCCGTGGTGCCTTCCGGCGTCTCGGCCTCCAGCACAGCGCGGCCCCAGTCCGCCAGGGGCTGGGCGCGGAGCACCGGCGAGTCGAGCGTGCCTTCCGTCGCCTGGATCTCAGAAAGCGCGTGGACTTCCGCGGGGTTGGAGGCGGCCACCAGCATCTCCGAGCCGGAGGGCAGGAAGGCCATGGCCTGGCCCGCGCCCAGTTCCGTGAGGGCTTCGAAGGGATCCATGTCGCGCTGCTTGGCGTCGAGGGGGATGGCGAAGACGCGGGAGCGGTTGCCGGTGCCCACCAGCAGGTGGCCCTTCCAGGCCTCCAGCCCGTAGACTTGGCTGCGCGAGCTCTGCCAGACGGTCTGGGGAACACGGTCCTTGCCGATGCGGATGACGGCGCATTTCGGCGCCGTGCTGGCGTCGGGGATCAGGTAGCCTTCACGCTTCTCCAGCTTGCCGCTCTGGAGGTGCGAGGCGAGGTCGTTGTTGGCGCCCACGAAGAGGTCGCCGTTGTCCATGGCCAGGGCGCGCACTTCCTGGAAGGGCGTGTCCATGAGGATCTCGATCCGGTCCGAGACGCGGGTGTAATGCAGCACGAGACCGCGGCCCAGACTGCCGAGATAGTAGCCGCCGGAGCCATCCGGGCACATGGCGGTGAATGCCGTCTCCTCGGCCAGCTGGACGAGGCGGCGGCTGGAGCCTTCTCGCGCGGTGATGAGCGCCGCGCCCGACTGCGCGCCACCGGCGCAGATGACCTCCGTGCCTTCCGCGCGCATCGCCCACACCACGGTGGCGTCGATGTCGCACCAGGCCTTCACGGTCCCGTCCCCGGAGACGCGGTAGAGCTTGCCCTCCCCGCTAGGGGCCACGATGAGATCCTGGCCCACCCGCGCCATGGCGAAGACGATGCCGCCCTTCACTTGCGCCAGCGGGCGCACCTGGCCGTTGGCGTAGCGGTAGAGCTTGCCGTCCGTGCCGGCGGAGAGGTAAGCGCCGCCCTGGCCATCGGGCACGGCGCACCAGATGACGCCCTCGGGCAGCTGGGCCACGCGCCGCAACGCGGGCGCGAGCCGCAGCGCGCCATCCGCGCCCACGCTCACGCCCTTCGTGACGGCGCCGATCCAGTCGTTGAAGCTCTCATAGGCGGCTTTGGGCTGGCCGGCCTGGAGCAGCGTGGCCGCCACGAGGGCGGCGGGAGCGAGGAAAGCGCGTAGTCGCATGGGTGCCGTCCGCTAGTCGATTTCGATCTCGAGTTCCATGGAAGCCAAGCCGCGCACTTCGCGGTCGAGGGGCAGCACGCTGCGGCCGATGATCTGGCGCTTGAGCTTGCCCCCGTCCGACCCGCCATCCGCCGCTAGGAGATTCGCCACGGAGGGCGGCAGGTTCTCGATGCGCCCGCCCCGCAAGCCCACTCCGGGATTGTCCTGGAGAAGGATGGCGTAGGCGTGGTTGTTCCGCAGCGCGCTGTTGAGCAGCCGCACCACATCGGAGAGGCTGGACACCTGGATGGCCTGCTGGTCGGGGTCCGCGGCCATGAGGCTGAGGCCGTCGCCCACCATCAGCGTGGCTTTGCCGGGCTTGGCCGAGTCGGGGATGGGGATGTTGAGCATGGCCGTCTCCCGCACGCCCTGGATGTTCTGGAGCGTGACGACAAGGGGCAGCGTGTCGCCGGGCCGCGCGCGGCCCTTCAGCACGCGCACGCCCGCGATGCCCGTGAGGTCCAGCTTCTCCTCGGCCTTCACCGTGAGGCTGATGCCGTCGAAGACCGGCTTCTCGAAAGGGTTGAAGCAGACCGCCTGCAGCATGCCGCCCAGGAACATGGAGAGTCGGGACGCGTTGAGATCGGCCACCACGCTCTCGATCTGGATGGCGTCCTGCCCCGCCAGCTTGATGTTGCCTTGCAGCGAGAGGCTTTGGAATCCCGCGCCCCGCACCTGCGACTCCAGCGTCTGGCTCAGCACCGTGGCGGCCAGCTGGGGCGTGAGCAGCGGGTTGTCCATGATCTCGTAACGGAAGTTCACGGTGCGGCGTCCGCCGAGATTCAAGCCGATGCGCAGGGGGATCATCCGCGCGTCCGCGCCCAGCACAGCCCCTACGCCGCTGGAGCGGTCCTCCCGCAGCGCGCCCACCTGGGCCACCGGCATGGCCAGCTTCATGGAAGTGGCGTAGCTGGGCAGCACGGTCGCCACGCTGGCGGACCAGAGCGGCAGGTCCACGGCGCCCAGGTTGAAGAGCGGATGGCCGAAGAGCAGCAGCTTCTTGCCCTGCGCATAAGTGATGGTGCCCGCCACCGTGAGATCTAGATCGCCCTGCACGAGGTTGATGGCCACCATGCCGCCAGGTTCCAGCGGACTCGCCTGGGCGTTCGCATCCGGCGCCAGCGCGGGCGCGGCCACGAACTGCACGGGGAGACCGGACCATAGCGATTTCGTCTGCGGCCCCAGTGGGGTGCCTGCCATGGGCAGAGGCAGTTCCTGCGGGTCCACGTCACCGAGAACGGTGGCGAGCGGAATCATCTCCCCTTGCAGCGCGGACTTGATGACAGCGGGCGGCCCCAGCTTGGGCAGCACCAGCGGCGTGCCCTTGCCGGGCTGCTCCGGCACATCCTTGAGCTGGTCCAGCATCTGCTGGATGGGCGTGATGCCGCCGACCGCGTCCTTCTCGAACTGGAACCCGGTCGAAAGCGCGCCCAGGAGCCGCCCCTCCACATAACAGGGGCTGCCGCTCATGCCAGCGATGATGCCAGTCTCTGCCAGGGGCCCGCCGCTGCACTTGACGAGGATCCGCGCGCCGCCAGGCGTGGCGTTCTTCTGGACGCCGAGCACCTCGAAGTCGAAGCGCTCGATCTTGCCGCCCTTGAAGACAGTCTTGCCGTAGCCCTTCATGCCCACCTGCACTTCGCTCAGAGGCATGAATCCCTGCCCCATGAGAGGAGCAAAGGCCGCCGGAAGGGCTGCGAGCAGAACGGGGGCGAGGAGGCGGAGGCGCGGCATCTGAGGGTTCCCGGGTCCTGGGAAGCCTAGCAGCTTGAGGGCTTACGCGGGATTCATTGGCTTGGCCGGCACACATTCCTGACCGGAAGTTAACGAGTTTGCGCTTGGTATATGAGGTTCAACTCTGCAAGCTGATTTCCGGAGGAACCTTACATGAGTATGAAGCATTTGAAGGGCTCAGCCCTGGTGGCCCTGCTTGTGGCCGCCGCACCTCTCGCCGCCCAAGGCGTCAATGTGCAATTGGCCGGCCAGATCAGCGACAACAATGGCCAGCCGATGAGTCTCGCCACCATCACCATCCGCAACGATGAGACCGGCTACACGCGCGTCGTCCAGACGGCGGAGAACGGCCGCTACCTCGCCGTGAACCTGCCCGTGGGACCCTACACCGTGTCCGTCGCGAAAGCGGGCTTCCAGACGGCTTCGGGCGTGAAAGTGAACCTCAACCTCGGCGACGCCGCTCCCCTCAATGTGAAGCTGGCCTCCGAGGCCTCCACCACCGTGGAAGTGGTCGCCACCGCCGCAGCCGTAGACAGCGAGCGTTCCACCCAGGCAGCCATCATCAACCCCGACGCCCTGCAGAATCTGCCAGCGTTCAACCGCTCTTTCACCAGCCTGGCTACGACCGCCCCGCAAGTGGTGGTGGACAGCCAGCGCGGCAACCTGGCCATCGCCGGCCAGCGCGGCGTGAACACGGCCATCCATGTGGACGGCGGCGATGTGGATGAGCCCTTCTTCGGCGGCCAGACCGGCGCGGCCGAAGGCACCACCCCCTTCACCATCAGCATTGAGGCCATCCGCGAGTACCAGGTGGTCACCGACGGCGCCTCGGCCGAATACGGCCGCATGGGCGGCGGCTATGTGAACGCCATCTCCAAGAGCGGCACCAACGACTTCAGCGGCAGCGCCTTCTATTACACACGGCCTCAGAGCTTGATCGCCAATGAGCCTTCCCTCAATGGCCAGCCCCCGAAGAAGATCGGGGACTTTAAGCAGAACCAGTTCGGATTTTCCGTGGGCGGCCCGATCCTCAAGGACAAGCTCTTCTACTTCGTTGTCTACGATGCCCAGCGCAAGACCGAGCCCATCACCCAGATCTGGGGTGGAACTTCCCCCTTCACGCTGAATCCGGCGGTCCCGAACGACGCCGCTCTCCTCGCCCAGGGCGGGGACTACGACAAGAAATCGGACTCGGACACCCTCTTCGCCCGGGTGGACTGGCTCTTGAACGAGAGCCAGACGCTGCAGTTCCGCGTCAACACCTCCAAGTTCAACGGCCTGACCAGCACGGGCACCACGAACGCCTACAGCAACACCGCCGCTGACGATGTGAAGACCCTTCAGGGCGTCGTCCAGTGGAATTGGAACCTCAGCGCCAATTGGCTGAATGAAGCGGAGCTCAACTATGTCAAGGACGAGCTGCCCCGCGATCCCCATTCGAACATCCCCCAGGTCCAGGTCAGCGACAGCGGGACCAGCAATTACTACGGGACTTATCCGTTCACGCGGAAATTCGAGACCAAGCGCACCGAATTGAAGGACACGGTCACCTTCGTCACGGCCACCACCCAGGTGAAGGGAGGCATCGACTACAACAAGACCGATGTCAGCGAGACCTTCGCCGCCTTCGGCGCTGGCGGCTACCGGTTCACCAGCCTGGCCAATTTCCGCCTCGGCAACTGGGCCAGCTACCAGCAATTCTTCGGCCTGAACGGGCTTTCCGCCGCCCAGGCAGGCACCCTGGACGCCTCCGAGACCGAGCTTTCGGCCTTCATCCAGATGGACCAGCGCGTCAACGAGTATCTCAAGTACGGCCTGGGCCTCCGTTGGGACAGCCAGAAGCACCCCGATTTCCCCATCCTGGATGTCAGCAATCCCCTCGCGAATCCTCTGCCCCTCACCCAGCGCATCCCCAATGACAGCGGGTTCTCCCCCCGCTTCAGCCTGACCTGGACGCCCGGAGGGGAAGGCAGCAACACCGTCGTGCGCCTCAACGGCGGCCGGTACATCAGCCGCACCCCGGCTGTCTTCCTGTACCAGGTCTACGCGGTGAATGCCTACCGCGGCGCGTCGATCACCTTCACCCCCGCCCAGGCCGCCCTTTACGGAATTCCCATCGGCCCTACCTTCAATGCGGCCAATCCGTTCGCCTTCTCCTCTTATCCGACGGGCGCCACCCCGGCCGCGCAGAATGTCTTCACCTTCGACCAGGGCTTCAAGAATCCCCGCACGGATCGCCTCAGCCTGGGCGCGGATCGCGCCGTGGGCAGCTGGGTCCTGGGCCTGGAATGGGCGGCCGCCCACACTGTGAACCTTGAGCGCCTGCAGGACCTGAACTTGGGCACCCCCACGGTCAGCCCCTACGGCCGCGAGATATTCCCAGCCACCCGGCCCAACACGGCCTACAGGCAGATCATGGCCTACACCTCGGATGCCGAGAGCTGGTACCACGCCCTGACCTTCAGTGCCAAGTACCACAAGGCCGACAGCCCCTTCGAAGGCCAGCTCTTCTATACCCGCTCCACCAATAAGGACAACGACTCCAACGAGCGCAACTTCTCCAACTACTCGGAGCAGAACACGCAGAACCTGGGAGCGGATTGGGGCTACGCGGACACGGACCGCCGGGATGTCGTCACAGGGTATCTGAGCTACCTGGAGCGCCATACCGGCATCCAGTTCAGCACCAAGCTGAATTACGCGTCGGGCTCTCCCTACACGATCACCTACAGCGGCGACCTGAACAAGGACGGCAACTTCAGCAACGACCGCTATTTTGTGAACGGCCAGGACAGTGGCCGGAACGGCTTCCGGAACGCGGCGACTACCACGGTGGATCTCGGCCTCCGCAAAGCTTTCCAGTTCACCCGGAAGATGGCGCTGACGCTGAGCGCGGATGTGTTCAATGTCTTCAACGATCACAACCAGTACACCTTCCTGGGCCTTCCTGCCCCCCCTTTGCCCCCCAGCACAGACGCGGCTCCTTACCTCGTCTCCTATCAAGGTGCCCAAGGCGCTGGTGGCGGACCCATCACCGGCCGCCAAGTCCAGCTGGGCGCGCGATTCAGCTTCTGATCCGCACAAAGAACACCGAAACGGGCGGCGCGAGCCGCCCGTTTTCTTTTAGGCTGGAGGCATGAAGATTCTCTGCTTGGGCGATGTGGTGGGCGAACCGGGGCGGCGCCTCATGGAGGCGCACCTGCCCGCGCTGCGCCGGGAACACGCCGTGGACTTTGTGATGGTGAACGGTGAGAACGCCGCCCACGGCCACGGCATCACGGAGGCCATCGCGCGGCAGTGGTTCGGCGAGCTGGGCGTGGACGCCATCACCACCGGCAACCACGCCTTCGATGTGAAGGGCATCGAGTCCTATTTCCGCCAGGAGCCGCGGCTACTGAGGCCCGCCAACCATCCGCCCGCCACGCCGGGCGCGGGCTTCGTGAAGCTGCACACCAAGAATGGCGGGGAGGTCCTCGTCATCAACCTCATGGGCCGCGTCCACATGCCGCCCTGCGACGACCCCTTCCGCTGCGTGGACGCGATCCTCCAGAAGGAGCGCGCCGATCTTGTCCTCGTGGACATGCACGCGGAGGCCACCAGCGAGGCCCAGGCCATGGGATGGCACCTGGACGGCCGCGCGGCCGCCGTGGTGGGCAGCCACACCCATGTGCCCACGCTGGACGCGAAGGTCCTGCCCGGCGGCACCGCCTATGTGACGGACATCGGCATGACGGGCCCCTACGACGGCGTCATCGGCATGAAGAAGGAGGCCAGCCTCAGCCGCTTCCTGGGCCCCCTTCGCGCCAAATACGAAGTGTCCGGCGGCGATCTCCAGCTCCACGCCCTGCTCATCACCACCGATGGCAAGAAAGCCACTGCCGTCGAGCGCCTGCTCCGGACGCTCTAAAGAAAAAGGCCCCGCGGATGCGGGGCCTTTCCTCAAACCTCGGGCCTGATTTAGTACATGTCTTCCATGCCGCCCATGCCGGGGCCCGCGGGAGCGGCGGACTTGGGCTCGGGGATCTCGCTGATGATCGCCTCGGTGGTGAGCATCATGGCGGCCACGCTCGCGGCGTTGCGGAGAGCGGACTTGGTCACCTTAGCGGGGTCGATGACGCCCGCGGCCACCAGGTCCTGGTACTCGCCCGTGGCGGCGTTGAAGCCGATGTTGCCCTTCTCCTCCAGGACGCGGTTCACGACGACGGAGCCTTCCACGCCGGCGTTGTTCGCGATCTGGCGCAGGGGCTCCTCGATCGCCTTGCGGACGATCGTGACGCCGGTGGCCTGGTCGCCCGTCACCTTGAGCGCGGCGAGCTTGGCGACGGCGCGCAGCAGGGCCACGCCGCCCCCGGGGACGATGCCGTCCTCGACAGCCGCCTTCGTGGCGTGCATGGCGTCCTCGACGCGGGCCTTCTTCTCCTTCATCTCGGTCTCGGAAGCCGCGCCCACCTTGATGACGGCGACGCCGCCGACCAGCTTGGCGAGGCGCTCCTGCAGCTTCTCCTTGTCGTAATCGGAGGTGGACTGCTCGATCTGGCTGCGGATCTGCTTCACGCGGCCCTGGATGTCCTCCTTGGCGCCGGCGCCCTCGACGATGGTGGTGTTCTCCTTGTCGATGACGATCTTCTTGGCGGTGCC
>DASRXV010000038.1:0-5555 GCA_035687325.1 Holophagaceae bacterium
GTTCCGCCAGGCTCTCGATGAAGGCCGCTGCTGCCTCTTCGACGGCAGCACGCCGACCTCGCTCTACGAGCGGGGCATCCACTTCAACCGCTCCTTCGACGCCGAGAACCTCACCAACGCCGGCGTCGTGCGGGGCGTCCACGAAGCCTTCCGGGCCGCGGGCGCGCAGGTGCTCACCACCAACACCTGGGCCGCGAACCGCGCCAAGCTCAGCGCCTACGGCCTCGGCGAGCAGTTGATCCAGATCAACCGTCGCGGCGCGGAGCTGGCGCGGGAGGCGCTGGCCTCCACGGCGGGGGACGGCTGGGTCGCGGGCTGCATCGGCCCCCTCGGCCTGCGCATCGAGCCCTGGGGCCCCACGAGCTTCGACGAGGCCCGCGAGATCTTCACAGAACAGGCCGAGGCGCTGCTCTCCGGCGGCGTGGATCTTTTCGTGCTGGAAGCCTTCGAAGACCTCAACGAGATCCGCCAGGCCATCGCGGCGGTGAAGGCCGTGAGCGACCTTCCTGTCGTGGCCATGATGACGCCGGGCGATGGGGGCTGCACGCTCTACGGCGCCGAGCCCGAGTGGTACGCGCAGAAACTCGCCGAATGGGGCGCCGACATCCTGGGCGCCAACGGCGGCGGCGGACCCGCCCAGCTCCTCGCGCTGCTGAAGCGCTTCCGCGCCGCCACGAGCATCCCTCTCATCCTCAAACCCAGCGCGGGTCTGCCACGGCAGGTGGACGGCCGCGTGCTGTATCCCTCCAGCCCTGAATACCTGGGTGAATTCGCGCGCCAGGCCCTGCAGGGCGGCGCCCGCGCGGTGGGCGGCTGTAGCGGCACCTCGCCCGCCCACATCCGCGCCATGGCCGGAGCCTTCCGCCAGGAGCGCGCCTTCGTGGCCGCGGGCGGACCCGTCGTCACGGCGCCTCACGAAACCCCGCAGGCGGAAGTGCCCGTCGCCGAGCGCAGCCGCTTCGCGAAGAAGCTCGCGGAAGGCGGCTTCGTGACGAGCATCGAGCTGGTGCCGCCCCGGGGCATGGAGACGGACCGTCTGCTGGAAAAGACCCGCGCCTGCAAGGCTCTGGGCGTTGACGCCGTGAATGTGCCGGACGGCCCACGCGCCATGGCCCGCATGAGCGCGCTGGCCACGGCCCTGCTCATCGAACGCGAGGTCGGCATCGAGACCATCCTCCATTACGCCTGCCGGGACCGGAACCTGCTGGGCATCCAGTCGGACCTGCTCGGCGCGGCGGCGCTGGGCCTCCGAAATGTGCTGGCCATCACGGGCGATCCGCCCAAGCTCGGACCCTATCCCCAGGCCACGGCCGTCTTCGATGTGGACGCCATCGGCCTCGTGAACATCATCAAGCGCCTCAACACGGGCCTCGATCTGGGCGGCGCGGACATCGGCCGCCCCACGCCGTTTTCTCTTGGTGTCGGCGCGAATCCCGTGGCGCCGGATCTGGAACGCGAGCAGGCCCGCTTCCGTTGGAAGGTGGAGGCCGGCGCCCAGTGGGCCATCACGCAGCCCGTCTTCGACGCCGACAGCCTCTTCCGCTTCCTGGATTTCGCGGACCCCTTCGGCATCCCCGTCATCGCGGGCATCTGGCCTCTGAAGAGCCTCCGCAACGCTCAATTCATGGCCCACGAGCTGCCGGGCGTCTTCGTTCCGCCCGCGGTGCTGGAACGCATGGGCCGTTGGAGCGCAGCCGAGGACCAGATGAAGGAGGGCCTTGCCATCGCCGAAGAGATCGTGTCGGCCATCCTCCCCCGGGTGCGCGGTCTGCAGCTCTCCGCGCCCTTCGGGCAGGTGGAGCTGGTGGCGCCCTTGCTCCAGGCGGCGAAAGCGGGCGCGGCATGAGCGTGCGCGTGCACTTTCTCCTCGAAGACTTGGAAGCGGAAGCGCCCGATGGTTGCGCGCTGGTAGACGTGGCCGAGGCCGTGGGCGCCGACATCACTTTCGGCTGCCGCACGGGATCCTGCGGCACCTGCCGCGTGCGTGTGGCCCGCGGTCTCGAGCAGTGCAGCCCGCCGTCCAGCGAGGAGCGCGACTTTCTGGCGGGCCTCGACGCCCCGCCCGACCAGCGTCTGGCCTGCCGCGTGAAGCTGAATGGCGATGTGGCGATCGAGTATTTGGGGTGTTGAGTGAGCATTGAAACGATCCTCCGCGACCGCGTGCTGCTGCTCGATGGCGGCATGGGGACGCAGATCTTCAAGCACGACCCCACCGTGGATGATTTCGGCGGCGTGGCCTATGAGGGCTGCGTGGAGCTGCTCAACGAGCGGCGGCCGGAATGGATCCGCGGCATCCACGCCAGCTACTTCGAGGCGGGCGCCGACGCGGTGGAGACGAACACCTTCGGCGCCAACGAGCTGGTGCTGGCGGAATTCGGCCTAGCCCACCGGACTTTCGAACTGAACGAGCTCGCGGCCAAGGTGGCGAGCGAAGCGGCCGCGCAATTCGACGGCCCCCGCTTCGTCATTGGCTCCGTGGGCCCCGGCACCAAACTGCTCACGCTGGGACAGGCGGATTACGGAACGCTGTTGAAGTCCTACCGCACGCAGGTGCTCGGCCTGCTTGCGGGCGGCGTGGACGCCGTCCTCATCGAGACCTGCCAGGACCTGGGCCAGATCAAGGTGGCCGTGCGCGCCGCGAAAGAGGCCATGGCCGAAGCGAAGCGCCGCGTGCCGCTCTGGGTGCAGGCCACGGTAGAGACGACGGGCACGCTGCTCGTGGGTTCCGACATCGGCGCCGTGCTGTCCAGCGTGGAAGCCCTGGGCGTGGATGTGCTGGGCCTCAACTGCGCCACGGGCCCCGAGGAGATGCGCCAGCACCTCCAGGTGCTCTCGCACCAGAGCCCCGTGCCCATCAGCTGCCTGCCCAACGCGGGCCTGCCCCGCAACGAAGGCGGCAAGGTGGTCTACCCTCTGGGGCCCGACGCCTTCGCGGATCAAGTGGCGGCCACGGCGAAGGACATGGGCCTCGCCATCCTCGGCGGCTGCTGCGGCACGGGACCCGAGCACATCCGCGCGCTGAAGGCCCGCATCGGCAACCTGGCGGCGCCCCGCCGCAAGCCGGTCATCGAGCGTGGTGCGGCCAGCCTCTACCAGTCCGTGCCTTTCGCCCAGGAGCCCCGGCCCCTCATCGTGGGCGAGCGGACGAACGCCAACGGCTCGAAGAAGTTCCGCGACCTCCTGGCCAAGGAGGAGTGGGACGGTCTCGTGGACATCGCCAAGGACCAGGCGAAGGAAGGCGCGCACCTGCTGGATATCTGCGTGGCCTATGTGGGCCGCGACGAGGTCCGCGACATGGACGAATTCCTCAAGCGGGCTGTCACGCAAATCCAGCTGCCCTTCGTCCTCGACAGCACGGAGCTGCCGGTGCTGGAGCGCGCGCTGCAGCGGGCGCCGGGCAAGTGCGTCGTGAATTCCATCAATTTCGAGGACGGCGAGACGAAGGCCCGCAAGATCCTGGACCTGTGCAAGACCTACGGCGCCGCCGTGGTGGCCCTCACCATCGACGAGCGCGGCATGGCCAAGTCGGTGGAGGACAAGCTGGCCATCTCGCGGCGTCTCCACGCGCTCGTGGTGGGCGAGTACGGCCTGGACCCCGGCGACCTCATCATCGACCCGCTCACCTTCACCCTGGGCAGCGGCGACGAGGAGTTCCGCAAGAGCGCTGTGGCCACGCTGGACGCTCTCCGCGGCATCAAGGCGGGACTTCCCGGCGTGCTCACCATCCTGGGCGTGTCCAATGTGAGCTTCGGCCTCTCGCCGGAACCGCGTCGCGTGCTCAACGCCCTCATGCTCCACCACGCGGTGGATGCGGGCCTGGACCTGGCCATATTCAACGCCGCGAAGGTGCTGCCCGTGGCCAAGCTGGACGCGGGGACGCGGGAGGTCTACGACGACCTCATCTTCGACCGCCGCCGCGAGGGCTACGATCCGCTGAAGGCCGTCCTGGAACGGGCCAGCTCCGGCGCGCCCGCCGTCGTCCAGGTGGATGTCGCCACCCTCAGCCTGGAAGACCGCCTCAAGCGCGACATCATCGATGGCGAGAAGCGCCGCGTGGTCGTGGATCTCCAGGAATCGCTGGCAGGCGGCGAAGACCCTTTGCGCCTCATCAACGAGGTGCTGCTGGACGGCATGAAGACCGTGGGCGAGCGATTCGGCCGCGGCGAGATGCAGCTCCCCTTCGTGCTGGAGAGCGCGGAGGCCATGAAGGCGGCCATCGGCCACCTGGAGCCCCTGCTGCCCAAGGACGCTTCCACGAAGAAGGGCCGCATCCTCCTCGCCACCGTGAAGGGCGATGTGCACGACATCGGCAAGAACCTCGTCGAGATCATTCTCAGCAACAACGGGTTCGAGGTCAGGAACCTCGGCATCAAGCAGCCCATCGATTCCATCCTCCATGAGCTCGAGAGCTGGCCCGCGGACGCCATCGGGCTCTCAGGGCTCCTCGTGAAATCCACTGTAGTCATGAAGGAGAACCTGGAGGAGCTGGAGCGCAAGCAGCTCAAAGTCCCCGTGCTCCTGGGGGGCGCGGCCCTCACCCGGGACTATGTGGAGGGCGACTGCCGCCGCGTCTATTCCGGCGCTGTGCTCTACGCGGAGGACGCCTTCGAGGGCCTGCGCCACATGCAAGCGCTCGTGTCCGGCGACAGCATCGCGCTCACGCCGCCCGCGCCCACCGCGCCAGCCATCCGCATCGTGCGGCGCGGCAACGCCGCCGTGGAGCTCACGGCTGAAGGCCGCAGCTCCTGGGTCCGGCATGAAGCGCCCGTCCAGCCGCCCTTCTGGGGCGTTCGGGAACTGGCGCCGACCTTTGATGAGCTGTTCAGCTTCCTCGACACCTTCGTGGTGCTGCGCAACCGCTGGGGCTTCTCGCAAGGTGCCCTCGGCGACGCGGCTTTCGCGGAGTCGCTCCGCACCAAGGCCGAGCCGGAGTTGGCGCGGTGGCGCGCGCGCTTCGAGGAAGAGGGCTTCCTGAAACCCAAGGCGCTCTGCGGCTACTTCCCCTGCCGCGCGGAAGGCGACGCCCTCGTCGTCCTCGATCCTGAACACGGCGACCGCGAGTTGTCGCGCGTCGTCTTCCCGCGGCAAGCTTCCGGGCGGCGCCTGGCCATCCCGGACTTCTTCTCATCCGAACGGGATGTGGTCGCCCTCCAGCTCGTCACCCTGGGTGATGGCGCGGCGGAGCAGGACCGCGCGCTCTACGGCGCGGGCGACTACCGCGACTACTTCCTTTTCCACGGCCTCGCCACCGAGCTGGTGGAGGCCGGCGCTGAATGGCTCCACGCCCGCATCCGCCGCGAACTGGGCATCGCCGCCAAGGACATGGCGGGCCGCGCCCTCTTCGCCCAGGGCTACCAGGGATCGCGCTACTCCTTCGGCTACCCCGCCTGCCCGGACCTCGAGGGCAACGCCGACATCAACCACCTGCTCGACGGCGCGCGCATCGGCGTCTCGCTCAGCGAATCCTTCCAGATGGATCCCGAATTCTCCACCTCGGCGCTCGTCGCCGCCCACCCCCAAGCCCGCTACTTCAGCGCCTGAACGGAGCCCCCGTG
>DASRXV010000039.1:0-43689 GCA_035687325.1 Holophagaceae bacterium
TGCGGATCTCCTCGTAGCCGTGCCGCGCGAAGGCCGCCCTCGCGGTATCCTCGACCAGGCGGAACGCCCGCAGCTCGGAGCCGTAGAGATCGCGCATGCCTTTGACGGATTGGGCCATTCGGACACTCCCCCGGACGCTTGTCGCGTCCTTCCTCACCTTCAGCCTAATGGCTGGGGGGGCGAATCCGAAATCCGCGGATGCCGCCAGACCCAAGGTCCCCCTCATCGTGCTGGACGCGGGCCACGGCGGGGAGGACAACGGCGCCCATGGCCGGGCTGGGCTCCTGGAGAAGAACGCGGCGCTTGCCATCGCCAAGGCCACGCGGTCGGAGCTGGAGAAGCTGGGTTTCCGCGTGTCCCTCACCCGGAGCGACGACACCTTCATCCCGCTCTGGGACCGCGCCAAGATCGCCAACGACAAAGGCGCCGACCTTTTCCTCAGCCTGCACCTGAACGCGGCGAGAGCCCGGGCCGCTACGGGCAGCGAGGTGTACTTCCTCTCCCTGGGCCAGGCGGAGGCCGATGCCCAGGCCACGGCGGACGCGGAGAACGGGCCTCCGGAGCAGGCCGCCGCGCCCGGTCCGGATGTGGTGGCGAGCATCCTCGACGATCTGGCGCAGAAGGCCTTCCTCAGGGATTCGCAGTCCCTGGCCGTAGACATCCAGCGCGAGCTGAACCGCCTCGCGGGCATCAAGCAGCGGGGCGTCAAACAGGCGCCCTTCATCGTCCTGCGCAGCGCCGCCATGCCGGCCGTGCTGGTGGAATCGGCCTTCGTCTCCAATGCGAAAGAGGAGAAGAAGCTGAAGGATCCAGCATTCGTGGCGAAGCTGGGGGAGGCCATCGCCAAGGGCGTGAAAGCCTACCTCGCCAACCAGGGGGGCGGTATCCGCCGCCGCGCCGAGGATGGCGGCCACCCGGCGCCCATTGTCCGAGAGAGCCGTTGAGCCAGCAGGAAGCGCGCTTGCCAGGGCCGCTCCGCACGGGCATCCTGAAAGATCGCGGGCACCCGTAGCTCAGTTGGATAGAGCGGCAGCCTCCGAAGCTGTAGGTCGGACGTTCGAGTCGTCTCGGGTGCACCAAATTCTTTTCAGCCCCCTTCTTCATGGGGGCTGTTTGTTGTGGGCGGCTCTGTTTTGGGGACGACTCGACCGTCCGACCCCTCCGGGGCCGGCGTTCTCTCCACCTATCGGACGCTGCATTGCAGCGTCCTCCCAGTCGCCTGCGGCTCCTGGAGGTAGAGCCTCCGTCTCGGGCGCACTACTCTCCTGGCTTCGTGATGGAGTGCGCCTACTCTTCAGATGATTGAGCGCGTAGCTTGTTGTCGCTGGAGGCGCAGATGAGCGAAGAGCAGAAGCCGCGTCACGAGGAGTTCAAGCTGGACGGCGGGGAGATCCTCGACAAGGTGAAGGAGATCATCCACGCGGGGAACGCGCGGCGGATCCTCCTGAAGAACGAGGAAGGCAAGGTCCTCATGGAAATCCCGCTCACTTGGGGCGTGGTGGGCGTCGCGCTGCTGCCGGTCTTCGCGGCGGTGGGCGCTTTGGCGGCGGTGGCGACGCGCATGGTGATCGTGGTGGAGAAGAAGGAGGCGTAGCGCGCTCCCCATCTATCATTGGGGATGCCCGATGCGCGGAAGACCGAGGAAGGAAACTGGCTGAGGCGGAAGCTGTGGGGGCCGGTCCAGGTCCAGCTGCGGCAGGGGCTTTCGGCGGAGGGGCTGGCCTGGAGCCTGTGCTTGGCGCTGGGCTGCGCGACCTGTCCGGTCATCGGCGCGACGACGGTGCTGTGCATCGCGGTGGGAGCGGCATTCAAGTTGAACCACCCGGTGATGCAGGTGGTGAACTACCTCTCCTATCCGATCCAGATCGCGCTGCTGGTGCCCTTCTGGCGGCTGGGCGAATGGCTCTTCGGGGCGCCGAGGCTGGAGCTGGACCTGGGCCGCATCCTGGCGGCGCTGAGGGCGGATACCTGGGGCGCGCTGCGTTTCTATTGGGCGGAGGTCTGGCACGGCGCCGCGGCCTGGGCGCTCGTCGCGCTGCCTCTGGCCTGCCTGATGGCGCTCGTGCTCACGCCCATCCTTCGCCGCGTGATTCCCGCACGCGCTTAGGTCCGCGGGTCAGCTTTTCCGGTGGCGGGACACCTGGAAGCCGGTAGCGGGGCCTTGACCGGCCTCGCTTTGCGAGGCACATTGAGGACTAAACGGAGGCCCCCCTTGGACCGTGAACTGCTCAAAGGAAGCACCCCCCTGCTGTTGTTGTCCTTGCTTTCCGAAGGGCCCATGTACGGCTACCAGATCATCGAGACAGTCCGGACGCGCACCGAAGGGTCCTACACCCTGAAGGAGGGAGCTCTGTATCCGGCCCTGCACAAGCTGGAGGCCGCCGAGTTCATCTCCTCCTATTGGGAGACCCAGCCTAACGGCCGGGAACGGCGCTACTATGCGGTCCAGCCCGCGGGCGCGGCCTTCCTGGAAGCCAAGAAGCGCGAATGGAAGCAGTTCGTGGACATGGTCCAGGGCTTCGTCGGACCCCGGGGGTAGATGTGGCGCGGATGGCGGCCTATCTCGGGGAGGTGGAGCTTGGGCTGTCCCCGCTGCCCCGCCGACGCCGCAAGGAGCTGATCCGGGAACTGGAGGCCAATCTCATCGACGAGGCCGAGAGCCTGGGCTTGGCCAGCGAGGCCGCCATCGGCGCCGTGCTGGACGCCAAGGAGGCCCCCTCGGACATCGCCCGGGAACTGGTGGCCACGGAAACGGACAGTTCCCGCCACCGCCGCCGCACCAAGCTGCTGGCGGGCGGAGCCGTCGGACTCGCCACCGGGGGCTACCTCCTCATCCTGGGGCTCGTGCTGAACCGGCCTTGGCGGTTGAGCATGTCCATCGGCCTTGCCCTGGGTCTCGCTGTGGGCGTAGGGATCTTCTGGGTCCGCTCCCATTGGCAGCGCATGAACCCCGCCGCCCGCGTCCTCTTGGCCATGGCCCTGGGCACGCTACTGGCCACGCCCATGGGCTTCATCATGGGCAAGACCTTCCTCTGGACCTGGCTCAGCTATGGCACCTTCGCGGGCTACCTCGTGGAGCGGTTCCAGTCGGGGCGCAAGCCGGTCGGCTGGATCATGGACAATCTGGCCTTCACGGCCCTTCTCTTCTCCCTCGCCACGGTCCAGCAAAAGCACTGGTTCCTGGAATGGAGCGATTGGCAGCTGGTGCTGCGGTCCATGCTCTTCAATTTCGTCCTGCAGGTGGGCGTCTGGGGCGGGCTGCACCTGCACCGCCTGCTGGATGGCCATTGGCTGCTGAAGCCCAACCGCGCTTGAATCTTCCTTGTCCCTGGAGTCCTCCAGGGGTAAACTATTTCCCTTACGGGCGGATGCGCCGCGTGCCTCTGTGGCATCCGGTCGGTCCCCCAAGGAGCCCCCGATGAAGCCCGCGATCCACCCCGAACTGAATGAAGTGACTGTCCATTGCCAGTGCGGCAACGAGTTCAAGACCCGCTCCGTCAAGAAGGAGCTGCGCGTCGAAATCTGCTCGAACTGCCATCCCTTCTGGACCGGCAAGCACAAGCTGCTCGACACCGCTGGCCGCGTCGAGAAGTTCAACCGCAAGTACGCAAAGAAGGAAGAGGCTGTCGTGGCTGTTGAAGCCGCCGTCGAGCCCACGAACGAAGCCTAGATTCTGCGATCCAGAGGACGAACCGGCCCGCCGGTTCGTCCTTTTTCTTTGTCCGCGGATGAGGTGACGCATGTTCGATCAGCTTGAAGCCGTCCATGCCCGGTTCCAGGAGGTGGAAGCCCAGCTCCAGGACCCGGCCATCGTCACGGACCCGAAGAAGCTCCGGGACCTAACCAAGCTCCGCGCCGAGCTGGAACCCGTGGTGGGCGCCTTCGAGCGCCAGCGCGTGCTGCGCAAACAGCTGGAGGAGGCCGAGGCCATCCTGGGCGACCGGTCCATGGACAAGGAGCTCCGCGACATGGCGGAGCTGGAGATCCCGGATCTCAAGCAGGGCCTCGAGGCCGGCGAGGCGGAGCTGCGCCGCCTGCTCATCCCCAAGGATCCCAACGACGCGAAGAACATCATCCTCGAAGTCCGCGCCGGCACGGGCGGCGAGGAGGCCGCGCTGTTCGCGGCGGAGATCTTCCGCATGTACACGCGTTTCGCGGAGCGCAAAGGCTTCAAGGTCTCCGTGCTGGACGAGAGCGAGGCGGAGCAGGGCGGCCTCAAGGAAGTCATCGCGCTCATCGAGGGCGAGGGCGCCTACTCGCACTTCCGTTTCGAGAGCGGCGTCCACCGCGTGCAGCGCGTGCCCAAGACGGAGACGCAGGGGCGCATCCACACCTCCGCCTGCACCGTGGCCGTGATGCCCGAGGCCGAGGAGGTGGACATCGACATCCGCAAGGAGGACCTGCGCATCGACACGTTCTGCTCCGGCGGCAAGGGCGGCCAGAGCGTGAACACGACCTATTCCGCCGTGCGCCTCACCCACCTGCCCACGAACACTGTCGTGAGCTGCCAGGATGAGCGCTCGCAGATCAAGAACATGGCGAAGGCCATGACCGTGCTCCGCTCGCGCCTGCTGGAGAAGGCCCAGTCCGAGGTGGATGCCGCCAGCGCCAGCCTGCGCAAGGCCCAGGTGGGCTCCGGCGATCGCAGCGAGAAGATCCGCACTTACAACTTCCCCCAAGGCCGCGTCACCGACCACCGGGTGGGCGTGACCATCCACCAGATCGACGCCTTCATGGGCGGCGCCATCGAACCGGTCCTGGAGCCGCTCCGGGCCGCCTTCGAAGCCGAACGGCTCAAGCGCATCGAGGCATGAAAAAGGGGCCGCGATCACGGCCCCTTTTCAAACGCTCAGGCCTCAGTGCTTCAGCATCACCGTCTCGGGCGCGGCCAGGTGGAAGCTCAGTGGGGCGGCCGCGCTGATCTTGATGACCGTGTCCGCGGTTCCGGCGGCCACAGCCGTTCCGGCGGCGGCGCCGATGGCGGCTCCGCCCAGGGCGTGGTCGTTCTTGTTGTTCTTGTCCGAGAGGATGCCCACGAGGGCGCCGAGGGCCGCGCCGCCGCCGATGTACTTGGCGTCGCGCTCGCCCTTCGGGGAGCCGGTCACGGCGTGGGTATCGCTGTCCACGCCGTTGTCGCCGATGGCGGTCACCTTGATGGCCAGCACGCCCTTGCCACTGCTGAGGCGGCCCGCGGGCACGCTCTGGGTCACGACGCCCTTCACGGGCGTGCCAGCTGACCAAACGGTCGAGCCGTTCACCACCACAGGCTGGGCCAGGGTGCCGCTCCAGCCGTCGCCGGCCTGCTGCTTGTCGGTGGCGAGGCCCTCCGAGAGCATCACGGAGAAGGCGGTGTCTGCGGGCACCGTGACGGAGGCAGCCTTCACCTCTTTCGCGGCGGCGAGCTGGGCGGCTTCCTTCTTCATGGCGGCGGACCGCTTCTTGGCGTCGGTGAGCTGGTGCTCCAGAGCCTTGATGCGGTTCGCTTCGAGGGTCTTGCTGGTCTCCGCGTCATCGGTGGAGGTGGTCTTGCCGGCCTTGGCGTCCGCCAGCTCCTGCTGGAGTTCGGCCACGCGGGATTCCTCCTGCTTGGCGGCCTGGTCGGCCATCTTGGCGGCCTCGCTCTCGCGGTTGCAGGCGAGGCTTCCGGCGAGCGCCAGGGACAGGGCGGCGGGAAGGGTGAGGGTGCGCAGTTTCATGAGGGGCTCCTCTGGGAGTGGTAGGGGCATTAGTCTAGGGTCTGGAAGGCTGTTGCTGGTCACCGGAAAATGAACCGCCCTGATCCCAATCCTTTGGACCCGAGGGAAGAATCGGTCCTCAAGACGCTCATCGAGGCCTACCTCGAGGCCGGGGAGCCAGTGGGCTCGCGGCTCCTGGCCAAGCGGTATCCGGAGGCCCTCTCCAGCGCCACCATCCGCAATGTGCTGGCGGATCTGGAGGAAGACCGGCTCGTGAGCCAGCCCCACACCAGCGCGGGCCGCGTGCCCACCGAGCGGGCCTACCGCTACTATGTGGACCGTTGGATGGGCGCCCGGGCAGGGCACGAGACCGCGGATCCGCGGCTGGAGGATGCCCTGCGGGGACTGGATCTGGATCCGGAATCCTGGGCCCGCCAGGCGGGGCGTGTCCTTTCGGAAGTCCTCCAGGGCGTTTGCCTCGCCCTTCCCGTGGGTCTGGCCCGGAGCCGCCTCGCCCGGTTGGAATTCGTGCCCCTGCCGCCGGGTCGCGCTGTGGCCGTTTGGGTAGGCGCGGGCGGGGAGGTGGAGCACCGCATCCTGGAGGTTTCGCCGGACCTTTCACCCGCGCAGATGGTGGAGCTGGGCAATTTCGCATCGCTCCGCTTCCAGGGCCTCACCCTTCCGGAAATGCAGGGGCGCCTGATGGCGGATCTCCAATCCGGCGTGGAAGAGGGCCGCCAGCTGGCCGCGAAACTCCAGCAAATGGCCGCCAAGTGGACGGCATCAGAAGGTCGCGAGGAGCCGCCCGTCCTGGTATCCGGCCTGGGCCAGCTGGGCCAGCTTCCGGAGTTTGACGATCTAGAGCGCTTCCGCGGCATGGTGGCGGCCTTTGAAGAACAGGAGCTCCTCGCGCGCCTGCTCAACGCCTTCGCGGACCAGGCCCGCTCAGGGGTGCAGCTGCTTCTGGGTTCGGAGAACCCCTACCTGGCCAGCTTCCCGTTGGCGACGCTGGTGCGCACGGTGCACCTGGGCCCGGCGGGGTTCGTCACCTTCGCCCTGGTGGGCCCGCTGCGCATGGACTACCCGAAGATCCTCGCGGGATTGGACTGGTGGGGCAGGGAAGTGGACCGCCGCCGGGGCTAGCGGATGGCGCCCACAAGCCCTATATACTCTGGAGCATGAACCCCGAGACGCCCAAGCCGGCGGGATTGCCGCCCGAGGAACCGTTTTCCGCCGATCCCGTCGATCCCATGGACGGGAACGAGGTGGTGGACATGGATGGGGACGCCATGGACCTCCAGGCCCTGGCGGATGCCGCGGCCGCCGCGGAGGAGGCGAGGATCAAGGTGGCGAAGGCCGCCCAGTCCGCCGGACAGGCTTCCGCCGAGGCCCAACGGCAGCTCGAGGAGCTGGTGAAGCGCGAGGCCGAGCTGATGGAGCAGCAGCGCCGCCTGGCCGCCGACTTCAACAACTTCCGCAACCGCTCCCAGCGCGACATCCAGCTGGCCGTGGACCAGGCGGAGAAGAAGATCTACAACGATCTCCTGCCCGTGCTGGACAACTTCGAGCGCGCGCTGGAGGCGGCCTACCCCGACCTCGAGGCCTACCATTCCGGCGTGGACCTCATCCGCAAGCAGTTCATGGACGCTTTGCGCCGCCTGGGTGTGGAGCCCATCGCGCTGGCCGTGGGCGACCCCTTCGACGCGCTGCATGCCGAGGCGCTCACGACCCTCGAGAACCCCGCGCTCCCCGATGGCGTCGTGGCGGCGGTCTACGAGAAGGGATTCAACCTGCGCGGCCAGCTGTTGCGTCCGGCCCGCGTGGTGGTGAACCGCCGCAGGCTGCTGCCCAACGACCCCTTGCACACCCAGGAACCGCCCGCTCTGCCGGATGACGGCTCTTCTGGCGGCGACGCCCCGGTGAACTGACTTCCATCCTCTGGAGCATCCATGGCAGGCAAGCTCATCGGCATCGACCTCGGGACCACCAACAGCTGCGTGTGCGTGCTGGAGAGTGGCGACCCGCGGGTCATCCCCAACCGGGAGGGCAGCCGGACCACGCCCTCCACAGTGGCGTTCACGGACAAGGGCGATGTGCTCGTGGGCCACATCGCCAAGCGCCAGGCCGTCACGAACCCGCAACGCACGCTCTTCGCCATCAAGCGCCTCATCGGCCAGCGCTTCGAGTCGCCGCGGGTGCAGGAGGCGAAGAACCGCCTCCCGTTCCCCGTGGTGGCCGCGCCCAACGGAGACGCCTGGGTGCGGGTGGGGGAGCGCGATTACGCGCCGCCCGAGCTGTCCGCCATCGTGCTGCGCAACCTCAAGCAGGCGGCGGAGGCCTTCCTCCATGAGGAAGTGACGGACGCGGTGGTGACGGTGCCCGCCTACTTCGACGACGCCCAGCGCCAGGCCACCAAGGACGCGGGCCGCATCGCGGGCCTCAACATCGAGCGCATCGTCAACGAGCCCACGGCCGCCGCGCTGGCCTACGGCTTCAACAAGCCGGGCGTCAAGCAGATGCTGGCCATCTACGACCTCGGCGGCGGCACCTTCGACTTCACGCTCATGGAGATGAACGACGGCGTCTTCGAGGTGCTGGCCACCAGCGGCGACACCTTCCTGGGCGGCGAGGATTTCGACCAGGCCATCCTGCTCATGCTCGTGAAGCAGTTCCACGACCGGACGGGCATGGACCTCACGGGCGACCGCATGGCGCTGCAGCGGCTCAAGGAGGCCAGCGAGAAGGCCAAGTGCGAGCTCTCCACGCTGGACAAGGTGGATATCCGCCTACCCTTCATCGCGCAAGGGCCCAGCGGCCCGCTGCACCTGGAGGCCGTCCTCACCCGCGAGGAGCTGGAGCAGATGGTGGGCGACCTCGTGGAGCTCACCCTCATCCCCATCAAGGACGCGCTGCAGCAGGCGGGCAAGACGGCGAAGAATGTGGACGAGGTCATCCTCGTGGGCGGCCAGACCCGCATGCCGCTCGTGCAGAAATGCGTGAAGGACTTCTTCGGCCGCGAGCCCAACCGCACAATCAACCCCGATGAAGTCGTCGCGGCTGGCGCGGCCATCCAGGGCGCGGTGCTGAAGGGCGATGTGAAGGACCTGGTGCTGCTGGATGTGATGCCGCTCTCGCTCGGCATCGAGACCCAGGGCGGCGGGTTCGTGAAGATCATCCCCCGCAACACCACCATCCCCCTCCGCGACTCGCGCGTGTTCACCACCGTCACGGACAACCAGAACCGCGTGGAGATCCATGTGCTCCAGGGCGAGCGCGAGCTGGCGGAGCACAACAAGAGCCTGGGCCGCTTCGACCTCATCAACCTGCCGCCGCTGCCCAAGGGCGTGCCCCAGATCGAGGTCGCCTTCGACATCGACTCCAACGGCATCGTGAAGGTCTCCGCCAAGGACCTCATGACGGGCCTGGAGCAGAGCATGAGCATCCGCCCCAGCTCCGGCCTTTCCGAGCTGGAGATCCAGCGCATGGTCCGCGAGGCCGAGGCCAACGTGGAGGCGGACGAGAAGCGCCGCGACGAGCTGAAGTACATCGCGAGCGCCGAAGGGCTCATCTTCTCCTGCGACAAGAGCTTCGCCGAGTGCGGCAAGTACCTCGCGGAGGACCAGCAGCTCTTCATCCGCGAGACACTGGGCCGGGCCCGGCAGGCTGTGGGCACCAAGGACAAGGCCGCCCTCCAGGGCTGCGAGACGGACCTCCTTGAGACCCAGAACCTCCTCACGGAGGCCGTCCTGGCCGCCAGCGAGGCCATGATGAAGGCCATGGACGAGGAAGGCGGGCTGCCGAGCTGAAAACGGAGCGAGAGATTCCGGCCCGGAGCCGATAAACTGGCCGGATGAAGCGGGATTACTACGAGATTCTGGGCGTCGCCCGGGACGCCAGCACCGACGAGATCAAGAAGGCCTACCGCAAGCTCGCCATGGAGCTGCACCCGGACCGCAATCCGGGGAACAAGGAGGCCGAAGAGGGCTTCAAGGAGGCGGCCGAGGCCTACAGCGTGCTGTCGGACGCGGACAAGCGCCGGACCTACGATCAGTACGGCCACGCGGGCCCGGGCCTGGGCGGCGGCCAGCAGTTCCAGTTCGACCCCAGCCAGTTCGCGGGCTTCGAGGATCTCCTGGGCAGCTTCTTCGGGGATTTCTTCGGCGGCGGGCGGCGTTCGTCCTCCGCGCGCGGCGAACGCGGCTCAGACCTCCAGTACAACCTCAAGCTGCCCTTCAAGGACGCGGTGTTCGGGAAGGACAACTTCGAGCTGGAATTCCCGCGCATGGACGCCTGCGGCACCTGCAAGGGCAACGGCTGCGCGCCGGGCACGGGGCCGGAGACCTGCGGCCAGTGCGGCGGGCGCGGGCAGGTGGCCGCGCGGCAGGGCTTCTTCCAGATGGTGGTGCCCTGTCCCAAGTGCGAGGGCCGCGGCAAACTGATCCCGAACCCGTGCAAGACCTGCCACGGCGAAGGCCGTTCGCGCGCGACCGCGAAGGTGCGCTTCAACATCCCCGCCGGCGTGGACCGCGGCAACCGCCTCAAGCTTCGGGGCCAGGGTGAGGCCGGACGCTACGGCGGCGAGAACGGCGACCTCCTCGTGGTGTTCGATGTGGAGGAAGACGCCCGTTTCCAGCGCGAAGGCGACGATCTCCACCTGATGCTGGATGTGTCTTGGACGATTCTGGCGCTGGGGGGCAGCCTCACCATCGACACGCTGTACGGCCCTGACACGGTGAAGGTCGTGGCGGGGACGCCCAGCGGCGAGATCCTCCGCCGACCCAACGCCGGGGTGCCCAGTCTCCAGTCCAAGGGCCGCCGCGGCGACCTCTACCTGCACGTGCGCGCCGCCGTGCCGAAGAAGCTCACGGCCGAACAGCGCGAGGCGGCCGAGCGCCTGCGCGACGCCTTCGAAGGCGAGACTGTGGGCGCCGCCGCGGAAGATAAAGGCGGTTTCTTCCAGAATCTCGGGAAGAAGGGCAAGAAGCGGAAGTAGGTCCCGCTACTCCGCCATCACCACGCGGTGCTTGCCTTCGGCCTTGGCGCGCATGAGGGCCTGGTCGGCGGCCTTCATCAGCGCCTCCGCGCCTTGGGCGTGATCGGGATAGGCGGCGATGCCCAGGCTCAGGGAGATGGGCACCCACTCGCCTTCGATGAGCAAGGGCGCGTCTGAGATCATCTCCAGGAGTCGCTGGCCGAACTTCAACGCGCCGGCCGCGAAGGTGCGGGGCATGAGGATGCAGAACTCGTCGCCGCCGTAGCGGTAGAGGCGGTCGTGGGCGCGGCAGATGCGCTGGGCGCCACCCGCCACGGTCTGGAGCACGAGGCTCCCCGCGAGATGGCCGTGGACGGTGTTCAGGGCCTTCAGGTTGTCCACATCGAAGAAGATCACGCAGAGCGACTCGCCCGCCGCGGCGGACTGCCGCACGAGGCGGGGCAGATCGACTTCGAGGCAGCGGCGGTTCTGCGCCACCGTGAGATCGTCCTTGAAACTGAGGAGGCGGCTCTCCTCCAGCCGCCAGGCGTTCAGGAGCATGGGTTCGGCGGCATGGGTCCAGCTGAGGAACTGTTCCGGCGCGGTGCGGGGATTCCGCAACCGCAACAGGCCCATCTGCTCCCGCGCGCCGATGAGCCAGCCCTCGCCTTTGGCGGCGAGTTCCAACGCTTCGCGGCGGGGCAAGGGCGCCTCGGGGAAGGTGCCGTCGCCGGCCCGCTGGAAGAAGGTGTCCTCGCGGCGGATCCAGATGGCGCCGCCCTGGGCCTGGGCCAGTTCCATGGACCGCGCCAGCAGCAGGCGCAGCAGTTCGTCGAGGCTGGCCTCCTGGAGCATGCGCCGCAGCCAGCCTTCTTCCCCAAGATCGCGCTGGCGCAGCCGCTCCAGCGCCGATCGCACGGCCTTGAGATTCTCGCTCCTCCGTAGCACCCAGCCGGGACGAAGCGCCAGCACGGCGCTGGCCTCCTCGGGCGTGGCGTCCTCCACCCACCAGACGACTTCCCGCGCCTGATCCGGCATGCGGGCGGGATCAGGATGGCGGGTCACGACGATGGCCGGGCCGTCGCCGGCCTGGTCCACGGGATCGTAGCCCCACTCCTTCAGGGCCACACGCAGCGCGCCGGCGACGCCGGCCTCATCGAACCAATGGATCTGACGCAGCACGGGAAGAGCTTATCCGAGCGCCGCGTCGAGGCGCGCGGCCAATCGTTCGAGATGGGCGGCAAGGGGATCGAGGTTGGCCCGCTGCTCTTTCTGGCTCCGCTCCGCCCGCACCCAGCGCTTGAGGAGGACGAGCGATTGCGGATCGCGCACGCCCAGGCGCTTGGCGGTCTGGAGCAGCTTCTGGGCGAGGCGGTTGCGCTCGGGCCCGGTGGCGGTCTTGAGCTGGCCGCTGAGGTCCAGCGCGCCCCGGGCGATCTCCAGGTCGTGCCGGATGAGCGGGGCGCGGGCGTTGATGCGGAGCAGCAGCAGTTCCAGGAAGCGCAGGAGTTCCGACACGAGATCGGTGCCGTCCACCAGGGCCTGCCGCACATCGGCCGGGCTGTCCAGGGTGCGGGCCAGGAGCTGGATGAGCCGGTCCGCCTCTTCGCGGTCCGCGGGACGGATGAGGGGGAATTCGGGGCTGCGGCGGAAGGCGGAGGCCTGCTGCTGGCCCTGTGCCAAGCCCAGCGCGAGGCGCGGCCAGTCCTGCAATTCCAGGTGGAGCTGCAGCTGGTTCTGGAGCGGGGAGAGCGCCTCGTAGAGCCGGTGCAGGCGCTGGCGGAGACGATCGCCTTCTTCGGCCAGGCTCACGGATTCCGGGTAGAGGCGAAGGCGCAATTCAGGGCTGAAGACACCCACGAGGTCGCCCACCTGGTTGCGCTGGTGGGCCATGAGCAGGGCGCGGAGGTTGTCCAGGCCCATCGCAAGTTGGTCCGTGTCCGGCGCGGACAGCGCCTGCTGGAGCAGGGCGCGGACGGTGCTCTGGTCCTGGCGCTGGGCGAGCACGGTCTGGCGGAAGAGGCCGCGCAGCTTCTGGGATTCGGGCCCGGGCTTGAGACCCATCAGAGCCTCCTGCGAATAGGTGCGGTCGGCCATGCGGCCGAGCTCTGCCTCCACCACGAGGAAGGGGGCGACGGCGGCGTAGCGGACCTCTTCCGTCGCGTGGGCGAAGGGGCCGAGGCCTTCCAGCAGGCTCATGACGGCGAGGTGCCCGCCCAGGGATTTCGCCAGCACGCGGAAGGCGGCCGTATCCTCCTTGCGGATCTGCTGGAGCAGCTTCCGCACCTCGCGGGGCAGGACGCGCTGGAGATCCCGCGCCTCCACCCGCGGCAGCTGCCAGCCCAGGTGGTTCCAGAGCCATTGGAGGCTGCCGTGGATCTGGGCCACGGAAGGCCAGTGGATGCCGCCATCCAGTCCCTTCTCCAGCGGGCGGCGCAGGGAAAGGCGCAGATTGGAGACCACATGCTCCACGAGGAGCAGCGGCTCCACCTTGCGGCGCGTCTCCAGGGGCGTGGCGGATTCCAGGAGGTCCGCCAGCTTGCGCAGCGAATCCTCGGAACGGCCTTCGGCGTTGCGGAGGTTGCGGTTGAGCGTCTTGAGCTGGGCGTGGAGCCGGGCGGCCAGCGTGGCACCGTCCTCGAGCCCTTGAAGGGCGGAGGCCACCTCGCGGAAATCCTCGCCATGGTCCGTGAGGAAGGCCGCCCAATCCCGGCGGAGGGGCAGGTCGTCCGTCACCCCGGCGGAGAGGGCCATGGCGCGGAGCGACGCCACCAGGTCCAAAGCCTGGCCCACCCAGGGCGCGGTCCCCGGCTCCTGGAGGAGCTCGCGATGGCAGTCCTTGGCCAGGCGCCCCAGGCGGGAGAGACCGTGCTCGATCACGAGCCCCATGGCCGCGCGGGCATCGCCCAGGCGGCGCGGATTGAACTGCGCGAGGAAGGCGAGGAAGAGTCCGAGATTGCGCCGCAGGTCCACGAGGGAACGGGTGCCGGGCGGTTCGGGCGGGCCGCTCTGCGCATCCAGCAACGGGTCCAGATCTCCGGCTTGGAGAATCTCCTCCAGCAGCACCAGATCTTCCTTGGACAGACCCTTGTCCTGGACCAGCTGGCGGGCCCGGTCCAAACGGAGAGACGGGGTGGTTGGGGAAGGCATGGGCACAGCTTACATCGGGAGGAGAAGTGGGAAGATTGCGAGCTTGGCACTAGACTGGTGATACCATCCCGACACTCTTCTGGAGGACGCCTTGGTCACCAAGCTGGGCGAACTGCTCGTCAAAGCCAAGCTGATCTCCCAGGAGCAGCTCGAAGAGGCCATGGTGGCCCAGCGCCGCGAAGGCGGCAAGCTGGGGAGCATCGTCGTCCGCATGGGGTTCTGCACCGACCAAGACATCGTCAGCTTCCTCGGCATGCAGTACGGAGTCCCGGCGGCGGACTTGGAGCAGTGGCCGCCCATCGACGCCTCCGTCATCGCCCTGATCCCTGCCGAACTGGCCAACCGCCACAAGGTGCTGCCACTACAGCGCACGGGTAATGTGCTGACGCTCGCCATGGCGGACCCCACGGACATCTTCGCCATGGACGATGTGCGCTTCCACACGGGCTACAATGTGGACCCGGTCGTGAGCAGCGAGATGGGCCTGTTGCGCGCCATCGAGAAGTACTACGGCGGGTCCAGCCAGGTGGAGCTGCACAGCAAGGCGGGCCGCGCGGCCGCCGCGCAGGCCCAGTCGCAGTCCGCGCAGGAATCCGCGGCTTCGGTGGCCCAGGCCAACCAGGCCGCCATGAACGAGATCAACATCGACCTGGGCGCGCTGCAGGACGAGCTGGAGGCCCACGCCGACTTCGAGGACATCGGGGACTACGAGGGCGAGAGCGTCAACCTGAACGAGCTGACGAAGGCGGGCGAGGACGCGCCCATCATCAAGCTCGCCAACATGGTGCTCATCGACGCCATCAAGCGCGGCGCTTCGGACATCCATATCGAGCCCTACGAGAAGGAGTACCGGATCCGGTACCGCATCGACGGCATCCTGCAGGAGGTGATGCGGCCCAAGCTGACTCTGCGGGACGCGCTCACGAGCCGCATCAAGATCCTCAGCAAGCTCAACATCGCCGAGAAGCGTTTGCCCCAGGACGGCCGCATCAAGCTGCGCGTGAACCTCGCCGGGCGCCAGAAGGTCATCGACTACCGCGTGTCCATCCTGCCCTGCCTCTTCGGCGAGAAGATCGTCTGCCGGCTCCTCGATTCAGAGAAGCTGATGCTGGACCTCACGAAGCTGGGCTTCGAGCAGGAGAGCCTGGACCGGTGGGACCGGGCCATCTCCAAGCCCTACGGCATGGTGCTGGTGACAGGCCCCACGGGCTCCGGCAAGACCAACACGCTCTACTCCTCCATCGCCAAGCTGAATGTGCCGGAAGTCAACATCATGACGGCCGAGGATCCGGTCGAATTCAACTTCTCCGGCATCAACCAGGTGCAGATGAAGGAACAGATCGGCCTGAACTTTGCTGCCGCTTTGCGTTCCTTCCTGCGTCAGGATCCCAACATCGTCCTCGTGGGCGAGATCCGCGACTTCGAGACGGCGGAGATCGCCATCAAGGCCTCCCTCACCGGCCACCTCGTGCTTTCGACGCTGCACACCAACGACGCCCCGAGCACCATCAACCGCCTCATGAACATGGGCGTGGAGCCCTTCCTCGTGGCGACCTCGGTGAATGTCATCGCGGCCCAGCGCCTCATCCGCCGCGTCTGCGCCAACTGCAAGGAGCCCGATCCCCACCAGCCCCCGCCGGAGGCCCTCCTGAAGTTCGGTTTCACGGACGACGAGGTGAACAAGGGCGTGACCATCATGCACGGCCGCGGCTGCGAGGTCTGCGGCAAGCGCGGCTACAAGGGCCGCGTGGCCGTCTACGAAGTGCTGGAGATGAGCGAGACCCTGAAGGACATGATCCTCACGGGCGCCTCCGCCCTCGAATTGCGCGAGCAGGGCGTGAAGGAGGGCATGATCACCATGCGCCGCTCCGGCTGCCACAAGATCATCAGCGGCATGACCAATGTCGAGGAAGTGGCCCGGGAAACCGTCTCCTGAATCCGTCCTCGAAACATCGCAGGAACCCACCGGAGATCCCATGAGCGACAGCAACAGCCAGTATGTCGTCCCCCTCCAGCAGCTGCTGAAGACGATGGTGGAGTACGGCGGGACCGATCTCCACATCACCGTGGAGACCGTGCCCCAGATCCGCATCGATGGCCGCATGGTGCCGCTGAAGCTCCCTCAACTGGACGCCGCCCAGACCCGGTGGCTCTGCTACGGCGTCATGACCGACCAGCAGAAGCACCGCCTGGAAGAGGATCTCGAGGTGGACTTCTCCTTCGGCCTCCAGGGCGTGGCCCGCTTCCGCGCCAATGTCTTCAACCAGCAGGGCGCCACGGCCGGCGTCTTCCGCACCATCCCGGAGAAGATCCGCAGCTTCGAGCAGCTGGGCCTGCCCCCCGTGGTGCAGTCGCTCTGCGACAAGCCCCGCGGCCTCGTGCTGGTGACGGGCGTGACGGGCTCCGGCAAATCCACGACCCTCGCGGCCATGGTGGACAAGATCAACGCGGAGGAGCCCCTCCACATCCTCACCATCGAGGACCCGGTGGAGTATGTGCACAAGCACCGCCGTTGCGTGGTGAACCAGCGCGAGATCCACGCGGACACCCACAGCTTCAAGAAGGCGTTGCGCAGCGCCCTCCGCCAGGATCCGGATGTGGTGCTCATCGGAGAAATGCGCGACCTGGAAACCATCGAGGCCGCCCTCACCATCGCCGAGACGGGTCACCTCACCTTCGGCACCTTGCACACGAACTCCACGGTCCAGACCATCAACCGCGTCATCGATGTGTTCCCCAGCCACCAGCAGTCCCAGATCCGCGCCCAGCTCTCGCTGGTGCTGGAAGGTGTCGTCTGCCAGAGCCTCATCCCCAAGGCCGGCGGCAAGGGCCGCGCCCTCGCGCTGGAGGTGATGGTCCCCAACCCGGCCATCCGCAACCTCATCCGCGAGGACAAGATCCACCAGATCTACGGCATGATGCAGACCGGACAGCTGAAGTACGGCATGCAGACCTTCAACCAGAGCCTGGCGGAGCTCACCATCCGCGGCGAGATCACCCAGGACCAGGCCATGAGCTACTCCAGCAACCAGGACGAGCTGCGGGAGCTCATCAACCGCGGCGCGGGCGTTCCCACCGCCCGGGCCCAGGCCGCCGCCCCTGCCGCCGGATCGCCCGGCATGGCCAGCCGCAACCCCAACATCAAGTACAGCTAGCCTTCCGCCAGCCACCCAAGGCGCCTATCCTGGAACCCGAACCCCAGCCCTGAACCGTCCTCGAGGTCCCGATGCCCGCATTCGCATGGAAAGGCAAGAACCGGATGGGTGAGCTCCAGGACGGAGTCATCGTCTCCGACTCCCGCGACGCCGCCGTCCTCACCCTCCGCCGCAACGGCGTGGAAGTGGTCACCATCAAGGCGCAGGAATCCAAATCCACCAAGAGCTTCGGCAAGGTGAAGGCCAAGGACCTGGCGATCTTCACCCGCCAGTTCAGCGTGATGATCGACGCCGGTCTCCCCCTGGTGCAGTGCCTGGAGATCCTCGGGTCCCAGCAGGCGGACAAGGGTTTCAAGCGGGTCATCGAGGCCGTGCGCGAGGATGTGGAGAAGGGCGCCAGCCTCCAGGCCGCGCTGTCCAAGCACCCCAAGGCCTTCAGCGACCTCTATGTGAACATGGTGGGCGCGGGCGAGGCGGGCGGCATCCTGGACATCATCCTGCAACGCCTCTCCATCTACATCGAGAAGGCCGTGAAGCTGGCCTCCAAGGTGAAGAGCGCCATGATCTACCCCATCGCGGTCATCAGCATCGCCGCCATCGTGGTGTATGTGATCATGGTGAAAGTCATCCCCGTCTTCTCCGCCATGTACGAGGGCCTGGGCTCCTCGCTGCCCTTCCCGACCCAGGTCTGCATCATGCTATCCAACATCCTGGTCCACTATGGATGGTTGGTGGGCATCTTCATCGTGGCCATCGTGGTTGCCCTGAAGTATTACTATAAGACGGTGAGCGGCAAGCTCCAGCTCGACTCCCTCATGCTCAAGATCCCTGTCATCGGCGATCTGCTTCGCAAGGTGGCTGTGGCCCGCTTCTGCCGCACCCTTGGGACCTTGACCGCCTCCGGCGTGCCTATCCTGGAGGGCATGGACATCACGGCCCGGACCGCCGGCAACCAGGTCGTGGCCAATGCCATCCTCAAAGCCAAGGATGCCGTGGAAGCCGGCCGCAATATCAGCTCCCCCCTGGCGGAGACCAAGGTATTCCCGCCCATGGTGACTCAGATGGTGGGCGTGGGCGAGGCCACAGGCGCTCTGGACGCCATGCTGAATAAGGTCGCGGACTTTTATGAAGATGAGGTGGACAACGCCGTGGCGGGCCTCACGAGCCTCATGGAGCCCATCATCATCGCGGTCCTGGGCGGCATCATCGGCTTCATCGTGGTCGCCATGTACATGCCGATCTTCAACCTGGCCAATGTGTTCTCGCAGAGCGACAGTTAAGACGGGAGATTGGCGTAGTTCCTGCTGCTATTCCTGGTTCGGAGGTCCGATATGTCCCATCTGAAGACTCGGCGCGATCACGGGTTCACGCTGGTGGAACTCCTGCTGGTGCTCGCCATCATCGGCATCATCAGCGGAATCGCGATCCCCACCTTCTTGGGTCAGCGCAAACGAGCCCGGGTCATTGGTGATGCCAAGGCCAATGCCGTGGCTCTGGGCATGCAGATGGAGTCCCGGAAAGCCGAGACCGGTGTCTACGCCGCCAGTGGGACCACGGTCACATGGACCAACGGGGTGCCGAGCAGCGCGACTTTCCTCCCCAGCTTCAGCCTGAAGAACGGGACCCTGATGAATTACAGCATCACCGTGACCAATGGCGGGGTCGGGTACACCCTGACCGTCAACGACCCGAAGCAGTCGGGCTCGCCTAAGGTTCTGACCATGGACCAGAGCGGCGGCATCGCCCTGAGTTCGACTTATTGATCTGATGCCCGCCCGGCCTTGAAGCTCCCAGTCCTAGGGAGCGGTGGCTTTTGCGTCCCAGGGTCGAAGGAAGCGCTCATTTATGGTGGCTTTTGCCCTGTCAAAGGCCGCCTCGTCCAGCTGCTGGATCGCGACCTGATCGTAGCCGTCGTAGACGAAGAGCCTGCAGCCGCCTTGCTTGAGAGGGCGGAACACCTTCAAGATCCTTCCGTTGGCCTCCGCGTAAGTCAAATCCTGCTCCCGCTCCTCAGGGCTCTTTTTATATTTCATGAACCAGGCGCCGCCCGGGAGCACGCGGACGCCTTCCACGAATTCATGAGGGTCCATCTCCCGGTAGTCCTTCGGATCATCCGGTCTCACGGAGAAGTTCAGGCCGTGCATCCGCATCGGTGCGTCGTCTGCGCTGAGCAGATCGCTGGGGCGGATGGGCTTGTCTTCCAGGATCCGGCCGACGATCGCGTCGCGGACTGCCAGGAGGCTGATCGCTTTCTTGTCGTCGATGCCAGTCTCCACACCCGGGCCGTCCAGGCAGAGGGGGATGCGGGCCTCCCAGGGATCCAGGCCGTACCCGTGTACGCCGCCGAACTGGATCTCCTCGGTCGCGTGGTAGAAGCGCTCGCCATGGTCCGTCATGAGGAAGCGGCTGGCCGCGCCGTAGTCGGGATCAGAAGGCAGCGTGTCCCAAAGCTGGATCCACTGGTCGAGGATGCGCTTCACGCGGATCCGATAGGCCAGGAAGGGATTGTATTCGGGCCGCCAAGCGGCGACCACCTGATCCGGAGGTGTCTCGAAGTGCGGCGCCATGCGGCCGATGGGAAGCTTCCACCATCCCGAGATCGCCGCCAGTTCCTCCCGCGTGAGGAAGATCGGCTGATGGGCGAGACAGGAGTGGTACATGACCCAATCCGCGCCCCGGCCACGACCTAGGGCAGCCTTCAAGCCGAGATCTAACGGCGTCCAGGGCGTCGTCGTGGGGAAAACCCGTAGGACATTCATCCAAGCCGCGTAGAGGGGGATGTGGACGGCGAGGTTGGAATTCAAGAAGTTCTCCCAGCCGGAAGCAGGCATGCCGATCTCATCGAATTCATCCGCCCGGTCCGTCAAGCCCACCGTGCCGCCATCGTCGATATAGAAGCGGGCTTTGAGGCCCTTCTGTTTCATGAGGTCGAGGATCTGGTAGGGCGCCTTGCCTTCGAACTCGTCGAGGGAAGGGAAGAGGTTGCCCACCGAGTAGCTGCGGGGGTCCCCGCCCCAGATGATGCTCCACTCCAGGCGGGTGGCCGGGATCGCCGCGTAGGCGTTGAAGGACTTGAAGCCGTGGGCGCGGTCGAAGCCCATTTCCATGGCGGTATCCTGGCGCAGGCCGTCCAGGCTGATCATGAGAACCTTCGCGGGATGGCCAACTGGCCGGTCTGGGGTCCAGATGGCCTGCTCCAGGCGCTGCGGGATCCAGAGGCTTCCCCAGGCGAGGAAGGCGCCGGTCATCAGGCTCAACCCTTTGCGCGCTTTCCCCGTTTCCGACCAGGACAGGCCTTTCACCATCGCGAGGCCGGAGAGGGCGAAAAGCAGGGGAGGTGCGAATCCCAGCGGGAGGAGGTTGATCCCCAGCATCACCCAGAGCGTGGTCGGCACTCGCCACCAGAGTATGCAGTGGACCAGGCCCAGCAACCCGAGCGTCATCCAGAAGGCATGGCGGAAGGTCCAGCTATCTTTCGCGGGAGTCCAGATCCGCAGCGCCTTCAGCGCGGCCATCTGGAGCACGAAGAGCAGGAATCCCACGCCCGCGTAAAGGGGCAGGATCTCCATGAAAAAGGAATGGAGGGTGAATTTCACAGTGGCGGGATCCCGCACGCCCTCCGAGATGAAGTGGTTCACAACGCCGTATCTGATGTAGAGCCCCGCCATGGCGGCTAGCCAGAGCAGGAAGGCTAAGGCGGCGACCAGCGCGCCGAGCCAGCGAGTCAGGGAAGATCGGGAGTCTGGCATCTTTCCATTCAAACAGAGAAGCCGTTCGTGGCCCCGCACTGAATGCGCCGACTCACTCGATGCTCGTCACCTTGGTGCGTACGTGGGGAAGCACATCCGCCGTGGAACTGGCGTGCAGGTAGACGGCGGCGCCCACGAACCCGGGGGTGTTCTTGCCAGGTGTCTGCACAGCCAACTGCACCTGGCCTTTGTTGGTCGGCTGGGCCAGTGCCGCCAGGGCTGCCGCGAAGTCGGAACCCGTGACCATTCCCGTGATGGCGGTGTTGATGGTCATGTTGTAAGCGGTGGACGCGCCTGCCGTCGTCCAGGGGTTTAGATCCTTGGTGGCCGTGGCCGTGAGGTAGTTTTGCATGGAAGTGACGGAGGCCGATCCGGTCATGCCGCGGTCCCGGAAACGGTCCCACTGACCCACAAGATCCCCCACACGGCCCGCTAGGTGGTCCACCGAGGCCTTGTCACGGGCCCGCGCCCGCTGACTCAGCATCGCCGGGATGGCGATGGCGCTGATAATGCCGATGATGGCGAGCACTAGTAGCAGCTCAATCAGTGTGAATCCGCGCATCCGTTCCATAAGACCCTCGACTTCCCTATCACAAACAAAAGCCATGCCATGAAAAAAGGGGCCGAAGCCCCCTTTTTTCATGGCATGGAGGAGACCCTACTCGACGGCCGTCACCTTGGTGCGGATGAAAGGCTTGGTGTCGCTGGTGGAAGAGGCGTTCAGAAGGACGGCACCGCCGATGTAGCCGGAGTTGCCTGCAGGCTTGCCCGGAGATTGGACGGAGAAGACCACCTGTCCCTTACTCGCAGCAAGGGTAGCCAGATAGGTCGCGAATGTGGAAGCGGATGTGGCAGCGCCGCCAGTATCAATGGTGGTGTTGAAGGCGGCGGAGGCGCCGGTGGTGTTCCATGGGTTTTTGTCCTTGGAGGTCGTGGACTTCAGGTAGTTCTGCATGGAGGTGACGGCCGCGGCAGAGGCGAGCCCCGCTTCGCGGAAACGGTCCCACTGGCCGACGAGGTCACCGACCCGGCCGACCATGTTCTCGGTGGCGGACTTGTCACGGGCGCGGGCGCGCTGGCTGAGCAGCGCGGGGATCGCGATGGCGCTGATGATGCCGATGATCGCCAGCACCAGCAGCAGTTCGATGAGGGTGAAGCCGGACTGCTTCTTCATGTGAGTCTCCTAGGAGGAAAAGGTCCGGGGTTGTCCAATCAAGCCCCGTGCCAGTGAAGGGGAATAGGCTCCCAGTCTAGAAAGTCCATGTGAGAGTGCAAGGGGTTTGGCGAATCAGGGCCTTAGAAAGGTAGCCATATCCCAGAGTTCCGCCCTATCTCGTCACCTGGGTGACGCCGGGCGGCGATCAATTCGGCCCTTTGCCTAGGTAGCAGGCGATCGTGCGGTCCAGTCCCTGGTCCAGGGACACGCGGGGGGACCAGCCCAGCGTCTGTTTCGCGGCGGTGGTGTCAATGGCGTAACGGCGGTCGTGGCCGGGGCGGTCGGGGACGAAGGTGAGGAGGGAGCGGGAAGAGCCGGCGGCCCGGCCGAGGCGCCGGTCCAGGCGCTCGCAGATCCTGCCCAGCAGGTCGAGGTTGGTGAGCTCGCAATCGCCGCCGATCAGGTGGATTGAGCCGGGCAGACCCCTTTCCACCGCTAGGGAGATGGCCTCGCAGTGGTCGTCCACGAAAAGCCAGTCCCGGATATTCAGCCCGTCCCCGTAGACCGGGACGGGTTTGCCGACCGCGAGAGCCGTGATGGCCTTGGGGATCAATTTCTCGGGGTGTTGGCGGGGGCCGTAATTATTTGAGCAGTTGGTGATGAGCACGGGGAGGCCGTAAGTCTTGCCGTAGGCGCGCACAAGATGGTCCGCGCCCGCCTTGGAGGCGCTGTAGGGGCTGTTGGGCCGGTACGGTGAGTCCGATGTGAACTTCCCGGATTCGTCCAGGGAACCGAAGACTTCGTCGGTGGACACATGGAGGAAACGGCAGGACGGGTCGCCCGCCCAGGCCCGCCGGGCTTCTTCCAGCAGGGTGAAGGTGCCTAGGAGGTTCGTCTGGATGAACTCCGCTGGGCCGCTGATGCTGCGGTCCACATGCGACTCGGCGGCGAAATGGACGAGGCGGTCCACGCCATCGAGGACTTCCCTCACCCTGGCCGCGTCGGCGACATCGCCCTGGACGAGATGGACGCTCTCAAGTCCTTCGATCTGCGACGGATCAGCAGCGTAGGTCAGCTTGTCCAGCACCACGATCTCGTCTCCGGGGTGCCTGTTCCGCCAGAAATGGACGAAGTTGGATCCAATGAACCCCGCGCCCCCCGTGATCAGGATGCGTCCCATGGCTTACTCGGCGGGGAGGATGGCGTTGCCCTGGGCCAGAAGCATCGCATTGGCCTCCGCCAGGGATTCCAGAGTGCCGGCGTCCGTCCAGGCGCCCTGGAAGATGTCGAACTGGAGCTGGTTCCGTGCGATGTAGGCGTTGTTCACGCTCGTGATCTCGTATTCTCCCCGGACAGAGCGCGCGGTGCCGCGGATGATGTCCCAGACCTGGTTGTCGAAGCAGTAGGCGCCCACGACGGCATAGTTGCTCTTCGGCTCCATAGGCTTCTCTTCGATCTCGATGACATGGCGTTCGTCCAGGGCCGCCACGCCGTAGCGCGAGGGATCATCCACGGATCTGAGCAGCACCCGGGCGCCGCCGTCCTGGGAGTGGAACCGGCTGATGAACGGTTGAATGGAGCGGGAAAAGATGTTGTCCCCGAGAATGACGGCCACCGAATCAGGACCCGCGAACCCCTCCCCGAGTGCCAGTGCATGGGCGATACCTGAAGCGTCTTCTTGCACCCGGTAGGTGAACTGGCAACCGAAATCCTTTCCGCTCCCCAGCAATCCCACGACATCGCCCATGTGGTCAGTGCTGGTGACAACGAGGATGTCCTGGATGCCGGCCCCGACCAACTGCCGCACCGGGTGGTAGATCATGGGCTCACGCCCCACCGGCAAGAGATGCTTGTTGGTGACCTTCGTCAGCGGATGGAGGCGTGTGCCTTTGCCGCCCGCCAGAATGATGCCCTTCATGGGGGTCTCCCGGATCGATGAAGCGAAAGTATGAGGCATACCGGGGAACGCAGGCGGGCGCACATTCTTCGCGAAGCCGCTCCGGAAGGCGGCCTAGGTTAGGATGGAACAATCCAATTACCAGCGGTGCCATCCGCTCACACCGAAGGCATGTCCAGCGCATCGGATCAGAGCGACCCCGTAGAAGGATTTCCAATGGCGAAGCAGGCCTCTTTGGACGCACTCACCATCGAAGAGGCTCTCTATGGCCTTGAGACCGGGGGCTACTGCGTCGTGCCGGATTTCATCGAGCCGGAACACTGTGAGCGGCTCAAGGCCAAACTGGGCGCCGCGGTGGATGCCTATGCTCCTTCCGGGAGCGAGCAAAGCCGGCTCGATCAGTATCTGATGCACGACCTCCTGGCCCGGGATCCGGTCTTCGGCCGGCTTCTGGATGACGCGCGCCTTCAGCAGCTGGTCGCGCCGATCCTGGGCGAGCACTGGATCATGTACGCCTTCACTTCTTCCTCCCTCCCTCCTGGGGGAACCAATTATGGCCATCGGGTTCATGTGGACTGCCCGCGGTTCAGCCCGGCCTACACCTTCAACCTCGGCATGATCTGGGCGCTGGACCCCTTCAGCCGGGAGAATGGGGGGACCCAATTGTTGCCAGGTTCCCATCACAGTCCCTCTGCGCCGTCTGGAGCGTATTTCGACCAGCATTGCGTCTCCGTCGAATGCGACCAAGGCAGCCTCATCCTGTTCAACGCCCGGGTGTTCCACCGCTCCGGCTTGAATCGTTCACAAGCCTGGCGCCATAGCCTGACCCTGAATGCTTGCCGGTCCTTCATGAAGCAGCGGATGGACTGGGTGAGGCTGATCCCCCCGCAGATCTCTGATGGTCTCGGCCCCCAGGCCCGCCGACTCATCGGATTCGACACACGCCTTCCGGCCTCCATGGAAGAATTCTTTCTTCCTGAGGACCAGCGCTTGTACAAACCCAATCAAGGGTGATCCGAGAACATTACGCGGCGCATCCCTCCGAGAAGCTGCAGAGATGCATCTGCCCTGACCCTGTAGGCCGGATCCAGATGGAAGCAGACCTTCCACCATCCTGGATTCCATGAAACCGTCAATGAAACGCCGTGAGGTTCGACGCATGCCGGACACCGATTCTCAGCCACAGTCTTTTTGGGCCCGATCAACGACAAGCATCTGCCTCCTGGTTCTTTTGGCGGGGTTCTCCATCTACTTGGCGATGGACCGGATCTACCAGGTCGACGAGTGCCAGAATGTGTATGTCGCGCGAATCCTGGCATCAGGCTGGAGCGGGCATTTCTATTCCAGCAGCGAGCTGCTTCATCTGCTCCCCCTCACCTGGCTGGCGGGTCGCTTCCAGGATTCCGGAAGCCTGTACACGGCCTCCCGGTTGGTCATGATCCTCGTGTTCTGGCTGAACACCCTGCTGACCGCGACAGCCTGCGGCATCCCATGGAAGGACAAGAAATTCATCTGGGTGCTGCTGGGCGCGGCGACTTTGGCTCCCCTGTGGGATTACGGGTTTGAGATCCGGCACGACAACCTGGTGCTCCTCTTTCTCCTGTTGTCTTGGAACCTCCTTCGAAACCCACGAGGCCCGGCCTGGTTCCTCCCCTTCGCCTTAGGGGCCCTGGCCGCGATCATGCAGTTCGCGACCTTCAAGGCGTTCATCTATTGGGTCCCTCTCGGGGCCATCGTCATGGTCGTCCCGCCGCTCCCGCTGAGGGGCAAGCGATTGCGGGTGTTTCTACTCATGCTCCTGGGGTTCCTGGCGGCCGGCCTCCTGGTCGCGCTGGCCTTCAAGTGGAGCGGCCAGTTGTCCACATTCATGGAGGGCATCCGGATGGCCCTCTCCTTCTCCTCGGATGGCGCTTCCCGTTTCGGGCCATGGGACACCTTGGCCCGCCTGATTTTCCAAGCTCCCTTGCTCCTGGGCGTGGGCGTGGCTGCCTTGGTGTGGAATTTCTCCCACTTCAATTCCGAGAGGCAAGCGCCAAATGTCTGGGGCGGCGTTTTCCCTGAAACCTTGTTCCTCTGCGTCGCGCTACTGGCGCTCCTGGCCAATCCTGCTCCTTATCCCTACAACCTCGTTCTGCTGACTCCTTTCGCCTTCATCCTTTCAGTGCGATGGCTCGTTGTGGCGTGCGAGGGTTCAACGCTGTCTCCGACGATGACCCGCCTAGCCATCATGGTCGTCCTTTTCACTCATATGACCCCTTTCGTTAAATCGACTCTGCGGCACCTGGATTTCTCCAATGATCGGCAACAACTGCTCATGGCCACCGCCGAGGCCCTCACTGATCCTGCCAGGGATTGTGTTTATGACGCTTCTGGGCTGGTGGCGTCCCGGAAAAGCGCGGGATACCAGTGGTTTCTCCACAGCTTGATCGTGAACAGGATCTACGAGGGGCGGCTTCCCGGATTGGCTCAAATGCTGGCTCAAAACCCGGCTCCAGTCGTGATTCCCAGCTACCGGTTCGTCTGGCTCCGTCCCGAGGATGTGAGTTTCATTCAGGCCCATTACCTCGGGCTTGCCGGTGATTTCTATGTGCTTGGGGGCGCGTTGAAGGGCCCGAACCCAACCTATGAATGCCTTCGGGCGGGGAGGTACGAGGTATCCGTCCTGGCCGAGAACCACGTCGGGGTTCGTCCAGCCGTTCAGATGGACGGGCAAGCGTTGAACCTCCCGGCGGTGCTCTCGCTGCCTGTGGGCAATCACTCGTTCGCCTTCCAGGCCGACGCCTCGCTCAAGATCACATGGCTGGGACCTGTTCTGAAGCAATCGCCGGTGCTCCCTCCCGGAGACGCCGACAGAGTCTTCATAAACTGGTATTGAACGCCCGGTCCTGCCTTCCCAGGGGAAACATGCTCATTCCTTTCAATCACCCCCACTTCACCGGCCGGGAGCTGGAACTCATCAAAGATGTCTTCGACAGCGGGCGAACCTCAGGGAATTCCACTTTCACAGGGCGCTGTCAGTCTTTCTTTGAGCAGCGCTACGGATTCCCCAAGGCCCTGCTCACCACCTCCTGCACAGACGCGCTGGAGATGGCGGCATTGCTCTGCGACCTGAGGCCCGGGGACGAGGTGATCCTCGCCTCCTTCGGGTTCGTGTCCACCGCCAACGCGTTCGCCCTCCGCGGAACGGATCTCGTGTTCGCGGACTCCATGGAATGCCATCCGAATGTCTCCGTGGAGAGCATCTCCGAGAGGATCACTCCCCGGACGAAAGCCGTGGCGGTCACCCACTACGCGGGGGTGGCGGTGGACATGGACGATCTCCGGTCTATCACGGCCCCCAAGGGCATCCGGATCATCGAAGACGCGGCGCAAGGCGTGGAAGCGTTCTACAAAGGGCGCCCTTTGGGCGCGCTGGGAGACCTGGGGACCTACTCCTTCCATGAGACCAAGAACATCCAGTGCGGGGAGGGCGGGCTCCTCACGGTCAACGATGAATCCTTGGCGGCCCGGGCGGAGATCCTCTGGGAGAAGGGCACAAACAGGGCCGCCTTCTTTCGCGGGGAGGTGGACAAATACACCTGGGTGGATGTGGGCAGCAGCTTCCTGCCCCCCGACATCACCGCCGCCGTGCTTTGGGCCCAGCTGGAGGAGCTCGAGGCCATCCATTCCCAGCGCATGAAGGTCTGGCAGCGGTACATGGATGCCCTCGCCCCTTTGGAAATGGGAGGGCAGGTCATGCTTCCGCGAATCCCGGGGTACGCCCGGCACAACGGGCACATCTTCTACCTTGTGCTGGATAGCTTGGAGCGCCGCACGGAGTTGATGGCTTTTCTGAAGGCGCGGGGGATTTCCGCGGTCTTCCATTACCAGTCTCTGCACCGGAGCCCCTATTTTTCAGGAAGACACCGGGGAGGAGCGCTCCCGCATTCGGACCGCTTTAGCGACTGCCTCCTCCGCCTCCCCCTGTGGTCCGACCTGTCCATGCAGGATCAGGATTCCGTCATTGAAGCAGTGCTGGACTATTTCAAGAACTGACGCTTCAGGCTTCGTCTCCGTTCCAGCATGTCAAGACGAGGTGGGTGTACGGGATCCGGAGATAGTCTTGCTCGACATGAGGCTCCACCCGGTCGAACACTTGGCGCGCCAGATCCTCATATTCCGCCTGCGTGCGGACGAAGCGGCCCCGGTCCCGCGAAATGAGCCACCGGGCCGCCCAGGACTGGTCCGGCGTGTAGACGCCGTCCAAGGTCACAAGGCGTCCTCCTGGCCTCAATGCCTTCCTGGCGATCGCGAAAAGCTGGAGGGCTTCACCGTCGTCCAGGTGGTGGATCACGCCATTGGCCATCACGATGTCCCAAGTCCCGGGGTCGACCAGGGTCGCCTCCTTCACCATCTGGCAGGAGAAAGCGTCCTTGCGCTGGGGATGAGCCCGCTTGGCATCCTCGATGTAGTCGGGGTTCGCGTCGAAGCCGATATAAGCGCAGCTGGAGGGCAGGAAGGCGACGATGTCCGCCGGCCCGCAGCCGATGTCCAGGATCCTGCTATTGGCCTCGGGTTGGATCGCCTGCGCGACAAAGCGCTCCATCTGCTTCTCGCTGACCACCACCTTCTTGAAGGCTTTGTAAAGCCAAGGGCGGGAGAGGAATCGACGCATGGGAGCCTTCCGGGAGGGGGTTAGGACCGTTCGGCCACGAGAAGGAGCGAGCCTCCCATGGGGAACCGCAGCCCTATCCTGATGGAAAGCCGCTCGGCATGCATGATCCGCTCGAGGATTCGTTGCTTCCAAGGGGCGATCCGGAATTCTTCCAGAGGATCGAACTGGGCCTGCATGTCGCGCTTCCGGCGTGACATGGCCATCAGTGGGAGAAGGAGGCTCACGAAGGATGTGGTCCTGCGGATCGCGAAACCCGCGTCGCGCACCTTGGAACAAAGTTCCTGGCGGGCGTATCGCCTTTGATGGTGTGCGTGTTCATCATTCACGCTCCAAAGCCAAGGATGCTGGGGAACCGTCAGGAAGAGCCGGCCGCCGGGCGCCAGGGCCTTGTGGAACTCTTGAAGGGCCCGCCGGTCGTCTGCAATGTGCTCAATGACATCGAAGGCTCCGATGGCATCGAAATGCCCTCGGAACGGGATGTTGAGCGCATCCATCTGGATGAGGTTGACGCCGGGCAGCCGTTTCGCGGCGAAGCCGAGGCCTTCGATGAAGAGTTCGGATCCCGTGAGCCCGAGGTCAGGGAACCGTTTGTGAAGAGCCTGAAGCACAAACCCTGTGCCACACCCCACCTCCAGGAACGACCGTGCATTCCCGAGAAATTGTTCGGCGGACCAGAGCAGGAGTTCGTTCCTGGCGCGGAACCAGAAATTCCCCGCTTCGAGACTCGCCAGTTCTTCGAAGTAGGACGCGGAGAATCCTTCACCTTCCTCGGGGGGGCGAGTCCCCAGGATCGGGATTGCGCCTGCAAACTGGGCGTTCCAGTGGCATGCGGGGCAAAGCCACCCTGAATCGGAGATCTCGTTGGAGCATTGCGGGCAAATCTTCATAGCCGCGTCTCGGGGTTCGGGGTTTCCCAGGGGGTGTTCAAGGTCATGGCGTTCAATCCAGGATTTCGATGCCGCGCTCGGCATGCGTTCCCGAGCTTCGCGCAGGGGCTCCCAGGTATTTCGTGGCGGGCACCGTGTCATGGAGGATGAGGCTGCGCGCGCCCACGAGGGTTTCATCCGCGACGGTCGTGTGAGCGGTGACCGTGGCGCCAAAGCCGAGGAAGCACCGGTTTCCTACCACGCATTCGCCTCCTAAAATGGTGCCGGCCGCGAAGAAGTTATGATCTCCCACCCGTGTCCCGTGGCAGAGGATGGATCCTGACCAGATGATGTTGTTGTCGCCAAGCCGGACAAAGGGTTCGAGGATGGAGCCCCCGAGAATGACATTGTTCTCACCCATGGCCTCGGGGTCGCAGACACGCGCGTCATGGCTCACATGGTTCACCAGGCGATAGCCCTTCTCCTTGGCTTTCTGGAACATCCGCTCCCTGTCGCGCATGTTCCGGTAGCCGATGGCGAGGAACATCGCGTATTCGGCGGGCGGGTATGCCGTTTCCACCTCGTCAAAAGGAACGAGGGTGGGGCCTTCTTTCCCGGCTGCGGCGAGATAGGGGCGATCGACAGCACGCGCTGCGACTTCAAAACCCCCCTCGCGGTCGAAATGGGCTCTCATCAAAGAGGCGAAGGAACTTGCCCCGTAGATGACGATCCTGTCTTTCCGGGAAGACTCTCCGCCAGCAGCCTTCACGGACGCTCCCTGCTCACTTCCGTGCCCACACGCTGACATATTTGAAGAGATGCCTGGACAGGGGAAGCATCTGGATCAGGTGGGCGCGCAGGGCATCCGCGCAGGCCGACTGGTCGCCGTGGATGACGCTTGCCTCCCCAAGGAACCAGAAGTACCGGATGGAGACATCCGAGAAACCTGCTTCCAGGAGCATCTTCCTCAGGTCTTCCTCCTTGAATCCGCCCCCCTCGTGTTTGAGGGTCTCCGCGGTGGCCAGCAACTTGGGGTCGACTCCGAAATCCGCCTCGAGCTCGTCGTCCTTGTGTTTCACGGCGTTCAATTCCCGCTGCACGAACCCGCTGTAAGGGCCCTTCTCCGGAAGGCTGTTGAAGGCCTCCCAGAAGTAATAGTTCGGGTCGAGGTCGCTGTAAAAGACCCCCCCCGGCTTCAGGACCCGGCAGATTTCCTTGAAGGCGGGCGCGAGGTCGGTGAGGTGATGGAGAAGGGCATAGGCGCTCGCCGCGTCGAAGGAGTCCTGCTGGAAGGGGAGTTGTTCCACTTGCGCCAGCTGCACGGAGATGTCGCAGGCCGAAGAAGCGCAGTCCACCCGCTCAATCATCGCCTGGGTGACATCCACACCCCGGATCTTCGTGAAATGCCCCTTCGCGATGTCGATGATGAAGCCCATGCCGCATCCCACATCCAGCAGGGTTCCGCCAGGAGCTTCCCGCCTCAGGCTGCCCATGATCCCGTCGACATGGCGGATGTTCTCCGGGCGGTAATGCGGTTCGGTATCCCGGTATTTATCCACCAGGTGCGTATGCAGTTTGATGTTCGCCTGGATGACTTCCTCGGTGGTGTGCATCACTCACTCTCCGCTTCCGCAGGCGCGGCGCAATTTTGACTTGTAAGTCTGGCTGAGGCGGGCCAGGCCGTCCACCCCTCCCGCCGGATGGGCCTGGTCATTCTGGCGGAACACCTCGCGCACGATGGTGTGCGGCCTCTGTTTGAGTTCGATGAACATTTTCGACAGGTAGATGCCGATGACCCCCAGGAAGAGGATGATGATTCCGGCAAGGCCGGAGAAGGTGACGATCAGCGAGGTCCATCCGCTGGAACTCACCCCGTAGATGAGTTTCTTGAGGATGAAATAGAAGGCCATGGCGAAGGACGCCGTGCAGATGCCCACCCCTGTGTAGAAGATGAGGATCAGCGGGGTGTCGCTGAACGAGGTGACGGCGTTGACAAAATGGGCGATCTTCTTCCTCAAGGTGTAGGTGGACTCCCCCCGGGAGGTCTTGGTGATGGGGACACCCTTCTGGGCGTATCCCATGATGTGCCAGACCCCGGGAATGAAGAGATTGCGTTCCCGATAACGCAGGAGGCTCCGGACATACCTCCGGGTCATCAGCCGGGAGAGCGACATGTTGCGGGGGATGCGCTCCTCGCACAGCCAATTGAACAGGCGGTAGAAAACGGCTCCGGAGAGCCTTTCGAAAGGCGAACCCTTCCGTTTGTCCTGGACGCCGTACACCACATCCAGCTGGGAGTCCTGGCGCATTTCCTCCAGGTATTTCCAGACGAGTTCAGGCGCTTCTTCCAGGTCCACATCGATGAGAAACACGAGGTCCATCCGGGCGAAGGCCAGCCCCGTCATCATGGCCTTGTGGTGCCCGAAATTCCGGGACAGGTCCACGACAGTGACACTGGGATCCGCCTCCGCCAGGTGCCGGGCCGTAAGCAGCGAGTCATCGGGAGAGCCATCGTTCACGAAGATGATCTCGAACTCGTACCCTGGAACACTCAGCGTCTCTTTCACGCGCCGGTAGAACTCCTCGATGAATCCCGAAGAGCGGTAGAGGGTGGTCACGACGGAAATGGAGTGTTTCATGGCCGTTTGAAGCTCTTCATGTAGTTGGTCGCGTGGGGACCTTGGTTGAAAATCAAATCGAGGATGCTCACCCCGTGCTCGAAGGGAGGATGCACCTGCCGGTATTCCGGATAATCGGAATAGTCCATCCAGCGCACGGAGATCCCCGCGTCATTAAATAGCGATTCGTCCAGGTAGTCTTTGGCAGCGGGTCCGGAAAGGTATTCGGAGGCTCCCGTTTTCCGGCACAGGTCCACCAACCGTTCAGTCTTGCCAGGAATGGTCCCGATGCCCGTGGACCAGGAGATGCGGGTGGGTATTCCAAGGATATCGACCACCATGGCGATGAAGTCGTGGTTGATTTTGCTGAGCATCATTTCAGCGCTGCCCAGGTATGCTTGTTCCACCCTGTCTTTGTAGGTCTTGAAGTAAGGCGCTTTCGAATAGCTCTGAGAGAGGCTTGCCCAGTGCCTGGTCCGCCAATTCTGATCCGCGACCCGGATCTCGTCGATGCGCCGGGAGAGGTCGTGGAACACCGGAATGGTCAACCACAAGGGCCCTTGGCTGGATTTGATCCGGTTCCGGTTCCGCCAGTCGTTCTTCGTGTACTGCACTTCATCCAGAATGATGAACTCGTCCACTCCATTGATGATGTCGAAATACCCCTTCCATGGGATGTAGTTGGACTGGAGTATCGCTGTCCTCTTTCCAGGCATGAGGTTCCCATCAATGGCCAGACTTGGCCTGTTGCACATTCTATGCCCGGGAGTCTGGATGGACCCCTCGTTGGGGGGGCTGCTCGACCGGTTTTTTCGAAGCCGCCTGAGTACCAGGAGGAATGGGATCCCCTTTAATGGCAGCTAGGCCACCGGTGAGAGCGAGAATCGCGCGCATCAGATGCACGATCCCGGAGAAGGCCAGGAGTGTCGCCGCAGGCAAACCCAGAGGCAGGCCCAATCGGAGCACCAACGCCTCCTGGAGCCCGAGCCCCCCTAGCGAGATGGGGAGGGCCATGGCGAAAGTGAGCCAGGCCAAGAGCCCCAGGCAGGTGAGAAGCCCGAATGGTAAGGCGGTAGCTCGCGCGGCCATCCATACGCTGGCGGCCGCGATGAGCGCAGAGAAGACGGTGAGGCTGAGATGGAGGAAGGGATCGGCCGGACCCGCAGATTTCAAATCCACATGCTCTTTGCGTGCCAGCCAGTGGGGAGCCAGGGCGCATCCCAGCAGGGTGATGCAGCCGCCAGCGAGCCAGAGCCGAGGTGACATCAACCACGGGGGGATGCCGGAAAGAATCCCGCCCGTCTCTGGCGCCATGATGAGCGACATGCCAGCGATCAGCGCCCAGAGCGCGAGTCCCCAGAAACGCACGGAGAGCAGGGTGTAGCCGCATCCTCCATGGCTCCAACCCTTCCGCCGGAGGTGGTACCAGACCATGCCGTCAGCCCCTGCGGAGGCAGGAAGCAGGTAGAACCAAGGGCGGCTGGCGAGAAAGGCCGAGGCCCATTCCCGGATCGTCAAGGGAGGGGCGGCGACCCGTCGCCCCGCGGCCCAGAGCCGGGCGGATTCCGCGAGCACGCAGAGCGGCACATAGATGATCACCGCGCCGATCGCCCATCCCATGCGGATGCGGCTCCAGGCATCTCCCAACGCGCGGAGGGGCACATGCTGGAAGGCCAGGGCCAGCAACAGGATCGTGAATCCGAGTTTGAGGAGCCACAGGGCGCGTCGCTTCCAGGCCTGGCCGGAAGTCCCGGGCTGGAACTCTTCGCTCATCCCAGGCTCTCGAGCAGCTTCCTCGCACCAGGGTGTTTGGGATCGTAGCTCAGGGCTTTGAGTGCAGCGGCCTTGGCGTCCGCGGTCCGGCCGAGATCCTTAAGGATCTGGCCTTTGCGCCACCAGGCGCCCGAATAACCAGCCGTCCCGCCTTCGAGGGGCTGGGCGGTCACCTGGTCGAGGTAGGCGAGGCCTTCCTCGCGATGGATGCCCGCGCGGGCGGCGATCTTGCCCAGCTCGAGGCGAAGGATGCTGGGGGTTTCCACGGCGCTGAGGCCATCGGCGCAGATCTTCCAGGCCTGCTCGGGCTGGTCGCCGTCCAGCAGGCATTCGGCCACAGCCTCCACGCCGCGGGCCTGGGTCTTCACGGAAGGCAGCAGGCGCGTGGCCTCCCATTGGAGCTTCTGCTTCCACGCCGCGTCGCCCAGAGTCTTGCGCGCGCCCTTGTCATCAAGGGCCTGGAGGTACATGGCCACCACCTGGGCGTCCCCCGGCGCGGCAGCGAGCGCGCGGCCGAAAGAGGGCAAGGCCTCGTTCCACCGGTCGTCCATGGCCAGCACCATGCCCCGGAGCGCGTCGCCCTTGGCAGGCGAGACCTTGCGCAAGTTGTCTGCGCAGCGCAAGGCTTTGCGCGTGGAGCCGCCCAGGATGCCGGGCAGCTGCTGGTAGGCGAGGCCCAGTGAGATCCAGCCGGTGACCAGGGTTCCGTCGGCCTTGGTGGCGGCGTCGAGATCATCCATGGCGTCGCCGATCTTGCCGAGCGACCCGAAGTTCCGCTGCTGCACGGCCGTGCCCGCGCGGGCGAGGCCCCTCGCCATCAGGGCGTCCGGCAGGTTGGGCTTGAGCTCCAGCGCCTTCTGCGCGGCGGCGTAGGCCTCATCGAAGCGCTGGAAGCTGGAAAGCGCCTGGCTCTCCGCGGCGAGCGCGGGCGCGTCACCCGGATCCTGCGCAAGCCGGGCCTGGGCCGCGGCCTGGACCTTGAGGTAGTGGCCCTGTTCGAGATCGGCGCGGAAAGCGGAGGGCGCCTGCGCGATGAGCGCGGCGGACAGGGGAAGAAGCATCGCGTGGCGAAGGATCATCGGCCCCCAGTCTAGCCCGCCATTTGAGGCAAGGCGCCCCCTTCCGCTATCGTGGTGGATCATCCCGACCCGGAGGAAGTTCCATGCTGATGCAGGGTAGACGCGGTCTCATCGTGGGTGTGGCCAACAAGCGTTCCATCGCCTGGGCCATCGCGCAGCGCTGCCACGAGCAGGGCGCCCAGCTGGCCTTCAGCTACCAGAGCGAACGCCTGGGCGAGAATGTGAAGGAGCTCACGGCCGAGATCCCCGATTCGGTCCTCTTCCAGATGGATGTGAGCGACGATGCCCAGGTGAAGACGGGCTTCGACCTGCTCAAGTCCAAGTGGGGCAAGCTGGACTTCCTAGTCCACGCGGTGGCCTACGCGCCGCGCCAAGCGCTGGAAGGCGATTTCGTGAGCACCAGCCGGGAGGATTTCCGCGTGGCACTGGATGTCTCCGCCTACAGCCTTCCCGTCCTCGCCCATGGCGCCAAGGATCTGATGGCTGGCGGCGGCTCCATCATCGCCCTGACCTACCTGGGCTCCGAGCGCGTGATGCCCAACTACAATGTGATGGGTGTGGCCAAGGCGGCCCTTGAGAGCAGCGTGCGCTACCTGGCCAGCGACCTGGGTCCCGGCGGCGTCCGCGTGAACGCGCTGAGCGCCGGCCCCATCAAGACACTCGCCAGCAGCGGCATCGGCGGCTTCTCCACCATCCTCGACCACCACCGCGCCCACGCCCCCCTGCGCAAGCTGGTGGAGCTGGAGGAAGTGGCCGACGGCGCCCTGTTCCTGCTCTCGGACATGGGCCGCGGCGTGACTGGCCAGGTCCTCTATGTGGACGGCGGCTACAACATCATGGCGATCTGAGCCAGAGGGGTCGGCTGTCATCATGGGGAGGTGGATCCTTTCGACGCCCCATTCCAGGCCGAGCTGCTGCGCCTATTCCGCCTGCGGCGGGATGTGCGGCGGTTCCGGACGGACCTCGTGCCGGGCGCGCTTCTCCGGGAAGTGCTGGAGGCCGCGCACCTGGCGCCCAGCGTGGGGCTGTCCCAGCCATGGCGTTTCGTGCGGGTCCTGGACCCGGCCTTGCGGGAGGCCGTGCGCACGGATTTCGCCCGTTGCAACGAGGCCGCCGCGTCCACCTATGGCGGCGCGCGGGCCGAGGCCTATGGCGCGTTGAAGCTGGCGGGCCTCTGCGAGGCGCCGGAGCACCTCCTCATCTGTTCGGAACGCGATCCGGATCAGGGCCACACCTTGGGCCGCCGCACCCAGCCCGAGACCGCCCGGGACTCCGCCGTCTGCGCCATCCAGCTGCTTTGGCTGGCGGCCCGGGCGAAGGGTCTCGGACTGGGCTGGGTGAGCATCTTGGAACCGGGGGGCCTCCGCGCCAGGTTCGAACTGCCGGATACCTGGGACTGGGTGGCCTACCTCTGCCTGGGCTGGCCCGAATCAGAAGAGCCCGTGCCGGAGCTCGAAACCCTCGGCTGGGAGCGCCGCCGTCCCTTGGACGACGTGCTCTTCGAGCGGTGAAAAACGCCGACCCGCTTTTCAGCGGGCCGGATCAGGCGGAAGCTGCGGGCCGCTACTTCAGGCCGCGGTTCTCCAGCATGGGCTCGACGCTGGGATCTGCGCCTCGGAAGTCGCGGAACATCTTGCCCAGATCCTCGGTGTTGCCGCGGGAGAGCACCATCTTGCGGAAGTGGTCGCCGTTGGCACGCGTGAGGCCGCCGTTCTCCTTGAACCACTGGAAGGCGTCGTCGCAGAGCATCTGCGTCCAGGGATAGGCGTAGTAGCCCGCGGAGTAGCCGTTGCTCCAGATGTGGAGGAAGTAGCTGGAGCGGTAGCGGGACGGCACATAGCTGAGATTGATCTTGTCCTTGGTGAGCGCGTCCATCTCGAACTTGTCCGCGTCCGGCTTGGGCGCGCCGGCGGGAAGGGCGTGCCAGTCCAGGTCCAGCAGGGCCGCGGCGATGAGCTCGGTCATGGCGTAGCCTTTGTTGAAGTTCCCGGCCTTCTTGATCTTGTCCACGAGCGCCTGGGGCATCACTTCGCCGGTCTTGTGGTGCTTGGCGTAGTGGGCGAAGACCTTGGGGTCCGTGGCCCAGTGCTCGTTGAACTGGGAGGGGAACTCCACGAAATCGCGCGCCGTGGCGGTGCCGGAGAGGCTCGGGTACTCCTGGCTGGCGAACATGCCGTGCAGGGCGTGGCCGAACTCGTGGAACATCGTCACCACATCGTCGAAGGACAGCAGCGCGGGCTGGCCGGCGGCAGGCTTGGCGAAGTTGCAGACATTGAAGACGACGGGCTGGGTGCCCAGGAGCTTGGACTGGCCCACGAGGACATCCATCCACGCGCCGCCGTTCTTGTTATCGCGCTTGAAGTAGTCGCAGTAGAAGAGCGCGAGGTGCTTGCCGTCCTTGTCGAAGACTTCGAAGGTGCGCACATCGGGCTGCCACACGGGCAGGTCGCGGCGCTCCTTGAAGGTGAGGCCGTAGAGCTGGTTCGCGGCGTAGAAGACGCCGTCCTGCAGCACGCGGTTCAGCTCGAAGTAAGGCTTCACCTGGCTCTCGTCCAGGTCGTACTTCGCCTTGCGCACCTGCTCAGCGTAGAAGTCCCAGTCCCAGGGCTGCACCTGGAAGCCGCCGTTTTGCGCGTCGATGACGGCCTGGATGTCCTTGGACTCGGCCGTGGCGCGCGCGGTGGCGGCGGGCACGAGGGCCTGCAGGAACTTGATGGCCGCTTCCGGCGTCTTGGCCATCTGGTCCGAGAGCTGCCACGCGGCGTAGTTGGGGAAGCCCAGGAGCTTGGCCTTCTCTGCGCGGAGCTGGGCCAGGCGCTCGATGAGGGCGCGGGTGTCGTTGGCATCACCCTTCTCGGCACGGTTCCAGGAGGCGTTGAAGAGCGCCTCGCGGGTGGCGCGGTCCGTGAGGTCCTGGAGCAGGGGCTGCTGCGTGGTGTTCTGGAGCGTGAGCACCCACTTGCCGTCCAGCTTGCGGTCCTTGGCGGCCTGGGCGGCGGCGGCGATCTCGGCGTCGGAGAGCCCGGCCAGCTTGGCCTTGTCATCCACCACCAGCGCGCCGTCCTTGGCCGCGGCCAGGAGCTTGTTGTTGAACTGCGAATCGAGGGTGGACTCCTCCTCGTTCAGCTTCTTCAGCTGGGCCTTGCCATCGTCGGAGAGGCGGGCGCCGGCCTTCACGAACTGCTGGTAGTCGTACTCCACCAGGCGCTTCGACTCGGCATCGAGCTTCAGCTTGTCGCGCTTGGCGTAGATGGCCTCCACCCGCTTGAAGAGCTTGGTGTCGAGGTAGATGGCGTCCTGGTGCGCGGCCAGTTTCGGCGCCTCTTTCTCCTGGAGCTTCAGGAGGGCGTCGTCGCTGTTGGCGCTCGTGAGGCAGCCGAACACCATGCCCGCCCGTGTGAGCATCTGCCCGCTCCGCTCCATGGCCACGATGGTGTTCTTGAAGGTGGGCGCGGCGGGGTTGTCCGCGATCTTGCGGATCTCCGCCATGTGGAGGTGCATGCCCTCCTCGATGGCAGGCTTGAAATCGGCGTCCGTGATCTTGTCGAAGGGCGGGGCCTGGAAGGGCAGCGCGCTGGCCTTCGCGAAGGGGTTGGCCGGTCGCGCCTGAGGGACTGCGGCGGACGCCGCGCCGGCGATCAGCGCCATGGCAGGAGCGGTGAGGAGGACGCGGAGGTTTCGCATCGCGGAGATTCCCCTTTCAGACAGGTCATGGATGCCTTCGGGCGGCCGCAGGGCCAAAGGGCCATCTTAACGTGAGGCCTCAAGCCCCTGGCCATGGGGTTCCAGCCATTAGAATGGATCCATGCCCGAACGCCTCATCCTCCTCACCAACGACGACGGCCTGTGGGCGCCGGGGCTGGCGATGCTGGGGCAGGTGGCTTCACGCTTCGGGCGGGTCGTCACCATCGCGCCGGACCGCAACCGCTCCGCCATCAGCTCGGCGCTCTCGCTCCACGACATCCTCCGCCTCCACGAGCTGGGCCCGGACCGCTACGCCTGCGACGGCACGCCCGTGGACTGCGTGCTGGTGGGCTGCAAGGAGCTGCTGGGCCGCACGCCGGACTGGGTGCTGTCGGGCGTGAATAACGGCTTCAACCTCGGCGAGGATGTGTTCTATTCCGGCACCGTGGCAGCGGCGTTCGAAGGCGCGCTGCAAGGGGCGAGGGCCGCCGCTTTCAGCCTGCATCCCAAGGGCGCGCTGGATCTCATCGAACCCTGGATCGAGAAGTTCCTCAGCTCCTGGGAGGCCATGCCCCTGCCGCCGAACCGCATCTGGAGCCTGAACTTCCCCAAGGGCGAACCCAAGGGCTTCCAGCTCTGCGCCCAGGACACACGCCAGTACCTCGACCTCGTGGAGAAGCGCATGGACCCGCGGGGCGTGCCGTACTACTGGATCGGCGGCGACGCGGGCCCCGTCTACGCCCGCACCCCCGGGAGTGACGGCCGCGCGGCCCTGGACGGATGGGTGAGCGTCACGCCCCTGCACCTGGATCTCACCAGCGCGGATGTGCTGGCGCGGCGCGAGGAATTCGAGCGCACTTTCGGAGGCCGCGCTTGAAGGCGCGTTTCCGCGTGGAGGGCCGCGTCCAGGGCGTGGGGTTCCGCTGGTGGGCGCGGGAAGAGGCACGGGCGCTGGGACTTTCGGGATTCGTCCGCAACGATCCGGACGGGGCCGTGAGCGGCGAAGCGGAAGGGGAGACGGCCGCGTTGGAAGCCTTTCGCGCGCGGCTTTCCGAAGGCCCGCCCCAGGCGAGGGTGGCGGACCTGGACTGGGAGGTGGACGCGGGCCAGGGAACCGGGGCACAATCTTTGCCCTTTCCCTACGAGATCCAACGATGAACCTCGACGCCTTCGTCCGCACGGTCCCCGGCTTCCCCAAGGCCGGCATCCTTTTCCGCGACATCACGCCGCTGCTCAGCGACCCGGCCGCCTTCCGCGAGGCCGTGGAGGCCATGGCGGAGCCGGTTGCCACGCTCCAGCCCACCCATGTGATGGGCATCGAATCCCGCGGCTTCATCTTCGGCGCGGCGCTGGCGCAACGGCTCTCGCTGGGCTTCGTCCCCGCCCGCAAGCCGGGCAAGCTGCCCCGCGAATCCTTCCACGAGGACTACGGTCTCGAATACGGCACGGACGGCCTGGAGATCCACCGGGACGCCTTCAAGGCCGGCGACCGCGTCCTCATCGTGGACGATGTGCTGGCCACCGGCGGCACCGCCGCGGCCGCGCGGGCCCTGGTGGAGCAGACCGGCGCCCAGGCTGTGGCGCTCACGCTCTTCATCGAGCTGGGCGATCTGCCGGGCCGGGAGAAGCTGAGCGGCCTGCCCGTTTTCAGCGTGCTGCGTTATTAGCCGACTACCGGCTACCGCAAAGCCTCAGATCCCCGCCTTCGCCGGAAGCCGCATCACGAAGCGCGATCCGGGTTCGAGCGGCTCATAGCTGATTTCGCCGCCGTGATCCTCTGCGGTGCGGCGGACGATGGCGAGGCCCAGGCCCGTGCCTTTGCGCTTGGTGCTGAAGTAAGGCTCGAAGAGCCGGCCGCGAGTCTCCTCGGGCACGCCGGGCCCGTCGTCCTCCACCATGAGGAGGTAGTCGCCGTTCCGCTTCTCCAGTCGCAACGCGGCGGTGCCGTCGTCACGGCCCTCCAGCGCACCCACGGCGTTGTCCACCAGGTTGATGAGGGCGGCCTTCACGAGATCGGCGTCCCACTCCGCAGGCAGCGGGCCCTCCGGGATCTCCACGCGCCAGGCGATGCGGGGATGGTTGGGCCCGTAGAGCGAGGCCACATGGCGCACCAGATCGCCCGCGTCGCAGGTCGCGAAGCCCGGCGCCGGCAGTTTGGCGAAGCGGGAGAAGCTGTCCACAAGCCGCGCGAGGCTGGCCACTTCGCCCAGGATCGTCTCCGCCCCGCCCCGCACGGTGTCGGCGTCCAGCCTGTCCTCTCGGGCCCGGCGCAGCAGACGCTGGGCCGTGAGCTGGATGGGCGTGAGCGGGTTCTTCACCTCGTGCGCCATGCGCCGCGCCACTTCCTGCCAAGCCGCGCGCTTCTCGGCGCTGGCCAGCTGGGAGAGGTCCTCCAGCACCGCCAGCACGCCGCCTTCCTCCAGCGGCTCGATGATGGCGCGCGCAACGCGGCTCTCGCCTTCGCGACCCAGGCGCAGCTCCTCTTGAGAGGACCGGCCCGCGCTCCGCGCCAGCTCCACCAGCTCAGGCAACCGCCCCACGGAAGGGGCCTGCTTCAATTCCGGCCAGGCGGGCGGGATCGCGGGATCGGCGCCCAGCATGCGGCGCGCGGCGGCGTTGGCGCTCACGAGGTCGCCGTTCCCCCGCCAGGACATGACCCCCACAGGCAGCGCGGCCAGCAGGCGGTCCAGGTAGGCGCGGCCTTGTTCGAGCCTGAGGCTCTGCTCCACCAACGCCTCGCGGCTGTGGCGCAGGTCCGCGATCATGGTGTTGAAGCTGCCGGAGAGGAAGGCCAGCTCGTCCTCGCCCGTCACGGGCAGCTCAACCTGGAGGTCGCCCGCGCCCACGCGTTGCGCGGCCTTGGCCAGGGCCCGCACAGGATCCGTGATGGTGCGCGCGAGGGTGAGGCCCACCCAGATGGCGAGGAAAAGCGTGAGCAGCGCCAGGAAGAGGAAGGTGCGCTGCGGCAGCGTCTCCAGCGTGTCGCGGCCCGCCCGCAGCTGGGCGCTCTCCCGCGCGCGCTGCTCCACCGCCAGCACCGGCACGAGCTGCGCGGGCGCGAGGAACACCCCCCCGATCCAGCGGCCGTCACCGCGGTCCACCGCCTGGAGCAGCCAGGTCCCGCGCGTGTCCTCCTCGGTCGCGGAGGCTTGCGAGAGCAAGGGCTCCAGCATGGGCGAGGGCAGGCCCTGGGCGGTGTCGAGGCCCTCCACCTTGAAACCCTTCGCGCCGGGATCCAGCCGCGCCACCAGGTCCAGGCCCGATTCATCGCGGATGCGGCCGCAGTCGTCGGAGGCGGAGGCCTTGATGCGGCCTGCGCCGAAGGCCAGCCGCGCGGACCCGCCATCCCTGGCCTGGGCCGCGAGCGCCGAGGCGTCGTGGATGAGCACTTCCGTCTCGGGGCTGAACCAGCGCTCCACATTCTTGCTGATGAAGTTGCGCCCCACAAGGAAGAGCATGAGGCTCGGCGCCAGGCACACCACGAAGAGCGCCAGCACCAGCCGCGTGCGGAGCCGGGAGCCCAGGATGCCGCTGCGGCGCTCGAAGTAGAGCTTCGCCACGCTGCGGATGACGATGAAGAGGAGGAAGCCGATGGCCAGCACATTGGCCAGGCCCAGCGCGATGAGGGCCCAGCGCGACGGCGCGTCGATGCCCGCCGAGGCCACCCGCAGCCCCGTCGTCTTGTAGGCCAGGATGATCATGACGATGAGCACGACCAGCCCGGCCCCGATGTAGAGGCGGGTCAGCTCGGGGTCGCGTTTCTGCTCGGGCATCGCCGATCAGACTAGCCGTTTGGCATAGAGGACCGCATCTTCGCCGTCACGGTAATAGCCCTTCCGGAGGCCTGATTCGCGCCAACCGGCGCCCGCGTAGAGAGCCCGTGCCGCCGCGTTGGAGACGCGGACTTCCAGATGCAGGTCGCGAATGCCGATGGCGGCCAGTTCATCTTCGCAGCCTTGCAGCAGCGTCCTCGCCAGGCCCAGCCCGCGCCGGGCGGGGTCCACGGCGATGCGCAGCAGCTCCGCCTCTTTCGCCGCTTCCACCAGGGACCAGCGCGCGAGGGCGGCGTCTTCGATCATCCAGACAGCTTCATGAGGTTCCGGTTCGCCCCAGGCTTCGCCGAAGGCTCCTTCGTCCAGCGCCCGCAGCCAGTCGGGCAGGGGGCCGTGGAGGCGCGCGACCTTCACCGGGCCAGGCCCTTGCGGTGCGTCTCGTCCAGATGCGCGGCGGCGTCGGGGAAGTTCAGCTCCGCGTCCGTCTCCCGCAGGTAGAAGGGCTGCAACGGCGCCTCGGGTTCCCGCGACATGCAGGCGCGGGTGAGTGCCGCAAGCCCTCTCTGCGTCGCTGCCCCCTCATCGAGCGTGATGCGCGCGGCCCCATCCAGCGCCGTCAATTTCGGCAGGAAGGTCTCCGGCGCCCACCAGGGCTCGCCTCCGATGAGATCGGGCAGCGCGGCGATGGGCAGCTTCTTCGCTGGGTCCGTGGCGTGGGCCTCCCAAGGCTGGGTGAAGGCCTCGTTGCGCTGGCCGTCCAGCAGGATCCAGACGCGGTCCGCGTGGCCCGCGGCCCTCAGCGCCGCGGCCCGCAGCTCGAAGGCGCTGAAGCCCCAGGTGGGCAAGCCCGTGAGGGCCAGGCCCTCCGCGGTGGCCACGCCGATGCGGAGTGAGGTGAAACCGCCCGGTCCCACGCAGCAGGCCACGCCGCTGAGGTCCTTCGCCGTGGCGCCTGCCTCCGCCAGCAACTCATCCAAGGCGGGCAGGAGCCGCTCGCTGTGGCCATGCCCCTTGGGCAGGGCCTCCCGCCGCGTCCAGACCCCTTCGCCCCGCACCAGCGCCAGGTGCAGGCATTCCGTGGAGGTGTCGAGGCCCAGGAGCATGCATTCAGCCTAAACGCCCAATCCCAAAAAGAAGAGCGGCCCGGAGGCCGCTCTTCAGGATCTTGCAAGCGCCGATCAGGCGGTCTTGGCGCCGGCGTTAAGGCCGCGGGGGGCCTTGGAGACCTTGCCCGCCTGCAGGCAGGAGGTGCAGACACGGATGCGCTTGGGGGCCAGGCCCACCCAGGCGCGGACGGTCTGGAGATTGGGATTCCAGCGGCGCTTGGTCACATTGTGGGCATGGGAGACATTGTTGCCGAACTGGGGCTTCTTGCCGCAGATCTCGCACTGACGGGACATGGCAACCTCGATGAATACAGGTCCGGGAGGCCCGGACACAAGACGGTTAGTCTACCAGTTCCACCCCGTTGATCAAGGAAAAAGCCCT
>DASRXV010000040.1:0-11471 GCA_035687325.1 Holophagaceae bacterium
CGACTTCTCGGACGCCATCAAGCGCCTGGGCAAGCACAAGGTCGAGGAGAAGTACGGCAACCTCTTCGAGATGTACGAGCGCATCACGGACGAGAACCCCTACGAAGTCCCCATGCGCATCTACCCGGCCGTGCACTACACGATGGGCGGCCTCTGGGTGGACTACAACCTCCAGAGCACCGTGCCAGGCCTCTTCGTGCTGGGCGAGGCGAACTTCAGCGACCACGGCGCCAACCGCCTGGGCGCCAGCGCGCTGATGCAAGGGCTCTCGGACGGCTACTTCGTCATCCCTTACACCATCGGCAACTACCTGGTGGGCGAGAACCCGGCCAAGCGGCCCGCCATGGACCACGCGGAGGCCAAGGCCGCGGAAGCCGCCGTGAAGACGCGCACGGAGCGCTTCTTCGCCATCGGCGGCAAGGAGACGCCTACGCACTTCCATCGCGAGCTGGGCAAGATCATGTGGGAGTACTGCGGCATGGCCCGCAACGAGGCTGGCCTGCAAAAGGCCATCGGTCTCATCGGAGAGCTGCGCAAGGAGTTCTGGAGCAACCTTCGCATCCCCGGCACGGGCGAGGAGCTGAACCAGAGCCTCGAAATGGCCGGCCGCGTGGCCGATTTCATCGAGCTGGGCGAGCTCATGTGCCTGGACGCGCTGGAGCGCCGCGAAAGCTGCGGCGGCCATTTCCGCGAGGAGTACCAGACGCCCGAGGGCGAGGCCCTGCGCGACGACGAGCACTTCTGCAACGCTGCCGCCTGGGAATACAAGGGCGAGGGCGTGAAGCCGGAGAAGCACATCGAGCCGCTCGAGTTCGAGCATGTCCACCTCGCCACCCGCAGCTACAAGTGAGGAGCCAGCCGTGCCCAAGACCATGAACCTCACCCTGCTCGTCTGGCGCCAGAAGGACGCGAAGTCCGAAGGCGGCTTCAGGCCCTACAAGGCCGAGAACATCAGCGACGACATGTCCTTCCTGGAGATGCTCGACATAGTCAACGAAGGCCTCATCAAGGCGGGGGACGAGCCCATCGCTTTCGACCACGACTGCCGCGAGGGCATCTGCGGCATGTGCTCCATGGTGATCAACGGGCGCCCCCACGGCCCCCGCGACCGCACGACGGCCTGCCAGCTGCACATGCGCAGTTTCAATGACGGCGACGAGATCGTCATCGAGCCCTGGCGCGCGAAGGCTTTCCCCGTCCAGCGCGACCTCGTGGTGGACCGCTCCGCCTTCGACCGCATCATCGCCGCTGGCGGCTTCATCACCGCCAACACGGGCGCTGCGCCGGACGCCAACGCCATCCCCGTGCCCAAGGGCGAGGCCGATCTGGCCATGGCCGCCGCGGAATGCATCGGCTGCGGCGCCTGCGTGGCCGCCTGTCCCAACGCCTCCGCGATGCTCTTCGTCTCGGCCAAGATCAGCCACCTCGCCCACCTGCCTCAGGGCCAGGCCGAGCGCATGATCCGCGTGCGCGACATGGTCGCCCAGATGGATGACGAGGAGTTCGGCAGCTGCACCAACCACGGCGAGTGCGAGGCCGCCTGCCCCAAGAGCATCCAGCTCGAGAACATCGCCCTCATGAACCGCGACTACCTCAAGGCCAGCCTCACCTACCGCCCCGAGATCGAGACCGGCGGCATCTGAAGCTGTTCTGTGGTGAGCGAAAAGGGGCCCGTCCGGGCCCCTTTTTCATCCGAATGAATCCGGAGGGAAGGCCTCATCCAGAAACTTCTGCCGCTCCCGGATGTGTTGCCGCAGGCCTTCCCAGCGCGGGCTGTGGCGGGCGGGCGCGAAGAGCGGGCTCTGCTCGTACCAGGCGAGGCATCCGAAGCCCTGGGCGAAGGCGCGGCCGGCAGCGGTGAGCGCCTCCTCCGGGCGGCCCAGGAAGGCGTAGGCCTCCGCCACCTTGAAGGTCAGCTCGCCGTCCGGGATGCGCAGGCGGCCCCGCTCCTCCTCGAAGACCTTCAGGTTGCCCAAGGCCTCATCCTGGCGCCCCCGGATCGCCAGGGCATAGACCGTGCAGAGGTCGCTGAAGGGGAGCGAGGTCCGCCGGTCCGCGGCGCCCTCCTCGAACAAGGTCAGAGCTTCGGCTCTGTCTCCTCGCGCAAGGTCCAGATACCCCCTGTAGAAGAGGAAGAGGGGGTCGCGGTTTCCGGGAAGGCTGTTCCTGAATTCATCCCAGCGGCCGCTGTAGAGATAGGTGTTCTCCGCGAACCAGTCCTCAGAGATATGGAAGGGGCGGGTCAGGCGGTTCCTGGCCGTCAGCGACCGCAAGGCTCCGTCGAGAAGGCCGCTTGTCCTCGCCGCGTAAGCCATTCCGCTGTACACATCCGGAACCTGGGGGCGCAGAGCCCGGGCGTCCGCGAGGGTTCGCAAGGCCGCGCGCTGGTCGCCTATGTCCGCGAGCAGCATTCCCTTGAGGAGCGCCGCCCGGGGATAGCCGGGCACCAGGTCGAGGGCGCGGTCGAAGGCCTGGATGGCCTGGGCCTGCGGAAGGTCGCTGTCCGCGGGCTGGGTCCAGAGATTGCGATAGATGTGCTCGCCCAGATTCACCCAGGCGGCGGCGCTGTCCGGCACGGATTCCGCCAGACTGCGGGAGGCCTCCAGGTCCGCGTCCGCGGCCACATCCTCCTGGATGGAGGTCTGCCGCGCCAGGTCCCAGAAGCTGATGGAGTCGCGGGGCACCAGGCTTCCCGCGCCGGAATGAAACGAGGGCACGGGCAGGCCTCCTTCCAAACGGCGGAAGGCCTCTGCGGGCGTCGTCATGGGTGTTTCGAAGACCGTCCAAGCCGCGCCGCTCCCCCGCTTCCCTGCCGCGATCCACTCGGCGCGGAGAGAGAGCGAGCCCCCCTCGCGGTGCCCCGAGAAGCGCAGGAGCAGGTCGCCAGGCGGAATATCAGGCGGCAGCGCCCGCGGAAGGACGATGACCGTGGAGGCCGACGACACCTCCAACTGATCGCGGAGCAGGCGTCCGAGCCCCATGGCGCAATCGCGATCAATGCCCGCCACCGCGGGATCGAGCATCAGGATCCGCGGCGAGCGTCGGGCCTCGTAGCTGCGCCAGGCCTTCCAGGCCCCGGCCCCGGATCCGGCCAGGACCGCGAGAACCAGCAGCAGCCTGAGGAGCTTCGTCATGGGGCGCAGGCAGTATAAGCGTGCAAACATAGGTCAGGTATGGAACGCGCACGGCTCAAGGACGAGGTCTTCCTCAACATGGCGCTCGAGCTGGGCCGCCTGGGCACCTGCTGCCGCCTGCAGGTGGGCGCGGTGCTGCTTCGGCCTGATGGGGGCATCGCGGCCGCGGGCTTCAACGGCGCCCTGCCGGGCATGCCCCACTGCACACCGGAGACCTGCAATCCCGGCCAGCGCTGCCTGCACACGAGCCACGCGGAGGAGAACGCCCTCGGCTTCTGCGACGGCCCCGTGCAGACGGCCTATGTGACCCACGAGCCTTGCCTCACCTGCGCCCGCGCTCTCGTGCGCCGCGGCGTGCGCCGCGTGGTGTTCCGCCATCCCTACGCGAGCATCGCCGAGCAGGAGCGCGCCGAGCGCGCGGCCATCCTGGGCCACTTCGGCGTAAGCTGGGAACATCAGCCCGCGTAGAGCGGCTCAATGGAGATCCCCATGACCAAGCCGCTGGTTCCCGCCGACCTGCTCAAGAACCTCGACAAAGTCCAGAAAGCCGAGGACCCGGGCCTCAAGACGAAGGCCGCGCCCCAAACGAAGCCCTCTGCCAATCCCCAATCCAAGGTGAACACCAAGGCCCAAGGCAAGGGCAACTCGATGCACACCCGGAGCAGCAACCGGGGGAAGTGAGGGATGAGGGGTTCCCCTCACCACCTCATCCCTGAATCTCCCCCGCCACGAATCCCGTGCTGAACGCGGCCTGCAAGTTGTAGCCGCCGACCGGACCGTCCACATCCAGCAGCTCGCCGCAGACGCGGAGGTTCTCGAAGCCGCGCACGGCCATGGTGTGCGGGTCCACGGCTTCGAGCTTCAGCCCGCCCGCCGCCACTTCGCCACGGCTGAGGGGCACGGGGCCCGGCGCGCCCAAGGGCGATCCCGTGATGGCCTCGACGAGGTCGCGCCGCGCATCCTTGGGCAGATCCTTGAGGCGTTGACCTTCACTGAGGCTCGCCTCCTTCAGCAGCGTCTCCGCGCAGCGCTCGGGGATCCACTGCTGGACCCAGCGCAGCACGGAGAGATGGGGCTGGGTCCGGGCGGTTGTGATGGCCTCGGCATCCACCTCATCGAAGGAGCGGGCATCGTGCGCGTAGGCGAGGAAGGCCGCGCCCGCGAGCCGCGCGTCCTCGGCGGCTTGGCTCAGCTCCAGCGCGGCGGGACCGCTGATGCCGGTCTTGGTGAAGACGAGGTCGCCTTTGAACCGCGCCAGGCGGCGCCCGCCCTTCCCCGCCATCAGCAGCAACTCGCCATCCCGCCAAGCGACACCTTCCCAGGCCGGGCGAGGCTTCGCCAAGGGGATGGGCGCCAGGGCGGGGAACCAGGAGCGCATGGGCAGGCCCAGCCCCCGCAGCCAGCCCAGCACCTCGCCCCGCGTGCCTGTCTCGGAATAGCTGGCACCGCCTGTGGCGAAGATGAAGAGATCCGCCTCCAAGCGTTCTTCGCCCAATCGCAACGCCGTGACGCGCGGCGCGGCACCTTCGATGCCTGTCACGCGAGCGCCGACCCGCACCTCCGCACCCGCGCGGGCCATGACTGATTCAAAAGCCGCCACCACGGCCGCCGCGCTGCCGGGCCGGTCCATCGGGAACACACGGCCGTTGTCGCGGGTGTAGGTCTCCACGCCTTCGCGGCGCAGCAGCTCGACGACCTCATCATTGGTGAAGCGGTGCATGGCGGGCCGGAGGAAGCGCGCTTGCTCCTTCGCGAACGCGCCCAGCACTTCCTTCAGCGGGCCCGCGTGGGTCACATTGCACTTGCCGCCGCCGCTGATGCGCAGCTTCACGCCCAGGCGGTTGTTGGCCTCCAACAGCGTCACGCGATGGCCGCCCAGGGCGGCCCGCCAGGCCGCCACCATCCCCGCGGCTCCGCCGCCCACGACCAAAACGCGCATGACTCCAGGGTAGACTGGGACCATGTCGAAGCCGCTGGTTGGTCTGATCTTCTCGGTATCCGCTGCGCGGATACGCGAGACCTCTATTCCGGCCCTCCGCTGCACGACCGTCATCAAGGACCTTCATGCCTGAACGCCCGCTCGTCGGCCTCATCATGGGTTCCAAATCCGATTGGGAAACCATGGAGCACGCGGCCTCCACGCTCCGCGATCTGGGTGTGGCATTCGAGGCTGAGATCGTGAGCGCCCACCGCACGCCGGACAAGCTCTTCCGCTACTGCGAAGGGGCGGAGGGGCGCGGGATCAAGATCATCATCGCGGGCGCGGGCGGCGCGGCGCACCTGCCGGGCATGGCCGCCAGCAAGACCAAGCTGCCGGTGCTGGGCGTGCCCGTGCAGAGCAAGACGCTCAACGGCCTCGACTCGCTGCTCTCCATCGTGCAGATGCCCGCGGGCATCCCCGTGGCGACCCTGGCCATCGGGAAGGCCGGCGCCATCAACGCCGCGCTCCTGGCGGCCTCGATCCTCGCGCTGAGTGATAGAAACCTGGCCACACGGCTGGAGGCGTTCCGGGAAGCCCAGACCGCCAAGGTGCTGGCGGACGACAAACTCTCCTGAGCCATGGGCCCCATCGGATTCGCCACGCCCCGCCCCGCCCAGTTGCGCCGCTTCGGCCGCGTCTTCTACGGCGCTGGCCTTCGGCTGCAGAAAGCGCTGGCGGACTTCGTGCGCGAAGGCGGCCGCCCCGACCAGCTGGTGATGCTGGAGCACGACGCGGTCTTCACCCTGGGTCGCAACGCCACCCGGGCCGATGTCCTTGTCACGCCGGATTTCCTGGAAGCCAACGGCGTGAGTGTCCACGAGACGGATCGCGGTGGCGAAGTCACCTACCACGGCCCGGGCCAGATCGTGGTCTACCCCATCTGCAACCTCACGGGCGGGCGCGAGGATGTGGGCCGCCTCGTGCGCGGGCTGGAAGAGGCCATGATCCGCACTGCGGCGGATTTCGGCGTGGTGGCGGACCGCTTGAAAGGCGCGCCGGGCATCTGGGTGGAGACGCCGCGAGGCCTGGAGAAGCTGGGGGCGGTGGGGCTCCATCTCAGCCGCTGGATCACCACCCATGGCATCGCCTTCAATGTGGATCCCTACCTGCCTCACTTCCGCTGGATCGTGCCCTGCGGCTTTACGGACAAGGGCGTGTGCAGCCTTCACTCCCTGCTCGGCGACGCCTGCCCCAGCTTCGGAACCGCCATGGACCACTTGCAGCGCCATCTCTGCGAGGTGCTGGCCTTAGACCTTCAACCTGTCGCGGAACCCAGCCGCAGCGTGGGCGCGCTGACCTGGCGCGAGAGCGCGTCGGGGCCGGAGATCCTCATGATGCTGCGGCAACCCCGTCACGGGCGTTGGTGGTCCAGCGTGACGGGCATGGTGGAACCAGGTGAAACGCTGGAAGAGGCCTGCCGCCGGGAACTGATGGAAGAGGCGGGCCTCGCGCCCCTGCGCCTGGAGCCGCTGGAACTCGCGCACAGTTTCTGGGTGGACCCGGCCATCGTGCGCTTCCCGGACCCTGGACCGCGCTTCAACACGGAGACCTGCTTCCATGCCGAAGTGGCGCCGGACGCGGTCGTGAGGCTGGATCTCGAAGAACACGAGACCTTCCGCTGGTGCGTTCCCGCCGAGGCGCTGGAACTGATGCGCTGGGAAGGCGCGAAGGCCGCGCTCCGGGCGCTTGCAGTTAAAAAAAGATGGACGCTCGACACCGCATCCTTGGAAGCCTAGGATTCACACAACCTTCCATGCTCAGCTCTCGTCGAAGCGCCCCCGTCGTGATGGCCGTCTCCCCCCTCGCCGTGGGAGCGGCGGTGGCCATCGCCGCCTGGCTCACCCTGCCCCGTCTGCCCGGGCGCTGGGGCGAGATCTGCTTCGCGACCTTGCTGGGCCTGGGGTTGGGCTGGGCCGGTCTCGCCTGCCTGCGCCGCGCCCAGTGGGCGGACGCGACTGCCGTCTCCGCCTGGAGATGGACGGGCCTCGCGCTCTTCGTGACAGCTCTCTCGAACCTTCTGACGGGTCCCGTGATCCTGCTGGGGGCCAGCGGCGTCCTGCCCACGGCCGGGGCTCGCATGTGGGCCGCCACCTTCGGCAATTCCCTGGAAGTCATTTCGCGCCTGCTCCTGATCGTGGGGCTCACCACCTGGCCTTCGGAGCGGCCTGGCGCCCTGGCCCGCGTCCAGCGCGGGCTCGGCGGGCTCATCGTGAGTGGCAGCCTCCTCTTCGTGCTGCTCACCGCCATGCCTGGGCTGCTGGATGCTTTCATCAACCTCCGGGGCCCCTACGGCCCGGTGAACCTCACCTTCCTGCTGGACCTGCTCTCTGTCGTGGCGGCCCTGGCTGTGCTGCTCCCGGCTTCCGTGGACCTCTCCGACACTTTCGCGCCCTCGCTCCGCCCTCTGCCCACGGCGCTCCTGGTCTACCTGGGCATCCTCCTCATCCAGAACGGCCTCGTGATGGGCCTTCACGCCTACCATTGGGACGGTCTCACGGCCTGGCCCCTCCTCACCGCCACGGGGCTGCTGGCTTACGCGGGCACCACGCGGGGGAATCTCGCGCCCCGGGAGGCGCATGAGCCCTGGATCCGCCCCGGCTTTCTGGCCCTTCCGGTGGGCGTGGCGCTCGTCTGGGGGGCCTGGCTCGCCCTCGAGCGGCCTGAGACCGTGCACCCGCTGGGCCGCGCCATCGGCATCGCCGTCGGCACCCTCGTCCTGCTCCGGCTCTACCTCACGCAGCGCGAACTCCAGACCTTCAACCACCGGCTCGAAGGGAAGGTCGCGGAGCGCACCAAGGCGCTGGAGGAGAGCGTCTCCGCTATGCTCAAGACCCAGCGGCTCAACATGGTGGCCACGCTAGGCGCGGGGCTCGCGCACGATTTCAGGAACCTCCTCACCGTCATCCTGGGTTCCAGCGAGCTCATGATGCTGAGGCAGGAGACGGGGCAGCCCATGGACAGGCGCGATCTGGAATCCATCCGGGACGCCGCCAGCCGCGGCCGCGACCTCGCCCAGCAGCTCATGGCCCTGGGGCGGCAGTCCGACCATCCCCAGGCCGTGGCCTTCGACCTCGCCCAGCAAGTCGAGACCTTCATGCCGCTGCTGGAACGCATGGTGCCCTCCACGGTGAAGGTGCTCATGGAGGGAACCCGCGCGCCGCTGCCCATCCGCTCGGACCCGCGCCAGATCGAGCAGATCCTCGTGAACCTGGTGGCCAACGCCCGGGACGCGCTTCCGAAGGGCGGCCGCATCCACATCCGCACCAGCTGTGTGGAGACGGACAGCGGGCCCTGGGCGCGGATCCAGGTGGAGGACGACGGCACGGGCATGGAGCCCGCCGTGCTCGACCGGATCTTCGACCCGTTCTACACCACCAAGGCGCCAGGGCTGGGCACAGGCTTGGGCCTCGCCAGCGTCAAGGCCATCGTCGAATCCTGGGGCGGGCGGCTGCTCGCCACGAGTTCGCCGGGCCAGGGGAGCTTGTTCACGGTGGATCTGAAGGTGTCAGACCGCAACAGCTCTTGAGCCCACTTGGGCTCAGGGCCCGTCCATGGTGAACTGGGTGGTTGGAGGGGCCATGTTCCAGCTCACCGAAGACCAGACCGCCATCCGTGACGCCGCGCGGGAGTTCGCCACGGAGCAGATCGAGCCCGGCGCCATGGAGCGGGACCACAAGGCGGAGTTCCCCAAAGAGATCATCCGGCAGCTGGGCGAGATGGGCTTCATGGGCATGTGCGTGCCTGAGGCTTATGGCGGCGCGGGCGTGGACACGCTGAGCTACCTCCTCGCGCTCGAGGAGATCGCCTACGCGGACGCGTCGGTCGCCGTCACCATGAGCGTGAACAACTCCGTGGCCTGCGCGCCCATCCTGGCTTTCGGGACCGAGGAGCAGAAGAAGAAGTACCTCACGCCCCTCGCCAATGGCTCCGAGCTGGGCGGTTTCATGCTCACGGAGCCGGATGCCGGCAGCGACGCGGCCGCGCTGAAGACCAAGGCCACCAAGGTGGACGGGGGCTGGAAGCTGAACGGCTCGAAGGCCTGGATCACCAACGGCGGCATCGCGCGTTTCTATGTGGTCATGGCCATCACCCATCCGGAGAAGGGCAAGAAGGGCATCAGCGCCTTCGTGCTGGACGCGGGCCAGCCAGGCGTCGTCATGTCCAAGCCCGAGGAGAAGATGGGCCTGCGGTCCTCCAAGACCGTCATGGTCACGCTGGAGGACGCTTTCGTGGCCGACGATGACATGCTGGGCAAGCCTGGTGACGGCCTCAAGGTGGCCTTCGGAGGCCTGGACGGCGGGCGCATCGGCATCGCGGCCCAGGCTCTGGGCCTCATGCAGCGGGCCCTGGATGAGAGCGTGAAGTACGCCAAGGCCCGCATCGCCTTCGGCAAGCCCATCGGCGAGCAGCCGGCCATCCAGACCTACCTGGCGGAGATGGAGGCGAAGGTCCAGGCTTCGCGCCTCCTCATCCACAAGGCCGCGTCGCTGAAGGACGCCGGGAAACCCTGCACCCGCGAGGCAGCCACGGCCAAGCTCTTCGCCACGGAGAGCGCCGTGTGGGTCTGCGACCGGGCTGTGCAGATCCATGGCGGCTACGGCTATTCCAGGGAGTATGTGGTGGAGCGCCTCTACCGCGATGTGCGTGTCACCACCATCTACGAAGGCACCACCGAGATCCAGCGCATGGTCATCGCCCGGGACCTGATGAAGTAGAAAGGCGCGAACCGCGTCGAGGGGCCTTCGGGCCCCTTTTTTACCTTTTCCAAAAACAAGGTTGACAAAGTAAACAAGGTTTACAAAATGAACCTTGTTGACCTTGGAGGCGCCTGATGGGACCCACCAACCGGCGAGGGCGGGAAAAGGAGGCGTTGCGCGTCCAGATCCTGGACGCGGCCCGCTATCTCTTCGCCCGGGACGGCTACGACGCCGTCACCATGCGGGCCATCGCGGAACGCATCGAGTACAGCCCCCGCACCATCTACCTCCATTTCCAGGACAAGGAGGATCTGGTCCGCGAGCTCTGCCGCCACGATTTCCAGGCCTTCGGCGCCGACATGGCGAAGACCGCCAAGGTGAAGGACCCCGTGGAGCGCATCAAGGCCATCGGCCTCACCTACGCGAAGTTCGGCACCGGGAACAGGAACCACTACCGTCTCATGTTCATGTCCGACTCGCCTGATTACGAAGGCAAGGGCGAGGAGGAATGGAAGGGCAATCCGGAGGTGGACGCCTACGCATTCCTCCTGGGGACCGTCCAGGAGGCCATCGCCGCGGACCGGCTCACTGTGACGGACGCGGAGCTGGCCGCACAGACGCTCTGGGCAGGCGTCCACGGCGTCGTCGCCCTCGACATCGCCAAGTGCGGGGATCCCTGGGTCCAATGGCGGCCCATCGCCAAGCGAGTGAAGACGATGGTGGAAGTCCTGGTGGACGGCATCGCCGCGCCGCGCGGGAAGGGGCGCTGACATGGTGGACCTCGCCCTCAAGATCCTCTTGCACGACAAGCTCCGCTTCACCATCACCGTGGCGGGCGTGGCCTTCGCCGTGGCCCTGGTGCTGGGGCAGATCGGCCTCTTCTTCGGGCTCCTGGACAACTCCACGCTCACCATCCGCCACGGGAGGGCAGATCTCTGGGTGACCTCCAAGGCCACGCCCAATGTGGACTTCGCCCACCAGTTCCCGGAGACCTACGTGGACCGTGTCCGCTCCGTCCCGGGCGTGGTGCGCGCGGACAACCTCATCGTCACCTTCATGAACATCCAGCTGCCCACGGGGGCGGAAGAGGGCGGCGTCTTCTACGCCATGGAGGACCACGCGGCCTGGGACCTGCCTTGGAAAGTGAAGAGCGGCGACCTGGGCGATCTGCGCAGGGGCGACTACCTCTTCATGGACGAAAGCGCCAAGCGGCGCCTGGGCGATTTCCAGGTGGGCGACTACCGGGAGGTGCAGCACCAGCGCTTCCGCATCGCGGGGATGTCGGAGGAGGCCAAGTCCTTCACCACCACGCCGGTGTCGTTCATCGACTTCCGCAGGGCCCAGGCCATGAACCCCGACCTTCTGAAAGGCAAGACCAGCTACATCCTCGTGAAGCTCGCGCCCGGCGCGGACGCGGGCGCGGTGAAGGCCGAGATCCAGCGCCGCCTGCCCTTCAACGATGTCTACACGAAGAATGAATGGGCGGAGAAGTCCGAGGCCTACTGGATCAAGAACACAGGCATCGGCCTCAACGCCTTCCTGGCCGTGTTCCTGGGCGTGCTCGTGGGCGTGGTCGTCGTGGCGCAGACGCTCTACACCTCCACCATGGAGCACATCAAGGAGTTCGGGACGGTGAAGGCCATCGGCGGCACCAACGCC
>DASRXV010000041.1:0-16188 GCA_035687325.1 Holophagaceae bacterium
GCCGATGCCGTTGGTGGTGAACCAGAGGCCCAGGATGTTGTGGCCGTAGAACCAGTTCGCGATGGCGTCGCCGATGCCCGTCACGCTGAAGAAGACCTTGTTGCCGATGAGGTAGACGATGGGGAACCACATCGTGGTGCCCGCGATGTACCAGAGCGACACATAGAGCTGCTTCTCTTTGCGGTTCAGGATGGTGGACCACACGATCCAGCAGTAGAGGATCAGCGCGCCCATGACGGCGATGTCCAGGAACCAGGGCATCTCGGCGTATTCGCGGCCCTCGGTGATGCCGTTGGTGAGGCAGAGCACCATGCCGACGATCACGGCGTTCCACATGATCATCAGGATGTTGGCGGCGCGCTCGCTGGAGATCTTCGTGCGGCAGAGTTCGGGCACCACATAGAGGATGGCGCCGATGTTGGCCATGGAGAGGAAGCCGAAGGCCACGGCGTTCACATGCGTGGGCCGGAGACGGCCGAACTGGAGCTGCGGGATGCCGTGGACCAAGTCCGGCATCATGTATTCCGTGGCCGCGAGCAGGCCGAAGAAGGTGCCGGCGAGAGCCCAGATGGCGGCGCTCACGAGGAACCGCTTTGAAGCGCTGTGCTCTTCGTCCAGCCAGGCCCCGAACCGGGCCCACATGCCGGAACCGGCGGTTTCCATGCTCGCGTCCATGGCGCTCTCCCAAGCATCGTTCGCCCGGACCATGCCCCAGCGCGGTGACGCGCGGGGAGCGAATTGGAGTCCGGCTGCAATCCGGTATTTTGCGGCCCGTGGCGCTTAACGGTCAAACGGAAATCTCGACGCGAAGCCTCGCCGAATCTTGACCTTGCAAGTCAGCTGTCGTGTTCCTGCCTTCTGGTAGACTCGCCCGCATGCCCCCCCGCCTCGCGGCTTTTTCATCAGCCCGTCCAGCCCATCCATGGAATTGACCCGGCTTTTCGGGGCTCACCGCCTGGATCCGCTCATGGATCTGGGGCAGACGCCTTCCGAAACCTGGCACCTCATGCGGCGCGAGGAGGATGGTGCGCGTTTCCTCCTCCAACGGCTGCACCCCCGGCCCAGCGACCGGCGGCTCGAATCGGTCAAGAACACCTTCCTCTCCGGCGTGCAGGAGGCGGATTCCGGCCAGCCCACGGAATCCCATTTCGGCTATGACGAGCAGCAGGTCTGGTACCTCCAGCGCCTGGAGGGCCAGCCCCTGGCCCGCGCCTGGGCAGCCTGGACCGCGGCGCAACGGGACGAGGCTTGGCGCGAACTGGAGAAACGCCTAGCGCGGCTAGGCCGCCCCGCCTTCCTCCATCCGGAGACCATCCTCCTGCGCCCGGGCCGCCTGCTCTTCCCCCGCGTGCTGGGCGAGGCGCCCTGGCCCCTGGAGCAGCTGCGCGCGCTGCTCCCGCCTGAACCCGGCGATGGCGCGGAGACACCCGCCTGGGAGCTGCCACCAGATCTGGGTGAGGATCTCGCGCGGCCCGTGCGCGGGCGGGGGCAGGAGGCCACCTACATCAAATCCCTCATGCTGGGGCTCAGCGCGCCCACGCCCATGGAGCGCATCGCCGTCATCCAGGGCGAGGAGGGCATCGGCAAGGCGCAGATGGCCGCCCTCGCCATCGCCGCCGCGGAGGCCGATGGGCTCTGGGCTCACCGGCTGGAAGCTCAAGCGGAAGGCGCCGTGGGCCTGTTGGGGCGCATCGCGGCCAGCGCGTTGCAGGGGTTGGAGGCGGAGTTCTACGCGCAGCATCCGGCCGCCGCCAAAGCGCTCACCCGCCGCGTCCCCGCCTACGCCTTCATGGCCGGAGGGCGTGGCCGCGTGGAGGACACCATCGAGCCGGAGGAGATCTCCGCCGCGCTGGCGGCCCTGGACTTCGCCTCCACCATCCACCCCCGCCTCATCGCGGTGCTAGGCCTGGACGGCGCGGACGCCGGAACGCTGGCGGCGCTGCGCGAACTCATGGACCGCTCCTCCACCGCCTGGCTCCTCACGGCCGGCACGGGCGCGCGCGGCCTGGGGCTCCGTCCCCTCCTCGCGCACCTGAAGGGCCATCCATCCTCTTCCGTGGTCAACCTCAGCCGCCTGGAGGATGAAGACCTCCGTGGCGAGATGGAGGACCTGCTCGTCGCGCACCACCTGCCGCCCGCCACCATCTCGGAACTGCTACGGCACGCGCTGGGCAATCCGGGCCTGCTCCAGAACTTCCTGGAGCTGGCCCAACAGGACGGCAGCCTTCTCTTCGAGCAAGGCCGCTGGATTCTGGCGCCGGGGCGGCGCTTGCAGGTCCAGGCGGAGGAAGACCTCATGAACCAGGTCTTCCTCGGGCGGCTCCAGCGCATGCTGCCCGGCACTTCCGCTCTCGTTCGCCTGCTGGCGGTGGCGGACCGCGCCCTCGCCGTGCCCGTGCTGGGCGCGGCCCTGGGCCTGTCGGGCGACGCGCTGGAAGAAGCGCTCCATGGTGCCACGGCCTCGAAGCTGATGCAGATCCAGGGCGGCGAGGCCATCATCCCGGACGCGCGCTGGCGCGACCTCATCCGCTCCCACACGCCGCGCGCGGAACTGCGCCGCTTGGCGAAGGGCCTGCTGGCGGCGCTACCGGAAGCGGAGCTGAAGAGCGTGCGCGCCCTGCCCCTGCAGACCCTCGCGGCGGACGAGGCCACGGGCCTCGCAGAGCTGATGAAGGCCCTCGACCGGCCGCTGCATGTCTCGCCCCGGGACGCGCAGGCCGTCATGCGGCAGGCCCTGCCACTGCAGCCGGGCCCCATGGAACAGGCGCGGCTCCAGGAATGGCTGGGTGACGCCTGGTCCAACGGCGGCTCGGAAGGCGAAGATTCCCCCGAGGAAGTCCCCGGCAAGCAGGCCCTCGATGCCTATGCCGAGGCCATGGCGGCCCTCACGCCGCTGCCTCAGGACGCCGCCCGGCGCGGTGTGGAGGCCCGCCTCCTCCGCAAGCAGGCCTCCGTCCTCCTCCAGCTCCGGCACGCCGGCGATGCTCGCAAGATCCTCGACCAGGCCTTCGAACTCATCCACGCCGACGCCGGGCACCCGGAGCATCCGCGCCTGCGGCTGGCCCTGGGCAAGTGGTACCTGCTGCGGGGCGACGTGCCCAAGGGCATCCAGCTGCTGGAGGAGGGCCAACGCCTTCTCATCGGCGGCCAGTCCCCGGCGCGCGACCAGGCCGCCATCCTCCTGGAGCTGGGGCGGGCGCTGGCGCACCAGGGCCAGTTCAACCGCGCGGCGCATCAGCTCGAAAGCGCCCAGCGCCTGCTGGAGCTGGAACATGATCCCCGCGGCCAGGTGCCCATCCAGATGGCGCTGGGCCAGATGGCGCTGGCGCAAGGCCTGCCCGACCGCGCCCTCGCTGTGCTGGGCGAGGCGCTCCAGACCGCGCGCTACCAGGGCGATCTGCTCATGCAGGCCCAGGCCCATCTCGCCCTCGGCAGCGTGCGCAGCATCCTCGACCAGGTGAGCCCCGCGCTGGCGCACCTGGAGCGCGCCACGGACCGTTTCCAACGCCTGGGCCTCGGCGCCCACGCGGCGCTGTCGCGCCTCTGGCGCGCGCGGACACTGGCGGCCATGGGTGACATCGTGGCTTCGGAGCACCAGGAACTGCAGGCGCTTTCCGCGCCCGCCACGGAGCTGCAGGCGGGCGGCCTCGAGACCGGCGACAAGATCTGGCTCCAGGGCGAGATCGCGGGCTTCCGCGGCGCCTGGAAAGACGCTGAGCGCCTCCACCGCGCCGCTTCCGAACGGTTCATCGTGACGGGCCTGCCCTGGCGCGCGCGCCTCGCGGAGCTGCACGCGCTTCAGGCCGCGGCCCGGACCGCCAAACGCGCCGGGAAAGAAGCGCCGGAGGAGACCTGGTCGCGGCTGGAGGCCCTCAAGGCCCCGGTCGAGGCCTCGTCCTCGCCCTGGCTCGAATTCGAATGGGCGCGGACTCAAGCGCTCTGCCTCGTCTGCCTGCCGCCTTCGGAGCCCGTGGATCTCCAGGCGCTCCAGGCCTGGGGCGAGGCCCTCAGCCTCGCGCGGCGGCTCCAGTTCCCCACCGCCGCGTTGGAAGCGGCGCTGGAAGGCGCCGAGCTCATGCTCCGAAACGGAGAGCGCATGGGCGCCATGGCGCGGCTGCAGGACAGCTTCGCCAGTTTCCAGCAGGTGTGGCTGCGGCTGCCTGAAGGCCATGACGACAGCTTCCTGGGTCGTGAGGACATCCACCGCTACCGCACGGCGGTGGAGACGGCGGGCCTCAAGCTCCCCTTCCCCGAACGGGGCGATCCTCTGGCGGACTGGACCCCCACGCAGGCGAACCTGCCGTCTCCGGGGCTCTAGGCTCTTACCGGGTGGTGCATTCGGGACCGGTGGCAAGAGCTGAGGGTGACCAGCCGCTCGATCAAAGCCCGCTTGCCGGTGCGAGCCGGCGCCAGCAAGAGCCAAAAGCCAAGAGCCGAAAGCCGCGATGCGCTACGCTGTCGGAACCTGCCCCTCCGGGCGGGTGTTGAGCAGCGCTCGATCCGAGACAGGCTTCGACCCTCCAGCGGAGACCTTTATGAGCCACGCCCCCCAGGACCCGCCGTCCTCATCCGGCAGTGACCGCGCCCGCGTCACCCTGCCCCAGCTCCAGCAATGGCGGCAGGAGGGCCGACCCCTCGTCATGCTCACGGCCTACGACGCGCCGACTGCGATGGTCGCCGATGCAGCGGGCGTGGACATAATCCTCGTGGGCGACAGCGTGGGCAATGTGTGCCTGGGCTTCGAGACCACGCTGCCCGTCACCATGGCCATGATGAACCACCATGTGGAGGCCGTGGCCCGCGCCAAGCCCAAGGCCCTCCTCGTGGCGGACATGCCCTACCTTAGCTTCCACCTCGGGGTGGAGGATACGCTGCGCAACGCCGGGGGCTTCCTCCAGCGCGGTGCCCAGGCCGTGAAGCTGGAGGGCGGCGCCAAGCGCCTGCCCATGATCCGCGCCCTGGTGGACGCCGAGATTCCCGTCATGGGCCATCTGGGGCTCACGCCCCAAAGCGTGAACGCCATGGGCGGGTTCAAGGTCCAGGGCCGGGCGGAGGCCGATGCCATCGCCATCCTGGAAGACGCTCAAGCGCTCCAGGAGGCCGGTTGCTTCTCTCTGGTGCTGGAGGGCATCCCCGCGGATCTGGCGACCCGCGTGACGGAGACGCTCCATATCCCCACCATCGGGATCGGCGCGGGCCTGCAGTGCTCCGGCCAGGTGCTGGTCTTCCACGACCTGCTGGGCCTGCTCCCCCAGCGCCCGGCCAAGTTCGTCCGCAAGTACCTGGAGGGTTTCGACCTCATGCGCGACGCCACAGCTCGCTGGGCCGATGATGTGCGCTCAGGCACCTTCCCGGGACTCGCGGAATCCTACAAGCTCCCCGAAGAGATCCGCCCGGCTGTGGCATCCTGGCAACCCGGCGCGCGCCGGAAGCCCTAGGAGTCCCTGTTTGGCCATGCGTCTCGTGCGGAGCGTCGCGGATCTCCGCGCATTGTTGAAACCCCTCTGGAACGAGGGCAAACGGATCGGGTTCGTGCCCACCATGGGCTACCTGCATGAGGGCCACGCCGCCCTGGTGCGCCAGAGCGCCTCCCGGTGCGATGTGACGGTCGTCTCCATCTTCGTAAATCCCACCCAGTTCGCCCCCAACGAGGACTTCGCCAAGTATCCCCGGGATCTGGACCGGGACCAGGCCCTCTGCCTGGAAGCCGGGGCCGATGTGCTCTTCCTCCCCGAGGTGGCCGAGGTCTATCCCACCGGCTTCCAGACCCATGTGGAGCCGGGCCGCTTGGCGGAGCCCCTCTGCGGCGCCTTCCGTCCCGGGCATTTCCGCGGGGTGGTCACCGTGGTGGCCAAGCTGTTCGCCATGGTCCAGCCGGACCTGGCCTTTTTCGGCCAGAAGGATTTCCAGCAGACCGTGGTGGTCCGCCGGATGGTACGGGATTTGAACCTCCCTGTGGATGTGGTGGTGATCCCCACCATCCGCGAGGAGGACGGTCTTGCCATGAGCAGCCGTAACAGCTACTTGAGCGCGGACGAGCGGGAACGGGCCCTCGGCCTCAGCCAGGGGCTTCTTGCTGCACAGGAGGCGTTCCGCCACGGCGAGCGCCATCCGGACCACCTCCTGGCCACCGCTCGGGAGGGCATGGCCGCCACCGACCGGGTGCAATACCTTGAGCTGGTGGACGCCCAGACCCTCGAACCCATCCAGGGACCCGTAGACCGCACCGCCGCCCTTTGCGTGGCCGCCTATGTGGGCGCCACCCGCCTCATCGATAATGTCGTGCTGGCCCCCTCCCCCGAGGAGGCTGGTCTGAATGTGAGCCTCAGCCCCCATCACGGAGACTGAGGCCGCGCACAGCCAAAAGGAGGCTGCCATGTTCACCCCTTTGCTGCTCACCACCGTTCTTGCCCTCAATCCCAGTCCCCAGGGCCGCGGTCATGGCCATGGCAATCCCCATCAGGATGGCGACTTCGTCCCCCCCGGCCTCGCCAAGAAAGGCGGCCTGCCTCCCGGGCTCGCCAAGAAGTTCGGCCCCCGGGTGCCTGACCACCCCTATGTGGCCATCGACCCCCGCTACACGGATCGCGCCTGGTTCCTCATCGACGGCCAATGGCAGCTGCGCAAAGGTTTCACCGCCAGCGTCCAGGCCGAGGTCAGCGATGCTCTGAGGCTGCCCCTCGTTCCCCCGCCCGTGCCACTCCCGCATGTGGGTGTGGATCTTCATGTGGTCCTTTTCAACTAGGAGGTTCAAATGCTCAGCCTGTTGACCCTGCTGTTAGCACCATCGCCCGCCCTGCTCCCCCCCGAGCCGTCGGCCCTCATCCGCCAGGATGACCAGGAAGGGCGAGGGCGTGGCCATCGAGACCACGAGGACGGCGAAGGCGACCGTGAAGATCGCCACGAACGGCACGACCGCCGCCAGGACTATGGCGCGTGGAAGCGCGAACACATGGACGAAGAGAATTCCTGGCGCAAATGGGCCAAGCACCACCATGAAGAGGATGATGAGGACGAAGGGCACGACTGGGACTTTGACCACCCGCGCCACGCTCACCCCTGCCCGCCCTGGATGAACCCCTGGTGGGGCAACCAGCCGGGCACCCACTATGTGGCCGTGGTGCCCAACGACCCCAGCCGCTGCTATGTCTACCTCGACGGCCGGTGGGTCCTCCGCCGGATCGGCGATGTGGACTTCCAGGTCGACATGGGCGATGTGATGCGGCTCCCCGCAGCACCCCCGCCCATACCCTTGCCCCGCATCGGCCTGAACCTGCATGTGGTCCTGTTCAATTAACCGTTTTCATATCAATGCCTGACTCCGAAGGGCCTGGCGCCGCCAGGCCCTTCGGGTATCCTTGAACCGTTGGCCGGGACTCCGACCTGGAGCCTGGACCGGAGGTGCTCATGTTGCGCCATTTCCTGCTTGGCAAGATCCACCGGGCCGTCGTGACCCGGGCTGACCTCGACTATGTCGGCTCCATCACCATCGACCCTCTGCTGATCGACGCCGCCGGGTTCCTCGAGAACGAGAAGGTGGACATCTACGATGTGACGAACGGCGCGCGGATCTCCACCTATGTGATCCCCGGCACGCCGGGCTCCGGCGAGATCGGCATCAACGGCGCCGCCGCCCACCTCGTGAACAAGGGCGACTTGGTCATCATCGCCAACTACGGCTGGATGACCACGGAAGAGGCCGAGTCGGCCCATCCCAAGGTCGTCTTCGTGGATGAGCGGAACCGCATCACGGAACAGCGCATCCAGGAACGGACGCCTCTTTGCGAGGACGCGTTCGGCCAAGCCTGAAAAGGTGGACGCCTGAAGACCTGACAGCATGCAGCAAGCGGTTTCCCCGGCCTGGCACGGCCCGGGAAGCGAGGGGAAGCGGCCGCCGCGCCGCCTCCGCCAGGGTTCGACGAGAGGTATGCCATGGATGTGCGCAAGTCGCTGGTGGTCAACGCGACCCCGCTTGAAACCCGCATCGCGCTGCTGGAGAACGGCCAGCTCTGCGAACTCTTCATCGAACGCACCCGCAGCAAGAGCCAGGTGGGCGATGTCTACAAGGGCCGCGTCGCGAAGATCCTGCCTGGCATGCAGAGCGCCTTCGTGGGCATCGGCGGCCCCAAGGACGGTTTCCTTTATCTGGATGATCCCGTGAGCCAGCGCCTGGCCGCGGCCGGGCTGGCTTCTGAGGAGGCGATCGAGGGCGCGGAAGGCGACGAAGAGGAAGAGCTCCCTCCCCCGCCCGCGCCCCTGCCCAAGGTGCGCGAGGGTGACGAGGTGCTCGTGCAGGTGGTGAAGGACCCCATCGGCACCAAGGGACCGCGCCTCAGCCGCCACCTCAGCTTCCCGGGGCGCTTCCTCGTCTTCATGCCGGGCATCGACCACATCGGCATCAGCCGCAAGATCACGGACCCCGAGGAGCGCGAGCGGCTGCGCGCCCTCATCCGCTCCCACAGCCAGCCCGGCGAGGGCTTCATCGTCCGCACCGCCGCCATCGGCGAGAAGGACGAGGATCTGGTGGGCGATGTGGCCTTCCTCCGCCAGATGTGGGCGGAAGTGCAGGAGCAGGCCGCGCGGACGCCCGTGCAGGCCCTCGTGTGGCAGGACCTGGACCTGCTCCAGAAGGTGCTGCGCGACATCTTCCGCGAAGAGGTCGCGAGCTTCTGGGTGGATGACGCGGCCGTCCACGCGGAGGTGGTCGCCTTCATCGAGAAGCTCCATCCCGACTGGGTGGACCGCGTGCGGCTCTTCACTTCGGACATCCCCATCTTCGACGCCTTCGGCATCGAGTCGGAGATCGAGGCCGCCCGCCACCCCAAGGTCTTCCTCAAGCACGGCGGTTCCATCGTCCTCAACCAGACCGAGGCGCTGGTGAGCGTGGATGTGAACACAGGCAAGTTCGTGGGGAAGAAGGATCTCGAAGAGACCGTCTACCACGCGAACCTGGAGGCCATTCCCGAGATCATCCGCCAGCTGCGCCTGCGGAACCTCGGCGGCATCGTGGTGGTGGACTTCATCGACATGCTCATCCCCGAGCACCGCGAGACCGTGCTGGCGCGGCTCCAGGAGGAGCTGAAGCGGGACCGCAACCACGCCCGCGCCACGGGCATCTCCGAGTTCGGCCTCGTGGAGATGACGCGCAAGCGCACGGGCCCCAGCCTGGAGCGCATGCTCACGCTGGCCTGCCCGAGTTGCGGCGGCACGGGCCGCCTGCCCAGCCCCGAGACGGTGCTGTTGCGGGTCTACCGCGAGCTGGTGCGGCGCGGCCCGGCGCTGGAGGGCGCGGCCGTGATTCTGCGGGTGCATCCCGGCGATCTTGACGCGTTGCAGGCCGAAGCGAAGGGCGGCCTCACGGATCTCGCGAAACTGCTGGGCGCGGCGCTTTCCTGGACCACCGATGCCGACCAGCCTCGCCACGCGGCGAAACTGGAGATCGAAGCTCAGCCCAGGCAGGTGCTGCAGCGGTAGCCCGCCTGCAGCCGCTCCACCACTTCCGGCACCTGGCTCAGATCGGGCAGTTCCACCAGCTCGGCCTCGGGATCATGCTCCGGCCTCGGCTTGCCCGCGCGGTTGATCCAGATGGCCGTCCAGCCCGCGGCCAGCGCGCCCTCGATATCGTCGCTCCAGCTATCGCCCACCATGACGAGGTTGCCGGGGAAGAGGCCCAGCCGCTTGGCCAGCGCGTCAAAAGCCTGCGGCTCCGGCTTCACGGCGCCCAATTCGGCACTGAGGCCCCGCACGCGGATGGCCTCCGAGAGGCCGAGGCGGTCCAGCAGCTCCAGATCGAAACTCTGCGTGTTGGAGAGGAGGGCCAGGCGCGCCAGCGCCCGCGCGCCTGCGAGCGTGGCGGCCGTCTCAGGAAACAGCTCCGCCTCCGCTTCCGCGGCCGCGAAGGCCTCTGACAGTTCCGTCTGCTGCGCCGTATCCAACCCCAACTGGTCCCGCCACGCCGCGAAGAAGGCTGAGCGGTCCGCGTAAGGCCGCGTCATGGCGTCCCTCTGGAAGGCTGCGAACTCGGCCATCTGGTCCGGCCGGAGCAACGCCTTCGCCCGCTGGAAGGGGCTCCCGCCGCGGCTGTGGGCGAGCGTGTTCCAGAGATCGAAGACGACGGCGCGGATCACCGGATCATCTTCCGGTGCCCTTGCTGGTCCTGAAGGGCACAGCCACATCGAAGCCCAGCACATCCACATGGGCGGTGCCATCCAGCGACCATGTGGCGGGTTGGTGGTCCACCACCGAGGACCGGATGGCACTCCAGGCTTCGCGCACCTGCGAATACGAGAGGCCCACCTGCGCATGAAGGTTGCTGCGGCCCTGGGCGGCGATGTCCAGGCCCTCGGGGAAGGCCACCGTGCCCAGGCCGTGATCGGCCCCGCCCGTGGCAAGGTTCAGCGCGCCGCCCACGGCATGGGTGCGGAGGTGCTCGCCGCTGTCGTTCTGCACACCCAGGTCGAGGTCGAGCACGAGGCGGCTCTGGTCCAGCGGGAAGGCCAGCTCCACCCGGGGGCTCACTTTGTCGAGGCTGAAGCGAAGCTCCTGCGCCGCGGCCCGCAGCGCAGCGGCCGGGTCGAAGGCGGCGCAGCCCGTGAGCGCGAGGAGGGAGAGGACGGCGAGCGCGCGTTTCATCTCAGGCTCCGCGGTAGATGACGCAGTTGTCCGTGGTCTCGAAGACCTCGATCTGGCTGAGCGCTGGCAAGCCCGGTTTCAACTGGTTCCAGATCCAGATGGAGATGTTTTCCGCCGTCGAGAGAGGGATCAGGTCGTTGAGGAACCGGTGGTCCAGCCGCGCGATCACCTTCTCGTTCACCACCTTCGAGAGGTCGTCGAAATCCACGATCATGCCTGTCTCCGCGTCCGGCGTGCCCTCGATGCAGACGAACAGCTTGTAGCTGTGCCCGTGGAGGTTCCGGCACTTGCCCGGGTGGTTGTAGATGAAGTGGGCGGACTCGAACCAGTATTCTTTGCGCAGGATCATCGGCGTCACAGAAAGAAGGCCCCGCGACCCGGGATGGGCGCGGGGCCCTCCAGTGTATCCAACGGGCGGCTAGAAGCCCCCGGCCGGGCGGATCGCGGCGAGCAGGACGGCCAGCGGCGTCAGGGCCTGGAGATTGTCCTGCCAGGTCGTGAGCGCCCTGAATTTCTGCGGGACCAGGATCACATCCCCGGGCTCCACATCCTTGCGCATCACCCAGGAATCGAGGATCCGGCCGTCCGCCTTGAGCAGGCGCACATTCCAGGAATCCGCGTTGCGGGTGAGGCCGCCGGCCCAGCCGATGACCTTCTTCACCGTCACGCCGTTCTGGACCCGGAAGGACGCGAAGGGGCTGGCCACCTCGCCCACCACATAGGCTGTGTCCACCTTGCGCGGGATGATGATCTGGTCCCCGTCCTGGAGATCCACATCCCATTTCCCGATGCCGGTCAACGCATCGGGAAAATCCACCACCATGCGGTTCAGGGTGCCGGTGACCAGACCGTGGATGACCGGGTTCTGGAGCAGCCGGCCGTCGAGCTTGCCCACCTTCCGCTCGTTGAGCCGGTCCAGGATCCCGTTCACATCCTGCAGCGTGGCGTCGTTCCTCGTCGTCGCAGCCTTCAGGTCGGACTCTGTGAGGTCCTGCGGGTTCAGGCTCGACCGCAGGAAGATGCCCGCGGTGGGCATGGCGTCCGGCGTGAGCCCGCCCGCCCGCGCGATGAGCTGGCTGAGGGTCACATGGTCGGAGTCCAGCACATAGGGGCCAGGGCGCGCCACCTGCCCGGAGAGCGTGACCGTCCTGTGGACCCTGAAGTCCGGCAATTCATAGAGCGTGATCTGGTCGTAGGGCTGCAGCTCCGGATTGACGCTGGCATCCCGGCTTCCGGAGGCCGTGGCACTCTCCGTGAACAGCAACTTCTGCAGGTCCAGTTTCACCACGGGTCCCGGCTTGCCATCCGGCTGCATGCGGGCCAGCTCCGCGTAATAACGGTTCGCGCTGAGTTTCGGGACGCCCGCCTGGAAGACGAGGTCCGAGGCCCGCATGTGCTCGTGCCAATCGAAATCGCCGGGATGGGTGAAGGGGCCGAGGACCGTCACCCGCCGCGCCAGGCGGAGATCGTCCGCCGCGTAGAGCGCGATGCTGTCCCGGGGCGCGAGGACCAGGTTGTCGGCCGGGTCCTCCTTGAGCGCCTTCGCCACATCGAAGGAGAGCAGCTCCGTGCTGAGATCGTCGCGGGTGCGGATGATCTGGCCCCGGCCCATGTAGGTGTCTGGAAGGATCTGGTTGGGGCTGAGGAGCGCGTCCTTCACCTTCATGCCGGGATGGAAAGCGAAGGTGCCCGGAACCCGCACATGGCCCCCTATCGTGAGGAGATCCTTGGTGGGATCCACCCGGGACATGGCCCGCAGGATGTCGGTCACGAAGAGCGGGACCTTGCCCAGCGAGGCCTGGTCCGACGCGAGGTTCTTCACCTCCGTCACGCCTGAGGGCAGGTGGCGCTCCAGCGTGATGAGGCTGGGGTAGGCCGTGGGGAGGAGGCCGCCGATGTAGTTGAAGGCTTCCCAGGCCGTCTCGCCCGGCTTCAGCTCCACCATCACACCGGGGAAATCCTTGTTCGGGGGCGCGAGCGAGGTCCGCACGAACTCGCCCTCCGTCAGCACCCGGACACCGGGAAGGGGCACGAAGATCGTGTCCCCGTCCTGGAGCTGGAGGTTGCCCGCGCCAAAGCCCTGCAAGCGGAGCGGGTAGAGGTCCACATCCTGGAGCACCTTCCCGTCCCGGATCACACGGATGTCGCGATAGGAACCGACCGCCGAAGGGCCGCCCGAGTAACCCAGCGCCGCCACCAGAGAGGTGAGGCTCGGCATCACATAGGCACCTGGCACATAGACCTCGCCCAGCACATAGACGCGCACATCGCGGATCTTCTGGAATTGGAGATCCACCGTCGTGTTCGAGAAGCTCTTGCGCACCAGGCCCGTCACCGTGGACCGCGCGTTGCCCAGGCTCTGGCCCGCCACATGCACGGTCCCCACCTTCGGCACCGCGATGTCTCCCCGGCGATCGATAACGAGGGGCACCTCGAAAGTGGCGCTGCCGTAGACATAGAGGAGGAGCTGGTCCCCCGCGCCGAGCTGGTAATCGTCCGAGACAGCAGCCTGCGCGGGGAACGGCAACCGGCCGGCCGGGAGATTGAAGAGATCCGAACCCAGCACGAAGGGGCCCTTGTACGCCGCGCGGAGCTGGTCGATCTGTTTGGCCAGTTCCTTTTGCATCTGCGTCTGGCCAGTCGGCTCCTGGCTGCTTAGCTCCTGGACCTTCACCTGCGGCACCCCATTCTGCCCGCCAGGGATGGAAGGGTCCGCAGATGGTTGAGCTGGCGCGGCGGATGGCGAGGGCACCTGCTGGTTCGCCTGCATAGCCTGGAACGCGCTCTGCGGGCCTCCCGGAACGGAAGCTTGGGCAGGGAGGGCCCATCCTGCGCAAAACAGGAGAGGTGCGATCACAAGGCGTCGTGAAGACAAGGGCATCTCGATCCTCAGCATCCAGTCAGAGCTTCCACCTTAACGGGAGCGTGGCGGACCTCAGTCCTGATCTTGGCGGAACCAGGCCAGCGTCCCGCCAGAGGGGGTCGCTCCGGCGAGCCCCTCCTCCAACGGACGCGCCTTGAGCATCTGGCGGGAGGGGAGTTCAGAGGGATGGTGGTGTCTCACACTCCTGAAATAGAACCAGAAGGCCGAGGCCCCTAGCCAGACCAGCCCGGCCCAAGCCGCGAAACGGTGCCCAGGGTAATCCTGGAGCACCTGCATGCACGCGAAAGCGGGGAGGAGTGTCATGGCCAGGGCCGCGCTGGACTGGTTCCCAAGCGCGCGCTGCCAGTGGTGGTGGAAGTGGTTGCGATCCCCCTCGCCAAGCGGCCTTCCATTCGAGAGCCGGATGGCCATCACCATCAGCACATCCACGATGGGATAGGCGAAGGTCCAGAGCAGCCGGTTGGGACTCTCGATGGCCAGCAGGTGAACCCCGAGCAGGGCGAACACGGTGCCCAGAGTCAACGAACCGCTGTCACCGAGGAATTGCTTCCCGAAAGGCCAGTTGAGCACCGCCAGGGCCACAAGCGTCCCTAGGAAGTAGGCCCCCTCGCCCGATAAGCCCATGGGCAGGCCCATGAAGAGCGCCAAGAGAAGGAAGAACCCGAGCGCCAGCCCGTTCATGCCATCGATCAAATTGCAGGACTGGGGGATGGCCCAGTACCAAGCCCACAAAAGCAGCAGCGCGAGGCTCGTCTGGGTGGCCAAGTGGCTGTTGAACAGCGGAAGAGAACTGCCAGCCTGACGGAGCACATCCCATGTCAGCCAAGCGAGCACCGCCGCGCTTCCCAACGCGAGGAGCGCCTTCCAACGGGCACGAAGGTTCAAACGGTCGTCCAGGGCTCCCACCACTCCCATGCCGTAGACCATGACCCACTCCCCCCTGGAGAGAGGCAGATTGAGTGCGCCGAGAACATGCCCGAGACCCAGCGAGGCAAGCAGTGCCATCCCCCCGGTCCGGGGCGTCGGCCGGGCATGCTGGTGGCGGCCACTGGGCAGGTCTATCCACCCTCGGGGCGCAAGCCACCGCATGGCCCCCCACGAGAACCCGAGACACACCGCGAGGCCGAGCAGGAATCGGACGGGTTGGGAGGAAGAAGCCATCCCCTGCAAACCGGCGTTGTCCAAGAAGCCCATGAGGTGCCTCGCGAGAGCGATGGATTGGGAAGAATCAGATGCCAGGGACGCCAACAATATCTGATTTTGTCGGAATTAGACAAGTGTCTCGGCTACAAATCTGTGTAAACAGGTCGACTCATCCCTCTTGATTTGAGGCCTTTGCCCCCCCCCGGCGCTGATATGCTGATCTATCGACCGGCGCTCTCTCCCCCGTGCCGGCGGCGACCTCTGCAGGAAGCCCACCTCGCCCCACCATTCGGCGACGGGTTTCATGGAGGGATCGCGAGGGGGCCCCGCAGAGCTGGGCAAGCCTCTGAAGACCATGGGCGGAACGCCCAGGAGATTCCATGAACGCATTGAAATTCAGCCCCACCACCGTGAGCCTCGACCTGGGCGGCGCGCCCATCTCCATCGAGACCGGCCGCGTGGCCAAGCAGGCTCACGGAGCCGTCATCGTCCGCCAGGGCGACACCATGGTCCTCGTGGCCGTCTGCCACGCCGCCCCGCGCGAAGGCATCGACTTCTTCCCCCTCACCGTGGACTACCGCGAGAGCGTTTTCGCGGCCGGCAAGATCCCTGGCGGCTGGTTCAAGCGCGAAGGCCGTCCCACGCTCAAGGAGACGCTCACCTCCCGCCTCATCGACCGCCCGCTGCGCCCGCTGTTCGAAGAGGGCTACAACGACGACACGATGGTGACCGCCCAGGTCATCAGCTATGACGGCGAGCACGCCCCCGAGACCCTCGCCATGATCGGCGCGTCGGCGGCCCTCACCATCTCCGAGATCCCCTTCCCCAATCCCGTCGGCGGCGTCCGCGTGGGTCGCATCGACGGCAAGCTCGTCGTGAACCCCACCACGGAGCAGCGCGCCGACAGCGACCTGGACCTCCTGGTCGCCGGCACCAGCGAGGCGCTCGTGATGGTGGAATGCGGCGCCCAGGAAGTGGTGGAGGCCGACATGGTGAAGGCCCTCGCCTTCGGCCATGACATGGTCAAGCAGATCGTGAAGCTGCAGGAAGAGCTGCGCGCCAAGGTCGGCAAGACGAAGGTCGTCCCCGTCAAGGGCGAGCGCGACCAGGCCGTCTACGACGCCATCGCCGCCAAGTACGCCGAGAAGCTCATGACCGCGCTGACGATGAAGGTGAAGATCGAGAGCTACAAGACCCTCGACCTCCTCAAGAAGGAGGTCGTCGCCGACTTCACCGCCGAGAAGCCCGAGCTCAAGGGCGAGGTGAAGGCCTGCTTCGATCTGCTGAAGGAGACGCTCTTCCGCAACGCCATCCTCAAGCAGGGCGTGCGCCTGGACGGCCGCAAATTCGACCAGATCCGCCCCCTCAACATCGAGGTCGGTTTCCTCCCCGCCACCCACGGTTCCGCCCTCTTCACCCGCGGCGAGACCCAGGCCATGGTGACCACCACCCTCGGCACGCTGGATGACATCCAGATCATCGACGGGCTGGAGGAGGAGTACAAAAAGAAGTTCTACCTCCACTACAAC
>DASRXV010000042.1:0-15312 GCA_035687325.1 Holophagaceae bacterium
AGGGCGAAGGTGGCGATGATGCGCGACTTGTCGAAGGCCATGGCGGGGACGAGGCCCGTGCCCATCTTGCCGAGGTCGATGAAGGCCACGAACTCGTTGGTCACCATGCGCTCGCCCAGGAGCTGGCCCACGCGGCCCGCGTCCGTCCAGGGCACGCCCATGAGCCAGGCCAGGGGCTTGAAGGCCGTGCCCAGCGCGCCCTCCAGGCTCCAGCCCGCGTGGACGGCGTGGATGGCGCCGTTGGCCAGCGCCACCAGCGCGATGAAGGCGATGAGCATGATGGCCACATTGAAAGCCAGCTGGCCGCCCTCCAGCGCGCCGCGGCTGAGCGCGTCGATGAGGTTGGCGTCGTGGTTGGGGATGTCCACGCCCACCTCGCCGCGGGTCTCAGGCGTTTCCGTCTCCGGCACCATGATCTTGGCCATCATCACCGCGCCGGGCGCCGTCATGATGACGGCCGTGAGCAGGTGGACGATGTCCACATGAGCCACCTGCACATAGGCCACCATGATGGAGCCGCTCACATGGGCCATGCCGGCGGTCATGATGACCATCAACTCGCTCATGGTCATGCGCGAGAGGAAGGGGCGGATGGTGAGGGGCGCCTCCGTCTGGCCCATGAGGATGCTGGCGGCCACGGACACGCTCTCGGCGCCGCTGATCTTCAGCAGCCGGCCCATGGCCCGCGCCGCCGCGCCCACCACCCACTGCATGACGCCCGCGTAGTAGAGCGCCGCGAAGAGGGACGCGATGAGGATGATGGTGGGCAGCACCACGAAGGCGAAGACGAGCCCGGAGGGCCCGGCAGGGTTGGCGAGGCCGCCGAAGACGAAGCTGGCCCCGGCCTGCGCGAAGGCCATCAGGTGCTCCACCACCACGCGCATGCGGTCGAAGGAGCTGCCCACGAGGTTGCCCCGCAGCAGGCCCAGCGCGACCAGGCCGAAGATGCCCCAGTTGAGGTTCTTGTTCTGGTAGCGCGCGAAGCGCTTCAGGAGCGCGGGGAGGAACATCAGCAGCAGTACGAGCCAGCCCGTCCCCTTGGGGAAGGGGAGGAACTCAAGCGCGCGGGAGATCCAGTCGCCCCGCAGCACGATGATGGCGAAGATCCACTGCAGACCCAGGCCCCAGCCCACGATGCGCCAGGAGATGCTCTTGCGGCGGCTGCTCAGCGCCCAGGCGATGCACAGAAAGACGAGGATGCCGAGAAGGCCCGTGAAGCGCGTCATGTCGGATCCGCTCAGAGTTCGTCGTTCAGGCGCTTGACGGCGCTCTGCATGTGGAAGCGGGCCCTGCCCAGGAGCCCTTCGCGCGACATCACGAGCACGAGCGTGCAGCCCTCGTGGCAGCCCACGAGCAGGATCCAGTGCGCGGCCGTGGCGAAGGCGATCTGCTCCACCTCGCCGCGGTCGAACTCCTCCACTGCCGCCGCGAGGTGGCGGCGCACGGTCTGCTGGTAGGCGCCTAGCAATTGCAGGGCCTCGTTGGGGACCTGGATGGTGCGGGTGACGACCTGCTCGCCGTCCCGGTCCGTGAAGGTGGCCGCCAGGGCTTCGGGCACAGACGCGATCAAATCATCCAGGATCTGCTGGAAGGCCATGGACACTCCGGGGAATTTCCGTTGGCCCCAAGGATGGCAGGTTTCTATCCTCCTGCCAGCAGGGGCGCCATCACCAGAAGCGGCAGCACCACCACGATCAGCAGGAAGAGGCCGAACAGCACGAGGTGGAGCAGCGTCGCCACCACGCCCTTCCAGACGGGGCAGCCGTGATGGGCCGCCAGGGTCCATCCCCGCAGAAGCCAGAGCCAAGCGGTGAGCGGGAAGAGCACGAAGCCCATCCACCCGCCGACGCCCGGCAGGAAGGTCAGCAGGCCCAGGGCTGTGCCGATCCAGCCTACTGCCTGGGCTTGGGCCTCGGCCGCCAGTGTGGCCTTCACGCGGCCCGCTTTCTCGGCCTTGAGTCCGCGGAGGAGCCAGAGCCCCGCGTGGTCCCAGACGCCATCGTGGAGCCAGACCCCGACGAGCCCCAGGACCGCGAAAAGTGGAATCCAGGGAGCCACATGGGGCCAGGCGGGCGCGGCTGGCCAGAGGGAAAAGGCTTGGCGGATATCGCCGGGGCTCAGGTCTGGCAAGGCGCGGAAGACTTCGTTCCACACCGGGCCCCGCGCGTCGCGGAAGACCGCGTACTCCTGGAGCCCCTGCAGCGCGCCGAACCAGGTGGAGGCCACCCACCAGGGCAGCGCCGCTGCCGCCATCCAGCCGAGGCTGCGCTTCACCCCGGGCGATTCCGCAGCGAGCGTCGCGAAGCCCTCCCGCGGCGCCCACAAGGGGCGGAGCAGGCGGCGCAGCATCAGCGGCGGCTTCCGAAGAGGGTCTCGTATTCGCGCAGGGCGCCGCCATCGCCCTCCTGTTTCAACCGGTCCAGGAAATCCCCCGGCGCCAGTTCCGCTGCCTCACCGAAGGCGGCGATGTTGCCATTGATATAGGCGATGAACTGGTCCTGCCGCGACTTGATGTAGCCGTGGAAGGGTCGCGCCATGAAGCCCAGGAGCGCCGAATCCAGCGCGGTCCAGGTGCGGATCTCGCTGTGAAAGCCCTTGCCGTCTTCCCAGTAGCGGTAGGAGACCGCCATCCGCGCCGACACGGCGAAGGGAGTCTTCAGCCGCCCCTTGGCCGCCACGCCATCCACGAGGTAGATGCGCCAGCCGGGCTTCGCGTAGATGAGCCGGAGTCCCGCGCGGAGCCCTTGCGTGTCGTCCAGCTTCCATTCGCGGTTTGAGACTTCCTGGGCGAAGAAGGCGGGCACGAACTGGCACTGGCGCCACATGGCCACGCTCATGCGCGGGTGGTCGAAAAGCTTCTCCATGGTGGCGGGCCGCACGCGCTTGGGCTCCGTGCGGGAGGTGAAATCGAAATTCGCCCGACCCAGGATGTCCTCCACCTGGGCGCGGTCGGCGGGGGCCAGCTGGTTCAGGGGCAATGCCTGGCCCGCCAGCTGGCCGCCGATTCCCGCGAGGACGATCATGGGGATGGGCAGAGACCGGCGCATGCCCATGAAGCTAGCGCCGGTCCGCCGAGAAGAGAAGCGCCGGGATGGCGGGGCGCGGGGTATCATCGGCCTACCTTCTCCGAGTCGCCGATGCCGCCGTTCCGCCGCTCCGTTTCCGTCCTGGTTTTCGCGGCTGTCCTTCCGGCCCGCGCCCAGAGCGGCGATCTCGCGGAGCGCCTCTATCGCAGCGGCGAGCGGGCCTATCAGGCGAAGTCCTACCAGGAGGCCATGGACACCTGGACCCAGCTGGCCCAGACCGCGCCCAGGAGCGACTACACGCCCCAGGCCCTGCTGCAGATGGCCCAGTACCAGGCGGGCATCGCGGGAAAACCGGAAGCGGCCCTGCCCTTGCTGGACAAGCTCAAGTCGGACTACCTCGGGAGCCGCTGGGCCTCAGCCGGTCTCCTCCTCCGCGGCCAGATCCTCGCCGCGAAGGCCAAAGGCCCGGGCGAGCTCAAGGAGGCCGTGGCGGAATTCAACCGCGTGCTGGACCTCTTCCCGGCATCGGCCGCCGCGGCCCAGGCCCTTGTGGAACTGGGCCGCGCCGCCCTCGCCAGCGGCGATGCCAACCGCGCCCTGGGTTGTTTCACGGAAGCCTACCGCGCGCATCCCGATGCGGCTGTGGCCCCCGCGGCCATGCTGGAGGCGGCCCAAGCCATGGACGCCCGCGGCGATCTCGAAGGGGCGCTGCGCCTCCTGGAGCGCGTGAAGCTGGCGGCCCCGGAATCCGACGCGGCCAAGGAAGCCTCCTGGCGCATCACCACGCTCGTGCGCCTGCGCCTCCTCCGGCCGGGCTTCAAGGTGGAGGGCGCGTGGCCCAAGGGGCAGATGAAGTGGCTTCACACACCTACACTGCTGGCCATGGATGGGGGCGGGCGTGTTCTCGTCTATCAGAAGGACGCCAGCGCCGTGTTCAGCATCGAGGGTGCGACCGCGAAACCCGTGGACCTGCAAGGGCCCGATGCTGTCGCCATCTTCTCCGGGACGGGCGGACAGCCCTGGGTGCTCACGGACAGCGGCCTCGTGAAACCCGGCGCTACCGCGCCCGCGCCCCTGAACGGCCTCACGCATATCAAGGGCGCCGCGCTGGATCGCTGGGGACGCCTCTGGATCGCCGACAGCAAGGCGCCCGGCTTCACGATCCAAACTTCCGGCGCGCCTTCCACCACCGTGGGCGGCCCCATCCTGGATGCCCTGGTGGCCACGCGGGACGGCATGGCGGGCGCGACGGACGACGGCCACAAGCTGCTCCTCTTCGACGCGGGCGGCAAGGTCCGCAAGGAGATCCCCTACGGCATGGGGCTGGGCGCGCCCTACAAAACCTGCGTGGCGCTGGCGGCGGATCCCCTGGGCGACCTCGCGGTGCTCACCTCCGGCGGGGATTTCGGCGATGGCGTGGCGATCTACGGCCCCGACGGCGGGCTGCTGCGGCAGACGCGCTTCAAGGACTTGGGACTCAACGGCCACTTCGTCTCGCTCCTCATTGACCGCTCGGGCGGCGTCCTCCTCGCCGACCGCCGCAACGACACCCTCATCCGCCTGGACTGACTGGAATGCGCCGACCCCTGCTCCGCTCCTTCCTCCTCCCGGCGCTCCTGGCGCCTCTGGCCCTGTCCGCGCAGGATCCGGCGCTGAAGGACACCTTCCAGCAGGCCCGCGATCTCTGGGCCAAGAACGGGGATCGCGAAGGCTCCACCGTGAAGATGGAGCAGGTGGTGGCCGCGCTGGCACCGAAGGCGAAGAGCCTCGACGCCGACTGGCGCCACCGGCTCTGCCAGGCCTACAACCTCCTCGCCGTGCTGGATGACCGCAGCCCCGCCACCCGGGGCCGGGCGCAGGAGCGGCTCCAGGCTCTGCTGGACACGGATCCCGGCTACGAGCTGGACCGGGACCTCAGCACCACGCGGCTGCTGAACGCCTACACGCAGATGCGCGCCCAGCGCTTCGGTCTCGTGCGCTTCACGCTGGACCCGCAAGGCGGCGTCCTCAAAGTGGACGGCCAGGCGATGGCCGCCACCGGAGAGGCCTGGCTGCCCCTGGGCACACGGCAGGTGGCCTACGAGCGGCCCGGCTACAGCCGCCAGGAGCAGGGCCTCGCCGTGAGCGCCAAACCCGCCGTGGCCGCGTTCCATCTCGATCGCGTCGCGACGGCGCTGCGCGTCTTCACGAGCCCCAGCGGCGCCGATGTGCTGCTGGACGGCAAAGTGGTCGGCACCACCAGCGGCACCCTCGCGCCACTCGACAAGGCCATGGCGGACAAGGCGGGCCTGCCACCGGACCAGATCAGCGCGGGCTTCGTCTTTGACGGCGTGGGCCCCGGCAAGCACGCGCTGGAGCTGCGCGCGCCCTGCCACGCTCCCAAGACCGTGGAGATCCCCGCCCGTTTCGGCGACGCGAAACAGGACTTCGACCTGGAGCCCTTCGTCCTCAAAAGCTCCGCGGGGACGCTCAAGGTGGATTCGCCCGCGCCCGGCGCGGAACTCTACCTGGACGGCGACCGCAAGGGACCGCTGCCCCAATCGCTGCCTATCTGCAGCGGCCCCCACGATCTGGAAGTGCGCTTCCCCGCCGGCGCCTGGTCGAAACACCTGGAGGTGAAGGACGGCGACCAGTTCACCTTCAGCGCCCGGCCCCTGCCCCGCCTGGCCTTCCTGGGGCTCGATCCCGCCGTGGATTTCAGCGGCCGGGACCGCGTGGCGCAGGCGCTCGCGCGGTTCGGGGAGCGGCTCAGCGCCCTCGCCTACCTTCCGCCCAAACCCGGCGAGCTACCGGAAGTGGCTCAGAGCCGCCTCAAGGACATGAACGGCGCCGAGCTGTTCCTGTCCGTGAAACCCACGGGCGAAGGAGCGGGCGCGCCCGTGTCGCTGGAGGTGAGCACGCTGGACGGCGCCACCGAGACCACGCTCGTGCGGCCTTTCGAGGACGACCCGCTCGCGGGCCTCATGGCCCGCCTCAACGCCCTGCCCGCGCTGGAGGAGCCCGGTTGCGGCCTCACGCTCCTGGATGTGGAGGGGCAGCCGGGCCCCTTTGTCCTCTCCGTGGATGCGGAAGCTAAAGCGGCGGGGATGCAGCCCCTCCGGGCCCTCACCGCCGTGGACGGCCAACCTCTGCGCACGGTGGCGGAGTTCCGTGCCCGCCTCTCGCAGGCCAAGGGGGGCCTTCAAGTGGCCCAGGGTGGCGCCCCCATGACGCTGGCGGTAAGACCTCAACCGCTAGAGATTCCCGTCAATTCGCACCGCTACATCTATCCGGCCGTGCTGGCGGCCTTGCGCCTCCGCGCCCTGGGGGCCAAGGGGGACGAGGCCGGCCTCACGCGCCTCAACCTCGCGTTGGCGCTCATGCACTTCCGCCGTTACGACCAGGCTCTGGAACAGCTGAAGGCCGCGCGGCTCTCCGGCGACCGCGGCATCTGCCAAGGCACCCTCGTCTACGACGAGGGCCTCTGCTACCGGGCTCTCGGACCTCAATACGCGGACGAGACCCGCAAGGCCTTCCAGTCCGCCGCGCAGTATCCTGCTGCCACGCTTCTCGGCCCCGACGGACCCCTGGTGGCGCCCCTGGCCCAACAGGCTCTCGACGACCTCCCCCACTAAGGAGCCCCCTATGCCCTCCCGCTTCCGTACCCGCCAGGCCGGTGAAGGCAAGGTCGGCTGCTTCGTCACGCTCACGATCCTCATCATCGCCATCGCCGCCGCCATCAAGGCGGGCCCGGTCTACTACTCGAACAACGAGTTGGTCAACGCCATCAACAGCGATATCGGCCCTGGAGCCAGCCGTGCCAGCAGCAGTCTCTCCGCTGACACGCTCGCCGATCAGATCGCCACGCAAATCAGGGACAAGGCGAAGGGATTGGAGATCCCCGAAGCTATGAAACCCGGAGCCGTCACAGTTTCTGTCCAGCAATCCACCACTGACACGCCCGGCAATGTCCACATCGTCCTCCACTACGGCCGGCCTGTGGACTTCTACGGCATCTACTCCTACACCTTCAACACGGACCAGACCCTCGACATCACGATCATGACCAACATCAAGTAGGACCGCGATGCGTCTCAGCGCCCTCCTCTGCTGCGCAGCCCTCGGACTGCCGCTGTCGGCGCAGGAATATTTCAAGGAGGAGAAGCCCGACCCTTGGATCCCGGCCTGGGAGCTGACGGCCCAAGCGGAGCGCCAGAATCTGCCGCCGGGCGCGCTTCCCAACTTCGATCGCTCCGATGCGCGCCTGCGGCTGCGTTGGACCCTCGGCTCCGAGGACGGTTTCCAGTTCAAGGCGGGCACCATCTCCTACCTCGGCAGCGATGGCAATTCCAAGAACCTCCTCCGCCAGGACAACCAGCCCAGCAACGGCTCGCGGCTGGACCTGGCCGGACTGCGTTTCGCCCACTTCACGGAATCGGCAGGGGTGGAGCTCCAGGGCGGGCTCGTGGAAAACCCCATGCTCGCCTCCGAGACACTCTGGGATCCCAACCTGCGCGTCATCGGCGGCGGTGGCCGGGTCTTTCTCCGCACGGAGACGGTCCTTGAGGAAGCGGGTCTCCGCGGCGTGGCAGGGGAGGTCCGGCTCCTCTACGGCGGGCGGGTGCGCCTCCGCGCCGGGCAGGCCGTGGCGCGCCTCGTTCTCGGCGCCGTGACGGCGACAGTCCACGGCGGCCTCTGGGATCTCCAGCCCCGGCAAGAGGACGCGCCCCTCTTCCTTCGCCAGAATGGCGGCGCCGGTTGGGGCCCCAACGGGTACTACGGCAATTACGGCGTCTACGGCAACGCGGGCGGCTACGCGGATCCGCACTACCGCTACGAGGTCTACGGCGCCCAGCTGGACTGGGACATGGCCGTGCCCGCGAGCGTCTCCGCCCAGCGGCAGAAGCGGCAGGAGGACGGCGACATCGGCCAGGACTTCCAGCTCTGGGTGGGCAGCCCCACGCGCCGCTGGTGGCCCCAGGCCGGCCTCATCCACCAGATCGTCGACACGGACGGCGCCCTCGGCTCCCTCAACGGCGACCGCTGGTGGTTCCACTCCGATGCCAGCGGGAACCGCTACATCCTCGCCCTCAACCTGCCTCAGCGCTGGCGGGTCTCCGCGGAATACATGAAGCAGACCCGCACCGGCGGGAACTACCTCTACACCCGCACGGACCTCGTCCTGCAGAAGCGGTTCTGAGCTTGCGCGAGGGGCTCGGCAAGGTGAAGCTGGCTGGGTGATTCTGTCACTTCCCCAAGACACGCTTCCCCTGGGCGCGCCGCTCTGCACTGTGCCGCTCCCAGGATCGAAATCCGCCACGAACCGTGCGCTGCTCCTGGCCGCGCTGGCACCTGGCCTCTCCATCCTCCGCAACGGGCTGGATGCGGAGGACACGCGCTGGATGCGGGGCGCGCTGCTGGATCTCGGCGTCGGCATCGAGGAGACGCCGGGGCTCTGGCACGTCTCGGGCGGCACACGGCCCCGGGCGCGGCGCCCGCTCTGGCTCGGCGCCTCCGGCACCACGCTGCGCTTCCTCCTCCCCTGGCTCGCGCTGCAGGCCGAAGGCCCCGTGCAGCTCACGGGTGCGGACCGTCTCTTCGAGCGGCCGCTGGAGCCTCTGCTCGACCCCTTGCGTGAGCTGGGCGCGCGATGGGAACCGGGTCCGGGCGGCGGCGTGCTCCATCCCTGCCCTGAACCTCCCAACCGGCTGGACACGGTCGTGGACGCGAGCCTCTCCAGCCAGTTCCTCACAGGCCTGGCGCTCGCCGCGGCGTCGCTTCCCGGGGGCGGAAGGCTCTCCTGGGATGCCGTCGCGAGCCCCAGCTACCTGGGGCTCACGAGCCAGTGGCTGGGCCGCTTCGGCGTGACGGACCAGTTGGAGAGCGATGGCGCAGCGGCCACCGTCCAAGCCTGGGAGATCCCGGGCGGCGAGCTGCGCTGCGCGGATCTGGAGCTGCCCGCCGACTGGAGCGGCGCGGCGGCCTTGCTCTGCGCCGCCGCTGTCACAGGCCGCGCGGTGGAACTGGGGCCGCTGGATCCTGACGATGGACAGGGCGATCGCACCCTGCCCCAGATCCTCGCCGCCGCGGGCTGCGGCTACACCTGGGTGCCAGGGCCCCATCTCCGCTTGTGGGGACCGCTCATCAGAGGGTTGCGCGCGGATCTCACGGACTGCCCGGATCTCGGCCCCGTGCTCGCCGCCACCGCGGCCTTGGCTCCCGAGCCCTCCCTGCTCACGGGCCTCCACACCCTGCCGCTGAAGGAATGCGACCGCCTCGATGCCTCCGCGGAACTGGTGCGCTGGCTGGGGGGCAAGGCGGAGATCGAAGGCGGTCACACGCTCCGCATCGAGCCTGTCTCAGGCGAACCGGATCTCGGGCGGGAGCCCTTCAACCCCCGCGCCGACCATCGCATGGCCTTCGCCGCAGCCGTGGGCGGGCTCCTGCGGGGCGGGCGCCTGCGCGACCCGCACTGCGTCGCCAAGACCTTCCCGGATTTCTGGGGCGCCTGGCACGCGCTGCTGGAGCCGTGATGGGCGCCGGCCCTCGCAGCGCCTGGCTGGGGCATTGGCGCGCGCCCTGGGCCCTCGAAAAGGGGCGGCGCTTCGGCGACACGGCCTGGGCCTCCGCCACCCTCGCGCAGGCCTGGCTCCTGGGCGGCCGCGACGGGCGCTGGCCACGCGCCGCCTGGTCCGGCCGCCGTCCCGAAGGGCCACGCCCTGGACCGGTGACGGGCTTTGATGCCACACCCGATCCCGCGTTTATCGCCCTGCTCCGCCACGGCAGCGCGGACGCGCCCGCAGGCCTGCCGGGGGGACGGGAGGACCCGCTCCGCGTCTGGGCCTGGAGCGCGCTCCAGGCTGGCGACGCGGCGCCGTGGATGGCAGCAGCCACGGCTCTGCTGGATCTCGACACGCGCCTGCGTTGGATGCCCTGCCTCGCGGCGGTGGAGGATGGCACGCTGCGCCTGCCGCCCTTCCTCGAAGCGCTGCTGCCTGCGCCTCTGCGGAACCCGCTGCCCGAAGGCTGGGCCGAGGCGCTGCTCTCCCAGCAGGACGCGGAAGGCCGGCTTCTGCCCACCGGCGATCCGCCCTTCGATCTGCCCTGGGACAAGCTGCGGCCCTACTTCGAGCCGTTGCTCCTGGCGGAACTTCCGGAAGCGCTCGCGGCCTTCCGAGCCGCACCCTGGCTGGTGGAGCTGGAGGGCGCCTGGATGATCGATCCGCGGCTCCGGGCCTGGGGTCGCGGCTTCGGGCTCTCGCCCGCGGGCCTCGCACCCTTCCGTCCCCGCGGCCTCGCCTTCGGCGATGAACCCGATGCGGACTTGCGTGCGCTGCTGGATGGAGACATGCCCGCCCGAACGCCGCGCGGCTGGGAGGCGGCCATCGCCGCAGATCTCGACGAAGCGGTGGAACGACCATCTCTGCCGGAAGCCAGCGGCGAGCCCAGCTGGGACCGGCTCCGCATGCGCTGGGGCGGTGAGACGGCGGCCGCGGCTCCCGGTTATCCGGCCTTCGGCGTCGCGGCCCATCCCTGCGCGGATCCCTTCCATTGGATGGCGGAAGGGCTGCGCGCCCTTCGCGCTCAGAAGATGGAGGGCAGCCTTCGCGCCTTCACGCTGGCGCACGCGCATTTCACCCGGACTGGCGCGACCGCGTGGGCTCAACGCGCGGCTGCCAACGCCTGCCTTCCCGCCCTCTTCTGGGGCGACCTGCCTAGCCTGCGCGCATGGCTGGAGGTCCGCGGCCCGGAGCCGGAGCCCTGGGGCGCCCACTGGAAACTCATGCTGCTGGCGGCGGAAGGCGACCTGGACCGGGCCGGGCGCCACGCGCTGCGCATCGCGGAAGCGCACCCCGCCTTCACGCCCGCCTGGTCCCTCCGCGCTGACATGGGCGTGGCCCTGAGCCGCCCAGAGTGGGTGCGCGAAGCCCTGCCGCACCTGCCGGTGGATGCGCGCCACGCCTTCCTGGAAGCCTGGCTTGGGCCCGCGCTGGGGTCCTGCGTCGAGGACGCGGATCCCGACACCGCCTACCATTGGGCCGTCCACCGCGCTGTGCGTGGCGAGGACGATGGCGCGGGCCACTGGGCCCGTTTCGAAGACACACCCAACCGCCTGGCCTGCCTGCTGGGCGGCCTCTTCCTGCTGGAACGCCGCGCGGATCAGCGGCGTCCCGACCGGCTCCTCGCGATGCAGACGCTGGCCGATCGCGCGGCCTCCGAACCCTTGCTGGCGCGGCTCCGCGCACTTTGGCCCTCGGCCTCCGCTACGACACCGGAACCCGAGGCCGCGCTCCGCGCCTGGCTCTCATCGCTGCCAGGCGACACCTGGCTCCTCTGGGGCAAGGTGGGGCTGCTTGGCAAGGGCGAGCCCGCGCCGGCTTCACTCCTCAGCGCCGTGCGCCAGGGCGGCGCCGTCCCCGCCGTGCGCGTGGGCGGCCGCGCCTGGTGGAGCCTGCCCCTGGCCTGGGACGGGGCCCAGGTGGGCGCGCTGGTGTCGTCGCAGGATCCGTCATCGCCTTTCGCCGCGCCGCCCTCCGCCGCGCTGGCCGCGCCTTGGCTGGCGCGGATGCAAGAGGCCATCCCGCCGCCACCCGAGGCTTCCGAGTGGCTCCTCACGGATGGCAGCGAACCCATGGCCTCCGTCATGCGCGAGTTGCAGCGGGTGGCGCCATCGGAACTGAGCGTGCTCATCCTCGGCGCCACCGGCACTGGCAAAGAGCTGGCCGCGCGGGAACTGCACCGCCGCTCAGGGCGCACGGGCGCGCTCGTGGCCGTGAACTGCGCGGCCTTCGCCGAGGGCCTGCTGGAATCCGAACTCTTCGGCCACACGAAAGGCGCGTTCACGGGCGCCGCGCAGGAACGCAAGGGCGCCATCGAGACCGCCCACCGCGGCACGCTCTTCCTGGACGAGGTCGCGGACCTTTCGCCCCGCCTCCAATCCCTGCTGCTCCGCGTGCTCCAGGAACGCGAAGTGCGCCGCGTGGGCTCGGACCGGGCGGTCACCGTGGATGTGCGCTTCGTGGCCGCCACACACCGGCCGCTGGAAGAACTGGCGGCGCGGGGAGCCTTCCGCCGCGACCTCCTCTTCCGCCTCAAGGGCACGGTGCTGGCGCTGCCTTCTCTGGCCGAGCGTCGCCATGAACTGGACTGGCTGCTCCCGCGCCTGGTGTCGCTCTCCGCCGCGGACATGAAGCGCTCCGCGCCGCCCATCGTCCCTGGCCTGGACCGCGCCCTCGCGCGCCTTCCCTGGCTAGGCAACTTCCGCGAGTTGCGCCATGCGCTGGAGCGCGGGATCCTGCGCTGCGGGGACGGTCCGCTCTCCCCCGCCCACTTCCCGGAGCTGGACCAGCCCGCCTTCGACTCCCGTGCCTGGGAGGAGGCTACCCGCGCCTTCCAGAAGCAGCTGCTCCTGGACGCCCTGCGCCGCTATCGCTTCCGCGCGGCGGACGCCGCCGAGGCCCTGGGTCTCGCCCGTCCCGCCCTCTACGCCGCCGCCAAACGGCTGGGCCTTGACTTCGCCGCGGAGCGCGTCGCCTGGGAGAACTCGGAGCCCGCCTAGAAGGTGATGACCAGCGTGCCTTCGACGGTGTTGACGCTGCGGTGATCCAGGGAGGCCGTGGTGTAGGCCGCTTCCAGGTTGAAGTGCTGCGACAGCGTCCAGCCCAGGCCCGCGCGGCCGCCCAGCTTGATGGAAGCGTCACGGCCGGGCAGGTGGATGCGCTCACCCGAGGCGCCCACGAAGCCGTAAAGCGGGCCTTCCACCGTTCCCGTGAGCAGGACGCCCGCATCCGAGAGGCTGTAGCGGCCCGTGTCCGTCTGGAAGCGGCGGTACTCGGCGAAGAAACGTAGCGCGCCCTGCGGCGTATCCGCCGCCTGCGTGCCGACCATCAAACCCCATCCATGATCCGTGGACACCTGCTTGAGATCGCCCTGGGGCTGGCTCCACACGGCGCCGACCTGGGCGTGCCAGGAAGGCGCAGACTGGGCGGAGAGCGCGGCCGTGGCCATCGCGAGCAGGAACATGGGGCCCAAACGATTCATGATGGTTTCCTTTTTCTTCCCTGACACTACACCCTCCGCCCGAAACTCCGCTCGAGATCCCCGAGGGAAAGCTTCTTCAGGATGGGGCGCCCATGGGGGCAAGTGTTGGGCGTTTCACAGGCGAGGAGGTCCTTCACGAGGCGCAGGGCCAGTTCCGCGGGCAGGCGCTCGTGCTTCTTGATGGCCGCCCGGCAGGCCAGCTCCGCGTTGAGGTCGCGGCGGAAGGCATCGAGGTCGGCCTTGCCTTCGCGCTCCAAACGCGCGAGAAGATCCTCCAGCAGACCTTGAGGATCACGCTCCGCGAGGAAGTCCGGCAAGCCGCGCACCACCAAGGCATCGGCGCCGAAGGCGTCGATCTCGACCCCAACCGCGTTCAATTCATCGAGGAAGGGCGTGAGCCGCGCCAGGGCCGCAAGGCCCAGTTGCACCACCCGGGGCGGCATGAGCGGTTGGATGGCGGGAGCGTGCCTGCGGAGGAAGAGCCGCTCGAAGAGGACGCGCTCATGGGCCACATGCTGGTCCACGATCCACAGCTCCGGCGCGGGCGCGTAGGCGCCGGGGCGGACCTCCACCAGCAGATAGGTGCGCTCGAAGGAACCAAGGTAGTGGAGATCGCCCTCGTCGCTTTCCGCCGCGCGCATCGTCGTGGGCGCCAGATCGTAGCTGCGGTCCAGGTCGCCACCCGCGAGCGTCGCGAAAGCCTCTGCCACCCCGCCGCTCCAGAGGCGGGGATGCTCGGCTTCGCGATGGCGGGAGGCTAGCTCGAATTCCGCTTCATCGGGCTTGGGCGGCAGCTCCAGCACGGAAGTGAGATCGCCCTGGAGCGCGCGCCAGGCCTCGCCTGTGGCTTTCGCCACCCAGGGAAAGATGCGCTGCGTGTGGCGGAAGCGCACCTCGGCCTTGGTGGGATGCACATTCACATCCACTTCCTCGGGCGGCACTTCGAGGAAGATCACGGCGGCCGGATACGCGCCCTTGGCGAAGGCGCCCGACCAGCCCTCGGAAAGCGCCGCGAGCAGCAGGCGGTCCCGCACGGCACGGCCGTTCACGAAGAGGTGGAGATGGTTGCGGTCGCGGAAGCTCAAGGAGGGCGGCGAGAGGAAGCCGTGCAACTGCCAACCGGCATCACCGTTGCGGAAGGGGACGAGCTTCGTGAACTTCTCGCCGAACAGCGCGCCGAGCCTCGCGCCCGCGTCCGCAACGGGTGGAAGCTGGAGCGGCGCCGCGCGGTCCGTGCGCACGGTCCAGTGGACGGCGGGTGTGGCCAGCGCCATGCGGGCCACAGTGGCCCAGGCCTGCGCGTGCTCCGTGTCCGTGGATTTGAGGAAGCGTCTGCGCGCGGGCAGCGTGGCGAAGAGGTCCCGCGCCGTGACGGTCGTGCCCTTGGAGCGGGGCGCGGGCTCCACGCCCTTCACGACGCCGAACTCGCTGCGCAAGCGGTGCCCCTCGCCCTCCTTCTCCGCGCTCCACAGCTCGAAGCGGGAGACGGAGGCGATGCTGGGCAGGGCCTCGCCCCGGAAACCGAAGGTGGAGAGGTGGCCGAGATCATCGGCGGTGCGCACCTTGCTCGTGGCGTGGCGCTCCAGCGCGAGGTACAGCTCGTCGCGGTCCATGCCGTGGCCATCATCCGCCACTTCCATGAGGCGCTTGCCGCCCTCCTCCCAGGTCACTTCCAACCGCGTGGCGCCCGCGTCCAGCGCGTTCTCCAGCAGCTCCTTGAGCACGCTGGCTGGGCGTTCGACAACCTCACCCGCCGCGATCTGGTTCGCGACATGGTCGGGCAGGATGCGGATGCGGGCCATTTCTCAAGTGTGGCAGCCCGCGCGGGTTATTCGGCGATCTCGCCCGCCAGGTATTGAAGGAAATTCGCCTCGCCCATCTTGCCCGCGAGATCCAACTGGGTCTCGATCCAGTCGATGCCCTCCTCTTCGCTCCGGAGGATGTCGGCCAGCAGATCGCGGGTGGCGAAATCGTGCTTGGCCTCGCAGTCGGGGATGGCGGCCTTCAGCGTCTTCAGCGCGTCCAGTTCCAGGGCCAGATCGCCCTTCAGGGCCTCGACGGCGTTCTCGCCGATGCGGAGCTTGCTCAGGGCCTGGAGGTTCGGCAGGCCCTCCAGGAAGAGGACCCGCTCGATGACCCGGTCCGCGTGCTTCATCTCCTCGATGGATTCCTTGTACTCGCGCTCGCCGAACTTCTTCAGGCCCCAGTTCTTCGCCATGCGGGCGTGGAGGAAGTACTGGTTGATGGCCGTCAGCTCGTTCTTCAG
>DASRXV010000043.1:0-48843 GCA_035687325.1 Holophagaceae bacterium
GGTCACCGAGGTCCAGGTGGATCAGGTGACTTTCCGCCTCGCGGAGCAGAAGGCCTTCGCCTGGTCCTCCGCCTGGCAGAAGGGCGACGCGGCCTCGGCCCTGGGCGCCCTGCGCCAGGCGCTGGAGGACGGCGACGAGCCCCTCATGCTCCTGGGCCAGGCCCGGCGCGAGGTGGACCGCGTCCTCAAGTACGCCGACGCGGACGCCAGGGGCCTGCGCGGCGCCGAGCTCATGGGCGCCATGGGCCTTTCGCCGAAGCAAACCTTTCTCCTCGACGGTTACCGCGGCGTGGCCTCGAAGCTCAAAGGCGAAGGACTCAAAGCCATGCTCGCCAAAGTCAACCAGTGCGAGCGCGACCTCAAGGGCGAGGCCATCTCCCGCAGCGAAACGCCGCTCCTGGATCTCACCATCGGTCTCGCTCGCGCCTGGGGGCGTTGACGTTATTTTTAGCCGCTTGCCCAGGAACTCGAATAGCGATGCTTTCCACGGCTTTGTAATGGGATTGTCAATTGCCGCGATTTCTTTGGTTGGTAAATGATTGAAGTTTGTGGCATCTGGAGTTGATTCGCCGCATCTTTGGTCCAGTCAACCCGGAGGACCTATGACGACCTCTGCCTCGATCACCCGTGGTTTTCTTTCCGGTATCGCGATTCTCGGCCTTCTCGCCTGCGGCGGAAGCGGTTCCTCATCCAGCGGCGGAAGCGGCAGCATGAATGTCCATCTCGTGGATGGCCCCATCGCGGGCTACCAGCACATCAATGTGGACATCCAGCAGGTCCAGATCAATGGTCCCAACGGATGGATGACGCTCTCCTCGCCCAACCAGACCTATGACCTGCTGAGCCTCACCAACGGCCTCAGCGCCACGCTGGCGAAAGGCGCCACACTTCCCGCGGGCCACTACGAGCAGATGAGGCTCGTGCTTGGGAGCGGCAACACCGTGGTGCTTTCCAGCGGCACCACCCAGCCCCTCACGACCCCCTCGGCCCTCCAGTCGGGCCTCAAGCTCATCGTGAGTTTCGATGTGGCCGCGGGCACCACGGCTGATGTCTTCATCGACTTCGACGCCGCCCACTCCATCCAGATCACCCAGACCGGGGCCTCGAACAAGTACATCCTCCGGCCCACCATCCGCGCCTTCGACAAGACCGCGACCGGAAGCGTGAGCGGGAAGCTGACGGACGGCTCCAACACCGCCATCGCCGGGGCGCAGGTCTATGCAGAGACCTTGGACGGCTCCGGCAGCCCCACGATCGTCCGCAGCGCCATCACGGCTTCTGACGGAACCTACACCCTGGACCTCCTTCCGCTGGGTGGCACCTATTTCGCCGTGTCCCAGCCCATCACCGCGACGGCTTCTTATAACGCCCTGGCCAGCGCCGGCTTCGCCATCTCAAGCGCGTCGCCCACCTTCACCTGGAACGCCAGCTTCACCCAGGCTCTCTCTACAGGGACTGTGGGCGGCAGCTACGCCACGGCCGCCACCGCGGACCAATCCGACACGGTGGACCTCATCCAGACGCTGCCTGAGGGCGGCACGGCCGCTAGTGCGAAATTCGCCATCCACAGCCAGATCGCGACCGTGACCAGCACGGGCGAGACCTACAAATTCACCTCCGTGCCGACGGGTGATTACTCGGTCCGTAGCACCCGGACCACGCTCAATGCCGATGGCAGCACCACCGTCTCCGCCCCGGTGACGGCCTCGGCGACCGTGACGGCGAACGCCACGATCACTGTCAACTTCTGATCCAAGGCTTTCCCGCGCGGGCTCCAGCCGCGAGGCTTGAGCCCGCGCGGCGTTGGGCGGACAATGGTGCGCTGGGCTTGTTCCGAGGTGCTTCATGGCTGAATGCGTCATCCCCAACATGACCTCTATTGAGGTCGTGGAGTCCAAGTCCGTGCTGCCGGAGGGCTTCAGGGCCGCCATGGGCGATCTCAAGACCGTGGACCTCTCGCAGCCCGTGCTGGAGCTCCTCCGCCGCACCACCTCGCGCATGCCCCAGGACATCATCGACGCGCTCGTGAAAGGCCGGGATGCCGAGGAGGAGGGCAGCCGCGCCTTCAACACGCTCAACGACATGGTGAAGAACATCCTCCTGGCGGATGGCCATGTGACGCCGCTCTGCCAGGACACGGGCACGGTCATCTTCTGGGTGAAGCACCCCTACGGCCTCAGCCAGCGCGCCGCCAAGCGCCAGATCCGCGAAGCCGTGGTGCAGGCCACCGAGCATGTCTGGTTGCGCCCCAACTGCGCCAAGGCTCTCAGCGGCAAGAACAGCGGCAACAACCTGGACCCCTTCGCGCATGAGGGCGAAGACGGCGGCCACCCCATCATGCATTTCGAGGAATGGGACAGGCCCGAGATCGAGATCAGCGTCATGCTCAAGGGCGGCGGTTGCGAGAACGTGGGCGGCCAGTACCGGTTGCCTGATGTGACGCTGGGCGCGGGCCGCGACATCAAGGGCGTGCGCAAGGCGATCATCGACGCCGTGGTGAAGGCCCAGGGCCAGGGCTGCTCACCGGGCATCCTCGGCGTGGCCATCGGCGGGGACCGCGTGAGCGGCTACGAGAAGAGCAAGGAGCTGGTGCTCCGCAAGCTCACGACACCCAACCATGATCCAGAGATGGACACCTTCGAGAAGGATCTGGCCAAAGACCTCAACACCCTCGGCATCGGCCCCATGGGCTACGGCGGCGCCACCACCGTTCTAGGTGTCCATGTGGAGGAGATGTACCGCCATCCCGCCAGCTTCTTCGTGAGCATCAGCTACATGTGCTGGAGCAGCCGGCGGCGGACGATGACGATCGGAGCCAAGGGCGATGTCAGCTTTGATTGACTGTTCACCACGGAGGCCGCGGAGTTCTTTGTCGATTCTCCGTGCGCTCCGTGACCTCCGTGGTGCAAATTCTGAGGTACCCATGATCCGTCTCACGACCCCCATCACCGAATCCCAGGCCCGGTCCCTCAAGATGGGCGACGAGGTGCTGCTCAACGGCAAACTCGTCCTCAGCCGCGACATGGGGCACAAGTACATGAAGGAGCAGCATCCCGAGTGGCTGAAGCCCATCCTCAAGGACATGGTCATCTACCACTGCGGCCCTGTGGTGAAGAAGAACGCCGACGACTCCTGGTCCTTCGTGGCCGCGGGCCCCACCACGAGCATCCGTGAAGAGCCCTATGAGGCCGATGTCATCGACACCTACTCGGTGCGCGGCGTCATCGGGAAGGGTGGCATGGGCAAGAAGACGAGTGAGGGCCTCCAGAAGACCGGCGCCGTCTACTTCCACGCCACCGGCGGTGCGGGCTCCCTCATCGCCGAACGCGTGAAGCGCGTGGTGGAAGTCCACATGCTGGAGGAATTCGGCAGCCCCGAAGCCTTCTGGGTCATCGAGGTGGAGGACTTCCCCGTGGTGGTCACCATGGACAGCCACGGCGGCAGCCTGCACGAGCAGGTGCTGGCCACCGCCGAAGAACGCGCCAAGGCGCTGATGGCGAAGTGAGAATGCTTGTAACCGCGAATTTCGCGAATGTCCGCGAAGACCTATTCGCGTGGATTCGCGTCATTCGCGGTTTCAATTCATGACGACCTGGCGCCGGCTCCGCGAATCGTTGATTGAGAGCCTCGCGACCTTCCTTGACGCCGAGGAAGGTCGCGCAGAGGCCGCGCTCTGGTTGGAGGAGGGTCTCGGCAAGTCCCGCTCCTGGATCGCGGCGAATGGCGCCGAGCGTGCACCCTTCGCGGTGAAGGCTCAAGTAGCTGCATGGCTGAAGCGGCGCGAGGCTGGCGAGCCCTGGCAACTCATCCTGGGCTGGACGCCATTCCGCGGGCGGCGGTTCCAGGTGACCCGCGACACGCTCATTCCCCGTCCTGAAACGGAACTGGCGGTGGAGGAGGCGCTGAAGCTGGGCCGCACCCTTGAGGCGGCACGGGTCGTGGACATCGGCACCGGCAGCGGCATCATCGCCATCAGCCTCGCGTTGGAATCGCTCTGGCCTGTGTCCGCGGTGGAGTTGGGCCCGGCGGCGCTCGCCGTGGCGAAGGAGAACGCGGAGTCGCTGGGCGCGCGCGTGACCTTCTTCGAAGGCAGCCTGCTGGACCCGCTGCCCGATGCCTTCTTCGCCGATGGCCGCGCGCTGGTGGTGGCGAACCTGCCCTATGTGGACCCGGCGGATGCACCAGGCCTGCAACGCGAACTGGATTTCGAACCGGCTTCGGCCCTCTTCGCCGCCGATCGCGGACTCGCGTTGAACAAGCAGCTCCTCCGCGATGCCCGCGCCCGCGAAGCCTGCGGCATCGTCCTGGAACTGGGCGCGGGGCAGGGCGAGGAGCTTGCCGCGTTCGCGGTCGCTTGCGGATGGCAGGCCGCCCGCATCGTGAAGGACTGGCACGGCCACGATCGCGTCCTGGTGGCGGAAGCGTCCTGAGCCGTTCAAGCTAGGAACCATGAATCCCTTCCGCGACCTGACCCGGCCCCAGCGCCACGCGTTCATCGCTTCGCTGGCGGGCTGGTCGCTGGACGCGTTCGACTTCTTCCTCTTCGTCTTCGCCATCAAGGCTATCGCGGGCGATTTCCACACGGATGTGAAGGCGGTGTCGGAGGGCATCTTCCTCACGCTGGCCATGCGGCCCCTGGGCGCGCTGTTCTTCGGCTGGCTGGCGGAGCGCTACGGGCGGCGGCCCATCCTCATGATCAATGTGCTCAGCTACGCGCTCTGCGAGCTGGCCTCCGCCTTCGCGCCGTCGCTGGGATGGCTGCTCGTCTTCCGCGCGCTCTTCGGGTTCGCCATGGGCGGCGAGTGGGGCGTGGGCGCGGCGCTCACCTTCGAGACGCTGCCCGCCAAGGGGCGCGGGTTCTTCTCGGGCCTGCTACAGGAAGGCTATGTGCTGGGCTACCTGCTGGCGGCCCTCGTCTTCAAGTTCGCCTTCGACCGCGTGGGTTGGCGGGGCATGTTCATGATCGGCGCGAGCCCGGCCCTGCTGGCCTTTTTCATCCGCCGGAATGTGGAGGAATCGCCCGCCTGGATGAGGGGCACCCACGCAAAGCGTGCCTCCGCGCGCGAAATCTGGACGGCGGTGAAGGGCCACTTGCCGCTGCTAGCCTTCCTCATCCTGCTCATGGCCTGCTTCAACGCCTTCAGCCACGGGTCGCAGGATCTCTACCCTACCTTCCTCCAGGTCCAGCACGGTTTCGGAACGGGGATCACCGCGAACATCGCCATCATCTTCAACTTGGGCGCCCTCTCAGGCGGCATCGTCTTCGGCGCGCTGTCGGAGCGCATCGGCCGACGCCGGGCCATCGCGCTCGCCGCGCTGCTGGCGCTGCCCATGATCCCGCTCTGGGCGTATTCGACGGCGCCGATGATGTTCGCGCTGGGCGCCTTCCTCATGCAGTTCATGGTGCAGGGCGCTTGGGGCATCGTGCCCGCGCACCTCAACGAGCTGTCGCCCTCCGCCGTGCGCGCCATCCTGCCGGGCTTCGCCTACCAGCTGGGCAACCTCGCCATGGCGAAGATGGCCCCCGTCCAGGCGGGACTCGCCGAAGCCCACGGCAACGACTACGCCCGCGTCCTCGCCTGGACCGTGGGCATCGTGGGCGTGGCCCTGGCGGCGCTGACGATGATGGGCAAGGAAGCGAAGGACGCGGACCTCAGCGTCTGATCATTCGGGATGCCGGAACGGCGGCGGAGGCTCGCCTCCGGTGAGCTTCTCTTCGGCGGGCGGATCCACGGCGAGGATGGGGAAGCGCGGGGGCTCACCCCAAGCGAGGTCTCCACGCACAAGGCTTTCGTGGAAGAAACCCCAGTGGATGAGGCCGTCGAGGCTGCGGGGATCAAGCAGATAGAAGGCCACGCGGCCGTTCTTCTGATCGAGCGGTATCCAAAGCGCGTGATCGAGATCAGCGCCGGTCCACTTCTGGAGCATGGGTTTCGAGGGCATCTGAAGGCTCCAACTTCCTTGCAGGTCCAGCGCGAAGACGCCCTGGAACGCTTCCTTCGCGAGAGCCCTGCTCGTCTCGACGAAATAGCCCAACGGCCCCTTCGGTCGTGCTGATCCCGGCAACACCTGGATGCCATGCGCCTCCAGCACAGGCCGCACTCTGAAGGCGTAGGCAGGGTCCACAAGGTAGCCCCTGGGAGCTTTCACGAAGTCGCGTCCCTCGAAGGTGACGAAGCTAGGGAGTGCCACCTCGCGGCGGCCTTTTTCACCCACGAGTTTGCGATCGGCATCCCATATGGGGTCCACGACCGTGAAACTGCCTTCCTCCGTCTCCACCATCTCTGCGTTGAGGGGAAGCTCCGGGCGCGCCTTCATCCAGGCCGTGTCCGCCTTGGCCTCGGCGGCCCTCACCTGGTCCTTGTGCGCGGCCAGCCACTCGAGACATGCGACGACGAATGCCTTCGTGTCCTTGATGCGCTGAGGATAGGACTCGTAGACATAGGCCTCGCTGAGGATGGCGAGGCGGTTGCGGAGGCCAGGGTAGTTGCTGAGGTAGCGCGGGAAGGCCTCGAAGCTGGTCCACTCGGTGGGATTGAGATCGTGTTCCTTCGGGCCGAAGTTGCCGTAGTCGTAGGTGGGCAGGCCCTGCTTCTCCAGCGTTATCCGCACATCGGAAAGCAGCATCCGGTTCATGGCGATCACGCCCGCGTCGCCGCCCGTGACGAGGCTGGGCGCGTAGGTAAGGCGGAAGCCGTGGGTGCTGCCGTCGGTGGTGTGGAGGTCCAGCACGGCGGCGGGATCAAAGCTGTCCATCATCGCCAGGAACCAGCGCGTGTTGGCGGCCTGAGCCTTCATGAGATCCCGGTTGAGGTCAAGGCCCCGGGCGCTCTCACGGTGGCCGACACCACTCGCAGGATTCGGTTGATGCCTGCGGATGCTCGGATCCAGCGCGTCCGTGCCATCCGCGTTGTAGGTGGGGCAGACGACGAGGTCGAGGTCCGCTCGGAGCTCCGGGTGCTGTCCCTGCAACAGGTCGCGGAAGAGCTCCTGCATGGCCTCCTTGCCTTCCACTTCGCCGCCGTGGATGTTGGCGTTGATGTAGACCCGGAGGGCATCAGGCTTGGTCGCGGGCAGGCGCCAGGCCAACAGAGGCTTGCCTGCCTCGGTTTCAGTGGGTGCGCCCTTGGGCTGGTAGGGAACGAGGCGCGCATCCTTGGCCGTGAGCGAAGCCATGAAGGCGCGAACTTCCGCGACTGTGCTGGTGGCCGCGTAATTCGATTGCTCGGCCACGGTCTTTGGCCAGGGGCTCTGGGCGGTGAGGGACAAAGCGAGGAGGGAGAAGGCCGCGCGTTTCATGACCGGAATCCAGTGGGGTTCATATCATCAAGATAATGCAGCACATAGAATTTGATAGACCTGGTTTGTCCTGGATTTCTACCAGCCCGTAGTACCCCAGGTCCTGACCACCCTGCTGGCCTTGACTGAAGGCACCTGGGCGTGAGGGACCGAGGCCAAGGGTCTCACCCGTGCTCTGGCCTGCAGGCCTTGGTGGAGCACCTGAAAGGTGTGGCGGCCGCAAAAAAGCGGTGGCAGGCTCGTAGGTAGAACCCCTGAGAGGCCCATGGCTGAAGAAGAGTCCGAACCGAAGGGTCCGTCTGCTTGGCTGATCTTCGGCAGCCAATGCCTGACCTTCCTCAACAGTATTCGTGAATCCTATGGAATCGCGGGAGCCGCGGTCTTCGTCTACCTCGTTGTCATGTGGGCATGGGGCACCACTGAGCAGAAGCATGAATTCATCCAGAAGGTGCTCCTGGGACACATGTTCGATGGGATGGAGACGAGGGGTATCATCCTGGCGACCATGGGTCTTGCGATCCTTGCGGTATTCCTGGTCATCCGAAGCTGCCGGTCAATTAAGAATGTGAAGGACCAAGAAATTGCCGTGCTGAACCAGCGTCTGCGTAGCCTGGAAGAGCGCGAAAGAATGTTGGGAAGGATCGAAATCCAGCCTAAACTTGATCTGGACAGAAGGTGACCCATGCCGCTCATGACGATAGGGTTCCTCATTCTCCTGCTCGTGGCCGTTCGCCACTTCTCGCAAGCTCGAGTCGAGCTTCTGATGGCTGAGACCCGAGTCAGATTGTTGAACCTCGCTGAACAACTTGAAGCCGATACCTTCGCTGCCATTAATGCAGGGCAGCAGGATCCTCGCGCGTTCGCGCTCCTCTCCAAGGTCCGCCGATACTCCAGCAGGACCTTCCTGGAGATGATGCATCTTCCTAACGCTGCGCTGGTCTCGATTCACTTTGGATCTGCGAACATGCCTGCTAAACCAAGCTCGTCCGCCCCCCAGTGGTTGCAGGCCTACGACGAGCGCCTGACCCTTGAGCTCGGTCGATTCATGCTTGCCCGCCATCCCCTTGCCTTGGCAATTCTGCTTTCCTTGATGCCATTCAAACCCGACATGGCAGTCAAGAATCAGGACCCTACGGAAGAGGCGGCGCGACTCATCGGAAGGCTCCAGATGCAGGGCGCAGCCTGATAGGTCGTTCTGCCCATTTAACGCCCCGCTTGCGGGGTGTTTGTGTCAACACAGACTATCCCTAGCCAGATTGCGCTGGCACGATGGACGCTTGCCAACTTTCCGCTTCGCTCTATGGGAATATTCGTTCCCCGCTGATATCGAATATAGGTGGGATTTGCGCAGAGAAGTTGTTCTCTGCGTCTGGTTTCTGCACTCCTCCCCCTGTATAAAATGCAATCCCAGATCCGCGCCGCCCGTAAAACTTTCCCTGAAACCTAAGTTCCCCACCTTCGAAAATCAGCTGTAAGACCACATCACCGCTTTCATCAGTTACCTCAAGTGCATCGTTTTTGAAGTTGTAGCTGAATATTTTATTTGGATTAACTTTCCACTTGTTATTTTCAATTTTTGCCAAAAGTTCACCCTTTTTATTGTAGAGTTTGCAATCTATCGAGAGCCTTCCGTTTTGAATCTTAGGGAACAGGATCCCTTCATCGTCGAGAGTGACGATGGGTTTCCCTTCGTCCCAGGGCGCGATCAGCGTGCCCGAAAACCCAATACGAACCGGCAATGTTTTTGGTGATTTCTCTAGCTTCCCCGATGATGCACTCTCCTTACTCAGCCCATTTGTCGCTACTGCATATCCGACGAGACAAACCAGCACGAGTCCTTGAAAAAAGAAACCGACGAATTGAAACATTTTTTGCCAGTAATCCCAAGGCATACGAACTCCATGATGTGAGAGCGACCATCAAATTCCTGCATAGGAATAGGCCGCAATGGTAACAACCATCTCTGCTAGCAAATCAAGAAGACCTCCCGTTAGGCTAATCGCATTTGGGAAGGCTGGAGGAATTTTATGTCACGCCGCCGCCGCACAAACACCGGGATCCCCGGCCTCTCCTTCAGCTGGAGACGCGCCACCGGCCTGACGCGGGCGAAGTCTCAGCTCTCGCGCGAACTGGGTGTGCCTCTCACGCATTCAGGCCGGCAGCGGAAGGCTGGTCGCTCTCTAGGGTGCTCGGTGATCTTAGCGTTGGCTGGTGGTGCCGCGCTGTTCGCGCACCTGCTCTAAGCTGCGGCGCCGGTGACGGCGTTCCGCCAGGTCGCCCCATCCCACACGATGACTGCCGCTACGGTCGTGTCAGTGAATTGAGTTCCGAGGTAAGGGCTCGAGAGCCGCGACGAAGTGGGTCCGATACCTCCGCGCGAGAGCATTACCCAGCCGTTGGCGGCCATTGCCCATGCGTCAGCTGCGTCCACATCGATGTACTGGCCTGCGGTGGTAGAGAGGGTGCGATTGCCCGTGAGCGTGATGCTGAAAGGACCGTTGGGAGGGGGAAGAACTCGAATGTTGGGCATGAGCCTCCTTTGGTGAGTCAGTTGATTTGAGACGGACTGGCCGCCTCCCATAGCGCCACGCGATCAGGCGCGAGTGATTCCAGGGCCATGTAGAGGCTGGCACCGAACTTGGTCTTGATGGATTCGGGGTAGATGCTGACCCCGCCGTTGCCGTCGTGCAGGGCCCGGAATTGTCCCTGCTCTCCGTCCACATTGCCGGCCATGAAAAGCGGGCTACCAGAGGACTCCTTGAGTGCTACCTGGAGGATTGTCTGGGCGATGATCTCCCAGTCGTTCTCTCCATCCGGTGTCTGCGGGATTCTCATTCGCACCATGTCCATCGATCACCTTTTCTGGAGCGAGCCGTTACGGACCGCGCCGCGGATGCCACGGCCCAGGCCTTCAGGGTTGTTGCGCAGCACGCGCTCCACGCTCATGCCGTCCAAGGCGTAGATGTTGTTGATGGTGTGGCCGCCTCCGGGGGTGCCTCCACTCTTTGCCATGCCCCGGAACATGTTCGAGATCCCGGCGGGCAGGATCATCTCTTCCGCGTGGGTCTGCACCAGCGGATTCACGCCTGCAGGGATGTCGTAGCCGCCTGCGGCGGAGGCCAGGTTGCCGAGGTAGCCCAATGCCATCGCCTCGGTGGAGGCGCCCACGCCGGGGGCCATGGCCCAGCCGACGATGGGGATGGCGGCCACGCTGGCCATGGCGGCGGTGGCGGCGACACCGGCATTGGCGGTGATCTCGCTGGCGGCGGAGGTCTTGCTGGAAGCCGCCCCGGTGGCCATGTCCGTGATCCACTTCACCATCATTTGCTCACCCATCTGGATGAAGCTGTCGGCGATGCTCTTGGCCACATTCCCAGCCGCTTGGCCAAACGATTCGGTCCCGTGGATCATGGCGTCCAAGTTCTGCTGGGCAGACTGGCCGATCCGCTTGTACATCTGGTCCCAGACCGTTTCCTCTTTCTTCGCTGTCTCGGTGGCCAGTTTCAGCTTGTCGGATTGGTACTTGTCCTCGAGCTTCGCGATTTGATTGAGCACCTGCTGGCGCTTCACGGGGTCCTCGGCCTCCAGCAGGAGCTTCTTCTGCAAGGCAGCCATCTCGAGTGCGTACTCCTGGTCCAGGAGCTTCTTCTCGATCTGGAGGCGCTGGTCCGCCGTGATCTGGTGCGAGGCAACCTGGGCGTCGAGCAGAGACTTCTTCTGCGCAAACCCCGCTTGCGCGTGACCCAGCTCGCCCTCGTCCTGGAGCTTCGCGACCTCGGCCTTCTGCTTCGCCGCCGCCTTGGCGGCCGTGGCCTCCTCCTTCTCGGCGGCTCGGCGCTCGGCGACATACTGGTGGTAGACCTCGATGCGCTCCTTCGCGCTGAGGCGTTCGGTGTCCAGGATGTTCTTCCAGTAGGCCGCGATCTCGGTCTTGCTCATCTGCTGGTCGTCGGCGCGGGCGTCCTCCATTTGCTGAAGGTGCTCACGGAAGGCGGCAAGGCGATCTTTTGCTTTGTCCTTGCCGTCATCCTTGTCGTCGTCGTCGGTGGTAGCCGCCTTCTTGGCAGGCGGGGCATCAGTGAACCCCCACATCTCGTCGAAGGACTTCTTCGTGTTCTCAGCTTCTTTTGTGAGCTTATTGAGAACATCATCCATGCGCTTTTCAGTCTCTGCGATCGCGGCATTGGCAGTCTTCGATGCCGCCTCGAAATCTCCGCCCCACGCCTGCTTGATAGCGGTTCCGAGAGCTTTGGCCTCTGTGATCATGTTGTCAAATTGGGCCATCGAGATCTGATACATGGAGTCGAAGACGAGCTTCAGACCCATGACCGCCGTAGCAATGCCCTTCACCGCAGCGCCGAGCGCCTGGAACACGAGGTTCAGCGCTGTCCCATCCTTGCCGGCATCCTCCATCACGCCGGCGATAGCTGTTAGAGCTGGCATCAGCTCAACTGCCAGCTTCTGCATCAGCCCTTCGGCCTCGGTTTTGAGCTTCTTCATGCCTTCGGAATAGGCGAGGGAGGTCTGAATCCCCTTCTCGTCCATGACGACGCCAAGCTTCTCCGCCTCAGCGCTCAGTTCAGCAATGCCTTCGCGGCCCTTGTTCAGGAACGGGATCATTGCACCGCCCTGCTTGCCGAAGATCGCCACGGCATCGGCGCTCTTCTTCGCCCCGGCGTGCATGCCCTTGAATTTGTCAGCAAGGTCCATCAGCACATCCTTGATGGGCCGCAATTCCTCATGCGCGCCCGTCACCTTGACCTTCAACTCTTCAAAGGCTTTGGATGCGGGGCTAGTCCCACCCTCTGCTGTGGCGTTCATGTTCACAGCCAGCTTCTGCATGCCCTTTTCGAGCGTCTCGGCGGAGACCTCGCACATCTTGGCGGCGTAATCGAGCTTCTGAATCTCCTGGGTGGTCAGTCCCGATTTCTGAGAGACGACCTCCAGATGCTCCGCCAGCTCGGCGGTGTGACCAATCATCTTCTCGAACATTTCGCCGCCCGCCAGCGCGGCGCCCACAGCCAAGAACGCCCCGGAGACCTTCGAGAACTTGGAGGTCAGGCCCTCGAACCGTTCACCAGTAAGAGCGGCCTCTTCTGTGATTCGCTTGAGTCCACTGGTAACGGAAGCAGCCATGGCCTCTACCGAGGTGGTCATCGCTGCCGTGGATGAAGCGACTTTCTCTTGGGAGAGATTCATGCCTTGCAGCAGGCTCTCAATCCTCGCTTCAACGCTTACCTGGACTTTCCTCTCGTCGCTCATCGTTCCGCCCTGGGCCCTACGACCGCCCTTGTGATCGGGGCGCTCCGGCGGGCGGACCGGAAGCGCCCCTGGGTGTCACCTAGCCGAGCCAGATTCCCGGCCAAATAGCGCCCTACGAGACCATGCTCAGTGCCTTCGGTGCTGGATGCACGCGGATGAAGTCGGAAATGTCGGATCTATCGCATTACATTCCCGTCCGCCAGCTTCAGCACATCGGCGCGGAGCACCCGAAGAGTTCGGCCTTTGGGCGTCGAGGTGCTCATCACCGTGATTCCAGCCGTTCCGTTGCAGAACTTGCGTCGGAAGTGATCCGCTGAATACCCGAGCAGGCGTGCGGCTTCGGAGACACGAATCCATTCAGACCGAGGCTTCATGCGAGCCCCATCTCTCGTGCCATCTCTCGGTAGTAGTCGATCAGGCCGGTGTCACACCCGCCAATGAGGTAGCGAAGCGCCTGGGTGAAACTGTCCACCTGGTCGTCGTGCGCGCCTTTGTTGAAGACGGCCAGCTCCTCCATGAAGTCCGACAGCCAGGGCGCGGACCTCGGGAGGAACACCTTTCCGGCCTCGACCGTCGCCGTGATCGCGTAGGCGCGGGCCAGCTTGTCCGCCGTGACCTGGACCGCGTTGATCGGCAGCACCGTGTCTCGCCTCAGTTCCTGAATGAGGCTCTGGCCGCTGGCCTTGTCCTCCACGAGGACCACTTTCGGCTTCCATGCCTCGTACATAGCCACCACATGGCGCTTCAACTCCGGGAACTCCACCTTCGCGCGCCAGACATGCAGGAGGTAGTAGCCCTCTGGCCGGCGCCCCCAAGTGGTCAGCACCGAGTAGTCATTCTCCGCGCCAGTCTTGAACGCGGAATCGAGGCTCTGGATGGTGAACTCCATCTCCGGCCGCTCGTCGAAGAACCGCCAGTAGTCCCGCTTGAAGATGTTCCCCTCTTCCGAGGCGCTCCAGTCGCCCTCGAGCCAGGCCTTCACCAGCCAGGCAGGCCCGGAGGCCCGCAGACGGTCCTCGTAGGTCGGGTCGTTCTTCATGAGCTCTTGGTTGTCCGCCAGACGCGACGGGATGAAGACGCGCATCTGGCCGTCCTCGCCCTGGAACACCGTCCCTGGACGCGCGGGATCGATGTAGCGGGCCCTCAGCCACTCGTGGCCCTTGCCGCCGGGGTTTCCTGTCAGGAGGAACCGCGTGGGCACACCCGCAGCGCTGCGCAGGGTGGCCCGAAGCATGTCGATCGGCTTGGGCGACGGCCATGCGCCAGCCTCATCGAACGCCATCCAGGTGTAGGAGGCGCCCTGATACTTCGCAGCATCGTCGTCCAGGTCCAGGAATCGGAGCTGGAGCGTGGCCTTGTTCGGGAAGACCCACTTCCGCTCGGCCGCCCGCCAGGTCGCGCCCAGCTTCGGGAAGATCTGCATCATGCGGGCCTTCACATCCTCGAGCTCCGGCATGGACCGGCGGAAGAGGATGCCGCGGGCGTTGGCCCCGTGCTTGTTCGCGTGGGCAGTCCAGTCACCGCAGAGCGCGTCCGTCTTGCCGCCGCCGCGGGCGCCGCCGAAGAAGATGTCTCCCACGGGGCAGCTCAACAGCAGTGTCTGAGGACCTGGCTGCGGCTTCCAGACGATTTCAGGTTCACTTGGTTGCATCGATGATCTCCAAAGGCTCCGGGGTTACATCCAGGACATGCCGGGCCTGCGCCTGCCAAGCCTCAACAGAGGCGGCAGGCACGGGCACCTGGACGACGAACACGGCCGGCGCACCGTTTGAGCTGCTGTTCTCGACCTTGACGACGAGGAGGCCCTGGATCTTGCACCGCAGCTCGATCAGCTGGGATGCGATGCGGATGGCCTTCTCGTCGCCTTTGTCGATCTTGGGTTCGAGTTTGCTGTAGAGGTGATTCAGTCGCTCCAGCTCGTACACACGAGCTTCTTCTGCCACGGGCAGCATGTAGTCCTGCAGCCCAACATCCACCGCCCGCTTGGCCGTTCGTGTCGAGACTCCCAGCTCCTCCGCGATCTCTGGGTAGGTGAAACCTTGCCGCCGCAGCTGAAGGGCACGGCGTCTCTGGTCCTGTTTCACGAGGCCGAGCGCGTTAGTCTTGCTGCGCCCGGCGCGGCCTCTTCGAAGCGTCACAGTGTCGTCCTTGGGTGTGGTGAGGGTTGGGCTGGAGGCCTACGGCTACCGAGTGAGCAACGGCCGAGTGAGGCCGTCATTCGGAGCGGTCATGGACGAGTTCGGGTTGAGCGGGTCGGTCGGGAGCTTGGGAAGATCAAACTTGGGCGTGTAGGTCGGATCGATCCTGTGCTTCTCGGCATCCGCGAGGATGTTCTGGTGGATGATCTTGTCCATGCGCGCTGTGTACTCGGCCTGACTTGCGGCCTTCGCGGCGACATCCTTCTTCTTCTCCTCCAGCGCTGCACGGAAGGCTAGGTCTGCGGCCATGGGGCCATAGCGCTTGGTGAGTAAGCTCGTCAGCAGGAGCTTCAGCTGGAATTGCGGAACGATGGGTTCGAACTGGCCTCGGAGCAGTTCCAGCTGTTCGTCGATGGTTCGGAATGCCGAGCTCGCGGGAAGGCTGTCGACCAGGCCGTTCACTGTGGAGGTGATCAGCGCGGCTTGCGCCAGCGCAATCACGAGGTCATCAGTCGGAGAAACTTGGATAGCTGCCATGGTGGTGATCCTCTGGGGTGGCGTCAGGCGCCGGGGTGCTGGGTTGTGAATCGGGTTCCAGGTGGAGGCGTGGCAGCGCGGGCGGCCCTCGGCCTGAGGCATCGGTAGGACGGAAACGGTAGAAAGCAGGCAGGCGCTCCGCATTAAGCGGGTTGGCGTTCAATCGCTTACAGCAGCAAGTGCGCTTCCTGGTAGGAAACGCATCGCTGTTTTCGGCCCATCCGGCGCGCTCACGACTCCACTTGGACAACTGATTCGGCCAAAGGCGTTTTTCTACCGCGCCGAAATGTGCACGGCTGGGGCGCCTTTTCGGCCCTTCCAGAACACCCTCAGTAGGGTGCACAAATCCAGGGTGCACTCTATAAGGGTTGTGCACCTGTGCACCCTGGATTCGAAACCCATAGTCGGGGCCCTCTCCATGGGGTGAGAGGGCCCTCCTGCCGATGACGGGGCAGGTATACAGGCGGGTACACATGTGTACCGAGAAGAAGGCCGCACCAATCCTCATAACTCACCGTCCAGGTGCACAGCTTCCTCAGCCTGTGTACTCAGTTCTTGGGCTTTGAGAAATCCCTTGGCCGTGAGCTCGAGACTGCCCCTTTGCAGCCATCCATGACGGCCACGGAGAGCATTCAGCTGCGTCTTGAGCTTGCTGTCCGCCTTCGGGTCTCCGGGGTAGTGCTTCGCGGCAAGTTCCGCGTGTTTCAGGCCCTTTTTGGCATCCAGGAGGATCGATTCCGCTCTGCTGAGATCCAAGGTGGCCTGGGAACCCTTCAGGCTGGCGAGGATCTCGTCACCCCGCGGAACAGGAACCCAGAGGCCGGCGTGTTCGGAATGCTCCAGGAGCAGCCAGGGCGAGAGTGGCGCATCGTTAGCTTTGGTGAGCCCGAGGATGGCGTAGCGCCGATGAGCGCCCTCTCCGTCCAGCTGGACCTTCTCGGCCTCGCTACGGGTGATCCACCCCAGCTGGACGACGGCGCGCGTGGCGCCCACGAAGGCGGTAGAGCCACGGAGCAGCTCCGGGTCGAGGCGGTCGGCCAGGGAAGGGGCGTTGCGGCCCAGGCCTGACTTGCGGAGGTGGTGGATAAGCCAGACAGACACCCCGAGGGTGCCGTTCAGGTGTAGACAGGCGTTGATGAGGAGGCGCGTCTCCTGGGCGCTGTTCTCGTCGCCGGGATGGACCGCGTTGAGGGTGTCGATAAAGAGCAGCCCCGCTGGCGCCTCCGTAGAGGTCAGGTTTGCGCCCAGCTCGTGCACCAGGCCGGGGAGGGCCATGTCACGAGCAGGACCAGCGAGCTCCTCGAGCTCCTGGCGTCGGCGGACCATGAGCCGAAGATTCGCGTCGAGAAGGCGATCATGCTCAGAGGTCCACTCGTGGCCGTAGGAGGCCACCGCGGCCTGCACCCTGCGCTGGATGGTGTTCTCCCCGTCCTCGAGGGCCAAGATGCCGACGCCCATGGGGCCTACGCAGCTGAAGCCCAGCACGGGCAGACCGGCAGCCAGGGCAATCGCGAGCTGGACGGTGAGGATGGATTTCCCGTGGCCCGGATTGCCCGCGATGATCCCGAGCGTCACCCGTGGAAGGATCTGCTCCACCGTGAATTCAGGTGGCGGAATCTGGCGGCCCTTGAAGTCGGACCAGCGAAGGACTGAGAGGGCCTCTGAAGCGGCGTGGACCGGCTCGGCATTCCGCTGTTCGGCGGAATGAATGAGGTCCAGGGTCTGCGGTGCGTCCCAGCCCTCCGTGAAGGCGTCCGATGCGTCCCAGCCGTCGTCAGGTCCCTCCGGTGGCGCGATGACGGAAACCGATGCACAGCCAGCAGCGCGGAGCATGGCGGCCGCGTTGCTGGCGTAAGTTCGGCCAGGCTGATCCCTGTCGGGCCAGATCACACAGTGGCGGCCCGCGAGGGGAGTCCAATCCGCACTCGAGGCCGAGCTGCAGGAGCCGCTCGTTACGGCCACCCAGCCGGGCATGAGCTGTTCTGCCGCGTCAGCGGCCTTCTCGCCCTCGCAGATCAGTACAGGTGCATCGGGCGTCACCTCCAGACGATCCAGGCCATAGAGCGGCGACGGCGCGTCGGGGGCGGCACAGTGCCAGCCCTCCCGGCCATCCGCCCAGCGGCGCCAGGTCCACCAGAGAACAATTTTTTTCTCCTCGGGGTTGTCGAACCGAACGCGATAGCCGATGAGCTGGTAGCCCGCATCCCGAACCTCCCAGGATTGGGTGAGCGTGAAGCCCGGCCGCCAGTGAAAACGCGGCGCTGGTGCATCAGCTCGGGCGTGTCGGATCCACTGGCCCTTCCGGTCGTCAACCGGCTTCACCGCGGCCTGGCTCAGTCCGAATCGCTCGGCCAGGTCCTGGGCCGCCTGACCCTGCTGAAGGTTCCGACAGTAGGCCCACCAGCTCACCACATCTCCGCCACTTTCGCTGCAAGCGAAGTCGGACCAGACGCCGGTGGATGCGTTGATGGAGAACGATCCAGAGCGATTGTCGGTGCGGCGCGGGTTGCGGAGGAGGATTTCCGACCCTTCGGGCTTGGCGCCGGCGTCGATTTCCTGAGCAAGGCTCAGAAGGCGGGGAAGGGCGGCCAAATTGATCGCAGCGAAATCGACCGTCATGCCACGGCCCCGCCAGGTCCATCGGAAAAAGAGCCGATGCGCGCACGGTCAACACCGAGACGGCGGAGTTCGTTGAAGAGCAAGCGGCCTGCATCACTCCTCAGAGATCGCGCGTTCACCAGAACGACGCCGCCACCGGCGAAATCCACGGCGAAAACGCTCGATCGAGGAGTTCCCAAAACGATTTCGATCCAGTCACCTGGCTCAGCTTTCGTGGCCCTGCGGAGGAGGTCTCGCGCGGCCTGATTGATCGTCTCAGGGGTGATCGGGTGGACTCTCACGCCGCACCGCCCATGCACGGGTGGCCCAGGTCCTCCCCGAAGGGGAAGGTCGCGGCCAGCGCTGCTACCAGGCCGGCATGGAGCTCGCGAGGCACACCAGCCTGGTCGAGATCAGCCTGCAGGGTCTGCAATAGGTCTAGGTCTTGCGGTCCTGGATTCTGGGCCAGGTGCCCGTCTTCGCGCCCGGGTTCCATCGAAGCGGCCGATTAAGAGGCGAGGTCTTGATGGAGGAACGCCTCAAGATCCACGATGCGGTAGAGCGCCTTGCGACCGGCTTTCGTGAATTTCGGCCCTACACCTTTCACGCCCCAATTGCTCAGCGTGAACGGGCTCATCTTGAGATAGGCCGCGGCCTCAACTCGGGTCAAGTAGGGTGACGATCTGTCCGATTGGTCCATTGGATTCTCCTCTGTGCACCGGAGTGCTTGAGAGAGAAGAATCGGCAATCAGCGCCATCCTAGCGATGCATCGAACCGAATCAATTTCAGATCGGTTTCCTTACTTCTTCACTTGCATAGGCTTCGGTGCGGAGGTCTGCCTTGTTGAAGAATCACCCTGAACTCGTGCATCTCGTCCGAGTTTGCGGGCATGGTCGAGACCCCAGCTGGACCCAGGCTCCTCCGAGATCCCGGTTGCGATTTCACGAATTTTCATAGCCAAGGGCACCGCATGTTTGATGGGGCGCGCCGTGCGCACGAGGAGGTCCCTGCAATCTTGCACAAGGCGAAAGTCTGGGCTCCCACCGCGGGCCTGATAGGGCCGTCTCCCTCCTTTGCCAAACTCAACAGCCACTTCCTCAGCGCCAATTCTCGCAAGCTTCGCGAGGGCAAATAGCCGGTCGGGTAGAAAAGTCAGAGGGCTGAATCGAAAGGAGCCATCTGGCAATTGGTCTTCGTGAAGTCCTGGCGTCGCGGCGGCCTTTAATCCATTCGCTGCCACCCATAGGTCGTATTTCCGGGGATCGTTTCCGGGAGTTCTTAGCCGGTCAAGAACCTCCCAAGTCGCCTTATGAATGGAGACCGCTAGATTGTTCGCCTGAGCCTCTATTGCCTCCAGCGTCTCCCTGGCATCTTTTGCAGTTCCCTGGGATCTGTCATCGCAGAGGGCCAGTTCATAGACATCGTGAATGCATTCAAGAGTCGAAAGGGTCCATTCGAAGTTCTCATCTGGCTTTAGAGGGTCCAGTAAGGGCATTGCTTCAAGCTTCAGGCGCTCATGCAACGCCTCACGCATTTTCGCGTATTCAGAGCGTTCGTGAATTCGTTGTTCCACTCTGTACCTCCGCCCAGTGCATCCTGCATGATTGGCGCGGCAGCTGGAGCGAGTTCCAGCGTTCGGCAGCTACCCTAGCCGCGCCTTGGTGAGTCTATGCGCAGGCGAGGCTCTGAGCCTCTTCGGCGCGCATCCGCTCCACATTCACGCCATGAAAATAGCCTTCGAGCATGCAGGCCATTTCCTCCTGAGCCCTCGCGCTCCATTTCGTCGGCGCGATCAGTACAGGGGGATCATCTGGCCTGACCGTTCCTTCCGGCGTGAAGAACGCTTGCATGGACGCGCGGTCAGAGACTGCGACGGCGATTTCATGCTCCTTCACCAGTGCTCGGAGGCGAGGTGTCATGGCTTTCAGTGGAAGGCGATTCACGATGGGGTCTTTGGTCTGCATGGCGTCCTCTATCTGTTGCGAGGGCAAGGCCCCGCGGGTTGGTTTCAGACTTTCTTGCTGGTCATCTTCTGTTCTAGGAGCGCCACGCCTTGCTCTGCACCCTTGCGCAGAGTCGCCATGACGGAATGGGCGTAAACCTGCGTCGTCTGAATCTTCGAGTGCCCGAGGAGCTTGCTAAGGACCTGAATGGAAACATCGGCCTCAAGGAGCACACTGGCGAAGGTATGGCGCAGGTCATGAATGCGCGGACGATCTTTGCCGGGCACATCGTCGAGTCCCGCCTTGGTCCGAGCCTTCACCCACATCAGATGGATCTTGCAGAGAGGCTTTCCGAGCTTTCTTCCAGGAAACACATAGGGATTGTTCAATAGCCGCGGCTGGCGTTCGATGATCTTCCGGGCCTCTGGAAGCAGAGGCAACGACTTCTCTCCCGTCGTCCTCCCAGTCTTGTGTTCGCGACGGAACTGGATCTCATCCCGTTCTAGGTCTACCTGGTCCCAACGGAGCCTCACGATCTCCTGGTGGCGGCACCCGGTGTACATCAGGAGGCGAAGCGCCTCGATCCCCGCGAGGGAGTCGGATACACCCTCAAACTCAACCTCGAGCTGATTCAAGGCCTCGACGAGTCGGCCGATCTCATCTGTGCTGAGGAAGCGCTTCCTCGACTTCTCAGGGGGCCGCAGCACATCGCGCACAGGGTTGGTGAACGGCTCTCTGATCTTCCATCGTTCCGCTTCTCGGAAGAGCTTGGAGAGGAGGGCCAGCACACGGTTTCCCGTCATTGGAGCCTTGATGCCGGAGTGGAGCTTCTCAATGTCCGCTGTGGTGATCTCTGCGACCAGTCGCTTCCCAAGAGCTGGAAGAATATTCGCCTCGAAGCGCCTGTTGTATTGAACGAAGGTGGATGGCGCCAGCGTGGGCATGTGGATCTTGCGGAACTTCTCCACGAGCCCCGCGACGGTGAGCCGATCCACCTTCGGAGCTTTGGGGTTCTTACCAGAGGCGGCCTGGGCAAGAACCTCTAAAGCATTCGCGCGCGCCTCGTCAGCCTTCTTCAATTCGCAGCGACCAATGGTTTCCCACCCAGCTTGAGAGCTGTTCTTCACCCGATATTTTGCGACCCACGCTTTGCGACCCGATGGCATGACGCGCACGCCAAACCCCTTCAGCTCGGAGTCCCAGGCGTAGTAGGGAACGGCCTCAGGTTTCAGAGCCTCGACGGTGCGCTGGGTGAGCTTGGCAACGCGGGAGGGCCGGGTGGGAGTCAATTTTCTACCTCGTTTCTACCAAATGAAGGGTAAACCGAGGGAGACCGGCGTCAACCGCTATTTAGAAATATTCCTTACTGGGCAAGGCTTTGAGGTTGATTCAGGGTGTTTCCGGTTGCTTGAATTTGCTCAAATGCGTTTCATGACCGGAATCGTCGCACGGGCCAGGCGCCGGGTTGAGCCTTCAGTTCGCCATCGTCGCGCAAGTCGACTTCGCTGCACCGGGGCAGGGCCCAGTCCGGTTCGCCATGCCGCGCGAGGGCTTCCCACCGCTCGCCGCCTTCGGGCCTGCACATCCAGCGCTCGACCTTGCCTTTCTGCGGACGCGGGACGCCCACGATTCGGGCGACGGGCGGGCGCGCGACGCCGTTCTTCTGGACGAGCAGGTAGGCGAACGAGAGCATGCGGCGATCCAGGCCCGCCGCCGCGTCCAGCGCCCGGAACCAGGGCGGCGGATTCCAGGGCCGCTCCGCTACGCACCATTGGCGGTCCAGGGCGAGCATGGGGCAGCGGTCAGCGCAGGGACAGGGGGCGAGGATGGCGTAAGGCGCCTCCCGCAGGTGATCACGCAGCGCCATGAGCCGCCGCGCCGTGTTCTGGAGCGCGGGTTCGAGAATGAGGATGCGGCCCCGCGGGCTGAGGCGCGCCTTGACGGCCTCCAGCAGGTCCACCTGATCCCATTCGTGCAACTCGTTCAGCACATGCCCCAGGATCACGAGGTCCGGTGTGCCGTCCGGAAGCGTGGGTAGCCGTTGGCGCTTGGTGTTGAGCTGGACACCCAGGGGTCGCAGGCGCGTCTCGGCCCAGGCCAGGGCCTCGGGCCGCAAGTCCGACAGGTCGAAGGTGGCGCCTGGCATCAGCGCGGAGGCTGCCGCCGTGAGGACGCCGGGCCCGCCGCCTAGATCCCACACGCGGCGGATGCCTTCGAAGGCCGATGGCGTCTCCGCCATGACGGTCGCCAGAGCGTGGGCCTGGGCCCAGCCGTGATGGGCGAAGTAGGGCTCGATGTTGGCGGCGTTGAAATAGTCGCCTTCCGGCGTGCCCTCGATGCGGTTGAAGCGGTCCGAAAGTCTGCGCAACTCCACGCCCCAGCCCGTGGGAAGGGCTCCCGCCAGTGGAGGCAGCATCGCTTCCCAGCGCGCCCGGAGCGGGTCCAACAGGACCGGATCTGGCGCGATCACGCTACTTCACCAGGGTGGAAATCACGGGCGCGGCGGTGGTCTTGGGCGCGAAGAGATCCTTGTTGTAGACCACGAAGGCGGTCGCCATGAAGAGCAGCAGGGCGAGCATGGCCGCGCCGCGCTTGCCCTTGGCGAGCATCTTCGGCGCCATCTCCGCGCAGGCCAGGAGGAAGAAGACCAGCAGCAGCTTGATGTGCAGGTAATTGAAGGTCGCGAAAGGCTTGTCGCCCTGGCTCATCTTCAGGAAGAGCATGGCGATGCCGATGAGGACTGCGAGCCGGAAACCCCAGGTGGCTGTGCGCTTCCAGACCGTGGCGGCGAGCCCTTGCAGGTCGGGCCGCTCGCTCTCGAAGCCCGACAGCAGCAAGGCCACGATGCCGCCGCCGCCGGCCATGGCCAGCACGAGGAAGTGGAACCACTTGAGCATGGCAAGAGGATCAACGGAGAGGAAAGCAAGCGGCATGGGAACCTCAGGTGTGTTTCGAGATTAGAACGGGGCTCCGCCATTGGGTAGGCTTAGATCGGAGGCTAAGCCATGTCCAAGCTCAAGGTCGCCGTGGTGGGTGTAGGCCATCTGGGGCAGCACCATGCGCGGCTCGCCGCGGCTTCGCCTCACGCGGAGCTGGTAGCGGTGGTGGACCCGGGCGAGATCCGGGGCCGCGAGATCGCGACGAAGCACGGCACCCGCTGGGCCGCGTCCCTGGCGGAGATCCTGCCGGAGGTGGACGCGGTGCAGGTCGCTGCGCCCACGGGCCTTCATCACTCGCTGGGGCTGCAGGCCCTTGCCGCGGGCAAGCATGTGCTCATGGAGAAACCCCTGGCGGCGACGCTGGCCGAGGGGGAGGAACTGCTGGAGGCTTTGGCCGCGCAGCCGCACTGCGTGGGTGCCGTGGGCCATCTCGAACGCTTCAACCCCGCCGTGAAGGCGCTGCGGGACCGGAACTTCAAGCCGCGCTTCCTGGAGGCCGTCCGTGTCTCGCCCTTCCCCATGCGCTCGCTGGAGGTCGATGTGGTGATGGATGTGATGATCCACGACCTCGATCTGCTCCGGGCCCTGGTCGGCCGGCCCGTGAAGGATGTGGAAGCGGTGGGCGTGCCCGTGCTCACGACCCACGCCGATCTGGTCAGCGCGCGCATCAAGTTCGAAGGCGGCGCCTTCGCCACGGTCACGGCCAGCCGCGTGGCGCAGAAGAAGGAACGCACCCTGCGGGCCTTCGGCGACCGCGCCTACGCCAAGCTGGATTTCGCCGCGCAGAAGCTGGAGATCTTGAAACTCGTGATCGGCGTGAACGGTCCCGAGATCGTCAACGAGCAGGCGGACATCGAAGAAGGCGAGCCGTTGAAGCTGGAGATCGAGGCCTTCCACCGCGCCTGCCTGGGCGATCCTGATGGCGAAGTTGTCACCTGGGAAGAAGGTCTTGAAGCCATGCGGGTTGCGGACCTGGTGCAGAAGGCGGTTGCCGAAAGTCTGGCGGCGATGCGATGAGGCTGGTCGCAGAGAACGCAGAGGCTTCGCAGAAGGCGCAGAAAACCGCCTGTTTGTTTCGCCTTCTCTGCATTTTCCGCGTGGTTCTGTGACCTCCGCGACCCGTTCTTTTTACGACCTGGCTTCGCTCACGAAGCCGCTCGTCACGGCGCCACTGGCGCACGCCTTCCTGGAGCTGGATGCGGACCGGCGCTTCGCGTTGGGCTTCCATGATCGCGAGATGCCGTTAACGGCGCGGCAGCTGCTGTGCCACGGCACGGGCCTGCCGCCCTGGCGGCCTTTCACGGGCGAGTCCGTGGCGGCGCAACTGCGTCGGCCGGTGACGGGCCATCCGCTGTTGCGCGGAGCGAAGGCGGGCGAGGCCACCTACTCGGACCTCGGCTACCGCCTGCTGGCGGAGCTGGTTGAGGCAGAGACGCGCATCCCCTTCTCGCAACTGGGCGCGGCGATGACGGGCCTCTCGCCCGGGACCTGGCACGACGAGCCGATACAGGTGCCGGATGGGCCCGATGCGGACGCCTGGCGCGCAGCGGAGCCGGAGCTCGCGCTGCCTCCGCCGGACGCGCATCGTCCCCACGACCTCAACGCGCGGGCGGGCATGGTGGGCCACGCAGGCTTCGGCGCGACCGTTCCGCAGTTGAGGATCTGGTTGCGCATCTGGTCTGCGCAATGGGCGCCGCGCATGTGCGTGGAGGCCTCGCGGGAAGGAGATGGCAGCGTGTGGGGCCTGGGCCTTCGCGCCGCGCATCGCGGGCAGGGCCGCCTCGCGGAGTTGCTGACGCGGGTGCCGCTGGGAGTAGGGCTTCATGTGATCGAGGCCGGTTCCAAAAACATCGCCGAACCCGCACCATCATTAGCCTCCGAGCCAGGCGCCATCTCCGCTTGGTGGTGCCATTTCGGTTTCACGGGGCCCGCGCTCTTCTTCCGTCCTGAGGATGGCGCCTGCCTGGGCTTGCTGCTCCATCGCCGCGGACCCGATGGCGGACTGCTGGACGCAGAGGCGCTCCGGGCGCGCCGGTGGAAGCTTCTCGATACGATCACGGCTAAGCTCGGAGCATGATGCCGCGCCGCCTGGTTCCTCTCCTCGCCGCTTCGCTGGCCCTTTCCGCACAAGGACCCCAGGTCCGGGTGGGCATCCTCGTGGGTGTCACGGAAGTGGAGATCGCCATGGACGGCGGCGGCCAGATCCAGGACCTTAGGGGCCGCGCGCTGCGCACGATGCGCCCCGGCGAGAAGCTCAGGATCTGGTGGGACACCAAGGGCATCGCGCCGAAGGACAGCGAGTACCGCGTGCAGGTGGGCGCGCCCATGGGCCTGGGCGCGGCGGAGGCGCTCATGACACGGCTGAAGGCGCTCAACGAATCGCCCGCGCGCGCCCGCGTGGCGGATGGCGACACCTGGCGCGTGCTCGCGGGCCACTTCAAGAGTTCCGATGAGGCCAACCCGCTGGTGGAGAAGCTGGAGAACGCGGGCTTCGAGGAGTTGTGGGTGTCCAGCGAATCGCTCGCTTCGCCCAAGTCCCGGGGCCGCGCGCTCTACGCCATCACGGAGGCCTACGACCGCATCCCGTTGCCGGAGGGTGTGCGCTTCGCTCCCCGCGGACTGCTCACGGAAGTCGCGGGCAAGGGCCATTACCGCGGCCGCATCGAGATGGCGCCGAACCGCCAGGGCACGCTCAGCGTCATCAACACCGTGGATCTGGAAACCTATCTGCGCGGCGTGGTACCGCGCGAGATGGGCGCATGGAACTACCCGAGCCTGGAGGCCCTGAAGGCGCAGGCCGTGGCCGCGCGCACCTACGCGGTGGCGAACCTGGGCAAGCGGGCCGAGGACGGTTACGACCTCGTGGACACCGTCTCGGACCAGGTCTACGGTGGCTCCGATGGCGAGCAGAGCCTCACGGACACGGCCGTGCAGCAGACGGCGGGCCTCGTGGCCACCTACGGCGGCAAGCCCATCCAGGCCTTGTTCATGGCGGACTGTGGCGGCTCCACGGTGGATGTGTCCTGGGTCTTCGGCGGAGAGGCGCCCTATCTGAAAGCCGCCACCTGCTATCCCGACAAGCCGCTCACGCGGCTCTTCGTCTCCGGTGCGCCCGTCACCAGTGAAGCCGCGCAGCCTTGGCTCACCTGGAACATCCTGAAGCTCGTGGCCGTGGGTGCGGTGCCGCCCTCTTGGCTCAAGGGCGAGGTGCTCTCGAAATCCGCGCGGGCCGAGGACGCCATCTCCGCCGTTGCCGCACTCCAGCGCCGCCTGGGCCTCATGGCCACACCGCTGGCGGGCGGCAACCTCGCGCTGGCCATGGCCCGCGCGCTGGGCTATGGCTCCTTGCCTCAGGGCCAGGAACGCCCGCAGGACGCGGCTTACTTCGGCGCCACGAGTCTTCCCGCCCAGGGCCAGTTGCTGGGTTCTTTCCTCTTGCGCCAGGGCCTCATCCGCTCCCAGGATCTCCGCGCCACACCCACGCTCGGCGACGCGTTGGAGACGCTGGGCCGCCTCTGGCAAGGGCTGGAGCCCATCGAGCCGAAGGCTGGAACGCTGCTCATGGACGGGATGGTCCGGCCGAAGAAGGAGGGGCCGCAGGCTTTTCCGCTTTCGCCGCAGGTGCTCATCGCCGAGCAGGCGCCGGACGGCGGCCTGAGGCTCGTGCCCCGTTCGCAGATCCAGGTGGGCGACCAGCTGATGTGGCTGGGGGACGGGCCCGCCGCCGTCGTCATCCGCCGTCTGGATCCCGATGGCGCGGCCTGGGACCGTTACAACCCTACGGCCCATTGGCGTGTGGCCGTGTCCGAGAGCGACCTTGCGGGCACGGTCCGCCGCCGCGTTCCCATCGGCACCATCGAGGAACTGCGCACGAAGACCAACGATCAGGGCCGCGTGCTGGATCTCGATGTGCGCGACACGGCGGGCCGCTCCCACCACTTCTCCGGCATGCGCATCCGCAACCTGCTGGGGCTGAAGGACAATGTCTTCAGTTTCACGGTGCTGGGCAAGGCGCCGGACCGCACCTGGGTATTCTTCGGCCGCGGATGGGGCCACGGTGTGGGCATGTGCCAGACCGGCGCTTACGGCATGGCCTTGGAAGGCGCCACCTATGACCAGATCCTCAAGCATTACTACACCGGCATCGCGCTCACGAAGATCCCGGAATAAGCCGCACCCCGCCTTGACATCGTCCGCCATGGCCCCACCTTGGCCTTACAACCACGGAGGTGGCCCATGGCGGACCGTGCATGGATCCTCCGCAGCCCTCTGAAGGTGCTGGACTGCGAAGACCATCCCTACCTGGAATCCGCCCGGGCGGTTCTTGGCGGCCACGAAGTGCAAGTGAGCTATTCGAGGGCGCGGGAGACCGCGGACGGCAAGCCCGAGTTCAAGTTCTTCCTGGATGGGGAGCTGGCCTTCGAGCTGGGGGAGGCCTCGCCCTCCGCCGCCTGGTTCAAGCTCTGCCGGGATCAGGGCTATGACCCTGAGGCGCACTGGGACTGGGATCCGGCGCTCATCCTCTTCCAGCAGGTGATCCCGGCCATGACCGAAGAATGGCATGAGCACGAGCTGCCCTACGCGGGCCTCGGCGTGCCCGAGGGCGTGGTGTGCCTGGCGAACCTGCGCCACGCCCTCGCGGAGCGCGTGGCCAGCTGGCGCCACCGCGTGGGCCTGGGCCATGGCGATCCGGCCATGACGAAGGCGGTGGAGCTGTTCGAGTGGCTGCCGCTGCGCGCCGTGGTCTTCCACGATGATCCGCAAAAGCGGGTGGATTTCGTGGGCAACCATCTGGACGCGCCTTTCCTGGGCGTCTACCTGCACATGGGCCTGAGCCGTGACCGCGCCGTGTTCATCAGCAAAGCCACGGTGCACAGCACCGGCGGCCTGCGCTGGAGTCCCTGGCTGCCGGGCGGCGACTGGGCGCGGGATGGGCGCACTTTCGTGATGACTCAGGGTTCCCATGATTTCCTCCGGGCCGCGAGCCTGGAGGGTGGCACGCCCATGGGGTTCGAGGCTTCCTTCCGCAAACTGGCGGGCGATCTCGGCGAGGCGCTGGATCCGCTGGTGGAGGCCTACCGTCTCACCTACCCGGCCGGCATCCCCTGGCACCGCGATCCGTCCACGCGCTACATGAACCACATGATCGTGGGCGTGCGCTTCGACCGCCACCCCATCCTGACCCTGGATGATGGCAGCGAAGTGACCGTGCTGGAGCACAAGGAAGCGGAGAAAGAGGAAGTCTGGGGCGTGTAGACCAGCTGGTCGCAGAGGTCACGGGATCACGCGGAAGGCGTTGAGGAAAAACCCCTCTGTGCCTTCTGTGCTGACTCTGCGACTTCTGTGACCAGCAGGTCATCCCCGCTAGACTCGACCCATGGCCAAGCCCCTGTCCAAGTCCCGCGCCCGCGCCGCGCTGGTGATCGCCATCGCCGTGGATGTGATCCAGATCGCCATCCAGACCACAGGCCCCTTCCAGATCCTCGTGGATTGGCCCCTGGACCTTCTCACCGCCATCGCGATGATGGCCCTCGTGGGCTTCCACTGGGCCTTCCTGCCCACCTTCCTCGCCGAAGCCGTGCCCTGGCTGGATGTGGTCCCCACCTGGACCCTGGCAGTGCTCTTCGTGACACGGCAGAGGCCCGCTGTGGAAGCGCCGAAGGATGTGATGCCGCCGACGCTATCGGAATGAAAAGCGACCACTCGGAGGGCAGCGGAGATGGCCAAATCTATCTAATTTCGAGTTGGGTGCTATGCGCGTTGTGATCGACACCAGGCCACTGCGCCATCGCAGCCTAAACCGGCTGAGGACCCTCCAGTAGACTGTCCGAAGGTTCATCCACCTTGAGGCAGTGCTGCTTTCCGGCCTTGGTGCCGGGTCTATCCGGAGAAGGCCATGGCCGCGCTTGAAGACTTCAAAGTGAATGTCCGATTCAAGCTCTCGGGGCTGTGGGCATCCTTGACGCTTTGCTACCTCTACGGCGACTACTTCGGACTCTTCCCGCCCGGAGCACTGCGGTCGATGCTCGACGGGCGCATGGGGCCGCTCGGGCCGACGACTCAGGGCGTGCTGCTCGGAACCTCGGCCCTGCTGGCCGTGCCCTGCGTGATGGTGGCGCTGTCTCTGCTTCTGACGCCGCGGGTGAACCGTGTCGTCAATTTCGTCCTCGGGGTGGTCTACACCCTCGTGATGGCGGTCTCCATGCCCGGGTCCTGGTTGTTCTACCAGTTCTTCGGCGTGATCGAGATGGCGCTCACCCTGGCCATCGTCTGGCAGGCGTGGAAGTGGCCGAAAGCCGCTTAGAAAACCGAGTTCACTCCGCCCGGCTGAATGCGTCGTGGACTTCGTCGCCGCTGGCGTGTTTTTCGAGCCAGGCGTCGAGTTCCGTGACGGAAGCCACGAGGGCTTCGGCGCCGCCTTCGAGGAGTTCTTCGCGGCTGCCGTAGCCGTAGGTGACGCCCACGGCGTGGAGGCCATGGGCCTTGGCGGCGCGCATGTCGTCGCCGCGGTCGCCGATGAGGATGCCGCCGGGCCAGATGGTGCCCTGGGCGCGCAAGCGCGCGAGCACATCGGCCTTGGGCTGCCACTTCCCATTCAGCTCGGCGCCGAAGATGTCGTCGAAGATGAGGTTCAGGTCGAACTGGTACGCGATGCGCCGCGCGAAGACGCCGGGCTTGGCGCTCACCACATAGACGCGGTGCCCCTGGCGCTTGAGGCGGTGGAGCAGGTTCGTGACGCCGGGATACAGCTCGTGCTCGAAGACACCGTCCTCGCGGTAGGCCTCCCAGTAGCGGTCCAGAGCCTCCTCCAGCCGCGCGGGGTCTTCGAGGCCCTTGATCTGCCCCAGGCTCTCCCGCATGCCGAAGCCGATCCAGCCGCGGATGGTGGCGGGGTCGAGACAGACGAGGTCCATCTCCCGGCAGACGCGGCGCACGCAGTTCGTGATGCCCAGCAAGGGATCCACGATGGTGCCGTCGAGGTCGAAGAGGATCAGCGAGGGCATGTCAGCCCTTGAACGCCGCCACGCACTGCTGCACGAAGGCGCATGCGGCCTCGCGGCCTTCCCAGCCGTCCGTGTGCACATCCTTCTCCTCGAGATCCTTGTAGGTGAGGAAGAAGTGCTCCACTTCCTTCATGAAGTGGGGGGGCAGGTCCGTGAGCTCGTTCACATGCTGGTAGTTCGGGTCGTCGGCGGCGACGCAAAGCACCTTGTCGTCCTGCCCCTTGTCATCGTGCATCCTCAGCACGCCCACGGGCCGCGCCTTGATGACGACGCCGGGGTAGGTGGAACCGTTGATGAGCACGAGCACATCGCAGGGGTCGCCATCGGGCGCGAGCGTGCCGGGGATGAAACCGTACTCGGCCGGGTAGTGGAAGGGCGAGAAGAGGACGCGGTCCACATGGACGAGGCCCGTCTCGTGGTCGATCTCGTACTTGATGCGGCTGCCCGTGGGGATCTCCACGATGGCGTTCACCACTTCAGGCGATTTGGGGCCGGGGCCGAGATGGACCGGGGACATGGGCGCTCCTCAAAAACCAGGGAACCCATTGTCCCACGCGGGTTGGAACCGCGCGTCACGGATTGTTCAGGCGCCCGCGGCCTGGCTGAGGACATCGCGGTCCGGGCCCTTGGATTCGGCGTCCAGGATCTTCTTCACGGCTTGTGTGGCCTCCGGCGCGCTGATGGACGCGAGGGCCTTGATCGCCGCGGCGCGGACGGGCAGGGGTTCGGCGTTGGAGCCGAAGAGCCCCTTGCGCCGGGCCAGTTCCGTCAGCTGCGGGATCTGGTCCGCCGTGGCGAGACCCGCGAGGGCGTCGAGGATTTTCACGCGGCTCCGCTCAGGCGCGTTGCGGTCCGAGCCGATGGTCAGCAGCGCGGGCGCCGTGGCGCGGCCCTTGATCTGCCCGAGGGCGAAGAGGATCTCCAGCTGCGTGCCGAATTCGGCATCTTTCAGCGCGCCGAGCAGGTGGTTCTCCGCGGACGCGCCGCCCAGGCGCCACACGGCGCGCACGGCGGAGCGGCTCACGCGGGGCTCGGAGTGGCGGAGGAGCGGCAGCACCTTGGGCACCTGGGCCGCAGTCCCGATTTCCGAGAGCAGCCCGAGCACATTGCGGACGAGGAACCACTGGTCCGATTTCAGGGCGGCGTCCAGCGGCGGCAGCGCAAGGCCGCCCATGGACCGCAGGCCGTCCATGATCCGCCCGCGCCAGACGCGGTCCGGTTCCTTCTCAAGGCGCTCCACGAGCCGGGCCGCCATGGGCGCGCCCTGGTAAATGAGGTAGGGCTCCACCTTCTCCGCGAGCTGGTCCTTGTCCACGCGTAAGAGCGCCTGCACGCCCGCCTCCCGCCCGCGGGGAGAGCGGATGCCCGTTTCCAGCGCGGCCATGGCCTCGGCCTTCCAGGACGCCTGGGCGGTCTCCTGCTCCATGCGCGCGCGGAGGCCTTCCACGGCCTGGGTGCCCGGGGCCAGCTCGCCATGCTCCAGCCAGACCAGGACCATTTCCAGCAAGGCCTCGCCGATGAAGCGGTGGATCAGGATTTCGGACTCGTTGATGAAGGGCTTGGGCAGGCGGCGGCGCAGGAGCTTCTCCGCCTCCGCGGGCAGGCGCGGCTCCAGGGCCCAGCGGCACACGCCCGCGAGCGTCTCCGCCGCGCCGCGCCGGATGCCCGCCTGCTCGCTGTCCAGGGCCGCGAGGAGCTGCTCCAGGGCGCGGAGGAAGGACTCGTCCATGCGGCGGTCCAGCAGGTCCCGCAGCAGGGCGAGCCGGTGGTCGGGTCCCAGCTCCAGGAGGCGGCTGCCTTCGAGGTATCGCGCGACCTTGGCCTCCAGCGGCGTGTCGTCCCAGTCCATGCGGTTGAGCAGCGACTCCAGGCTGCCCGTCTCCGAAGCGAGTCCGAGGGCGCGCAGCTGGCCCAGGAGCGAGGAGGTGATGGCGCCCCGGTCCTCCAGCGGCTTGAGGATGCGCTGGACGGGGCCCTCAAGCTGGCTCCAGGTGTAGCCCTGCCTGATGAGGGTGGTGACCGCCGAGGCCAGCACCTCGGGCACAAGGCTATTGAGGGCGAGGCTCAGGCTCTCCGGTTTCGGCGGCAAGCTGCCGAGCCCGCTGAGGAAGCTCATCTGGGCGGCAGGAGAGAGCTTCATCAGTGCGGACCGCAGCGTGGACACGAGGGAAGCGGAGGGCGCCCCATCACCCAGGCCGAGACTCAGCGCGAGGCCCCCCAGACTGCCCATCATCGCGGGCGGGATGAGCAGCTCGGGGCCGCCCGGGCCGGGCGCGGGGAGCCCGCCGGAGGCGGTGGTGAGCTTGTGGAGCAGGTCTTCGAATCCTGCCAGCGCGGCGGCATCGGAGCCCTCCTGTAGCGCTCCGGGGGTTCCGGACCCCCCGCTGTCGAGGCCGGGCGAGGGTCCCATGCGGCTAGCGGCTTCCTCGCCGGAAGCTTCGTCCGCCCCGATCTCCCGGTACTGGACCTGGCTGACCCGGATGCGGCGCACACCGCGGGCGCTGAGCAGGCCTTCAAAGCCGCCCTCGGCCTCGATCTTCTGGGGCTTGAACAGCAGCGTCTGGAGCGTTCCGAGCAACTCGTCCGCCGAGTATCCCGCGTCGATGAGAAGGCCCGCCACCTTCCGCTCGGAGAAGGTGCGGATGAGGAAGTCGATCTGGGGACCGCGGTCGTCCTGGGGCACACCATCGAGGAAGACCTTGCCGCCCGCCACGGCCAAGTGGAGCCGGGGCTTGCCCTCCAGGAACCCGTCCAGCGCCATCTTGGCCGCGGCCAGCGCTTCCTCGCTCCGGGGATGGGTGGCCTGGTACATCTGCAAGGCTTTGAGGGCCTGCGTCAGCGGTTGCGCCAGATCCTGGAAACGGGGCAAGGCGGCCTCAGTTCAAGAAGGTGGGAGTTGTGAAGGCAGCATGGGGTCGTTCCACTCGCAGCGCAACTGCGCGTAGTGCGCCTTGAGGAAGGCGAGGCGGCGCAGGCCCTCCGCTCTCGCGGGCTCCGTGTTGAAGCTGGCGACGATGCCTTCCGACAGAGGGATCCAGGCCTCGCCGCGCTCCAGGATCGTGGCGGTGTCGATGGGCTGGAAGGCGCCGCTGATGCAGCCGAAGTGGATGAGGCTCGCCGCGCCGATCTTGCTGAGCTTGTCGCAATCCCACAGGCAGGCGGTCTCCAGCGGGTCCAGCTTTTTCGCGAGCTTGAGACCCACATGGCGCTCGATGGCGTGCCGCACGGCGGCGATCTTCTCCGCTGGGAAGTCCGTGCCCGCGAGGATCCCCGGCACCATCTCCGAGGCGTCTGCCGCGTGGGTGTCCTTGCTCATGGGATCTTTCAGTTTCTTCACGCAATCGTGGAGCCAGCAAGCGGCCTCCACGATGTCCAGGTCCGCGCCCACCTGGGGGCAGAGCCAGCGCGCGATCTTCACGACGGCCAGCGTGTGCTCGTAGCGGTAGTTGAAGACGGGCCGCTCGCCCTCCGGTGTCTCGTGCGAGACGCGCCAGAAGCGGATCGAGTCCGCGTCCGAGAAATCGCGGACGGCTTTCTCGCAGGCTGCGCGCCAGGGCGTCATGGACGGGAGGCTTCCATGTGGGCGTCCAGCGCGTCGGCGGTCGCGCGGATCTCCGTGAACATGGGCCGGTCGGTCCAGGGGCCGCAGGCGGCGCCGAGGCGGTCGAAGAGCGGCTTCAACCCGACTGCGGGTTCCAGGCCCACGAGGCGCACGCCCTCCAGCGCCATGCGCGCCTCGATGGCGATGACCTGCTCGAAGGCCTCCACGGCGCGGATGAGTTTGCGCGCGGCGATGGGGCCCATGGACACATGGTCCTCCTTGCCAGCGCTCGTGGGGATGGTGTCCACGCAGGCGGGATGGGCCAGGCCCTTCAGCTCGCTCACGAGGGCGGCGCTCGTCACATGGGCCATCATGAAGCCGCTTTCCAGGCCGCCGTTGGAGGTGAGGAAGGCCGGTAGGTCCGAGTAGGCGGGATTCACCAGGCGCTCCTGGCGGCGCTCGGAGATGGAGGCGAGATCGGCCACGGCGATGCAGAGCAGGTCGCTCGCGAAGGCCGGATACTGGCCGTGGAAGTTGCCGCCGGAGCGGCTCTCCTCCGTGTCCGTGAAGATCATGGGGTTGTCCGTGGCGCTGTTCAGCTCCCGCTCCAGGATGCCGCCCGCGAAGAGCAGGGCGTCGCGGCCCACGCCGTGGACCTGGGGCATGCAGCGCAGAGAGTAGGCGTCCTGCACCCGCGCGCAATCCGCGTGGCTCTCGGCGATCTCGCTGGTCTCGCCCAGGAGTCCGCGCAGGTGCGCGGCTGTGGCGCGCTGGCCCGGGTGCGGCCGCGCGGCGTGGATGCGGTCGTCGAAGGCGGCGCGGGTGCCCCGCAGCGCCTCCAGCGAGAGCGCGCCGATCTCCTCCGCGAGCGGCAGGAGCTTCCGCAGGCGCGCCACAGCGAGGCAGGCCAGGCTCGTGATGAGCTGGGTGCCGTTGATGAGGGCCAAGCCCTCTTTCGCCTGGAGCGTGATGGGCGCGAGACCGGCCTTCCTAAGCGCCTCGCCGCCGGGGATGTGCGCGTCGCCGTTCCAGGCCTCGCCCTCGCCCACGAGCAGCAGGGCCACATGGGCCAGGGGCGCGAGGTCGCCGCTGGCGCCCACGCTGCCTTGGCTGGGTACCACGGGCAGGATGCCCTTATTGAGGCAGTCCGCCAGCAGCTTCACGGGCTCGGGGCGGATGCCGCTGAAGCCCTTCAGCAGGCAGTTGATGCGGGCGGCCATGAGGGCGCGGGTCTGTTCCTTCCTCAACGGCTCGCCCACGCCCGCCGCGTGGCTGCGGATGAGGTTGAGCTGGAGCTGCTGCAACTGGTCCGGCGCGATGACGACGGTGGCGAACTGGCCGAAGCCCGTGTTGATGCCGTAGACCGTGCGGCCTTCCTTGAGAATGCGGTCGATGACGCCGCGGTTCTCCGTGACGCGCGCCAAAGCGGCCGCATCGAGCGAGATCGCTTCGCCCGCGGCGATGCGCGCCAAACCTTCGGCGGTGAGACTGCTTCCATCGAGCTGGATCATGTGGCTTCGTCCTCAGAGATATTGGGATTCGATGGCGGCTTCTTCAAGGTCGGGACTGGCGGGCCCGCGCTTCGACGGCTTCGGCAGGCTCAGTGCCAGCAGGAAAGCCACGCTGACCACGCCTGCGGCGACAGAATACGGCGAGGCGAAGCCCCACTTGGCGAAGAGCAGCGTGCCTGCCAGCGGTCCCAGGATGCGGCCCAGGCCCTGCACGGCGCTCATGGCGCCGAAGAGGCTGCCCTGGTGCTCGGCGGGCGTCAGCTGCGAGGCCAGAGCCTGCGTGGCCGTGGCGTTCATGCCGTTGCCCCAGGCCAGCGGGACCATCATGAGGAGGAAGGGCCACTTCCAGGGCAGGCGCGGCAGCAGGGGTAGGGCGAGGGCCATGAGCGCGAGCCCGGTCCAGATGGCCGCGCGCTCCGGCACGCGCTTGGCCATCACGCGGACGAGGCCGCCCTGGTAGAGCACGATGAGGATGCCCACGAAGGCGAAGAGATAGCCCACGTCCCGCTGCCCGAAGCTGAACCGCGCCGCGGCGAGGAGCGAGAAGGTGCCCTCCATCATGGCGAAGCCGGACATGGCCAGCAGGGCGATGGTCAGGAGCTGGGGCATGCCCTTGGTTCGCAGCGCAGTGGCCAACGCGTGGCCGCGACCCTCCTTCGCCTTGGCTCTTGCCCGCAGTTCCGGTGTCAGCGTCTCGGGCAGCCAGAGGATGACGAGCAGCGAGGCCAGGAAGCTGAGGCCCGCCGCAACAAGGAAGGGCAGGTGCCAGCCGTGGTCCCGCAACATGGACACTCCCAGCGAGGAGCCCGCGAGGATGCCGGCCAGCGCGGGCCCGAGGACGAAGCCCAGGCCGAAGGCGGCGCCGATCATGCCCAGCACCTTCGAGCGTTCCTCCGGCTTCGAGCCGTCCGCCATGGCGGCCTGGGCCACGGCGATGTTGCCGCCCGTGATGCCGTCCACCACGCGGGCCAGGATCACCCACTCCAGCCGCATGGTGAGCGCCATGAGCAGGTAGGCCACCGCGGATCCAAGCAACGAGATCCAGAGCACGGGCCGCCGCCCCGTCCGGTCCGAGATCCGGCCCAGGATGGGCGTGGCGATGAACTGCATGAGGGAGAAGCTCACGAACACCACGCCGGCCCAGAAGGCGCCAGGGTTCGCGAGGTGCATCCAGCCCGTGACGGCGCTCGTCCAATGGCTAGCAGAGCTGGACGCCACCTGCTCCGCGTAGAGAGGCAGGATGGGAATGACGATCCCGAATCCCAGCAAGTCCACGAAAACGGTCAGGAATATGGCCAGGCGGGCCTTGCGGGCATCGCTCATCTCGGAACTCCAGCACTCCAGATTAGCGAAGCCTCGTCCGATCGAGGACCGGCGAGGCGGATTGGAGGGCGGATCTAAGTATGATGATATGAAAAATAATGCGTAAAAATGTGATATATCCATTTTTTGCTTGAGATCTTGTCCCCCTCAAGCCATCCTTCAATTGCCCTTTTTCTATGGAGGCAATTGTGAAGAAAGCGGCCATTTTAGCCCTCACCATGCTCGCCCTTCCTGCCATGGCGCAGGACCAGCGGGTCTCTCTCGTCTTCGACCAGACGAAGCACGAGGACACCACCTTCACTACCGGCGGCAGCTCCGCGAATCTTTCGGTCGACAAGACCACCGCCATCGGGATCCGCTACGGCATCGCCGCCGCTCACTTCTGGAACGGCGCGCTGGAGTTCGAAGGGACGATCCGCCCGCGCAGCGGCGAGAAGGATCTGAAGCTGAATGGCACCAGCGCCTCCTCCAGCACCCAGTCCCTCCAGATCAGTGATGAATATGCCGCGTTGGGTGTCGGCATGCGCTGGGCCCAGGTTGTGGATTTCGGTTTCATGTTCGAAGACCGCCAAGAGTTCACCGACTTCCACTTGAAGGACAACACCGGCTTCGACTACACGCAGCGTACCGGGGTCAACCGGCTCTGGCTGCGGGCCAATGTCGGTTACACCTTCCAGATCCAGGCGCCTGTGAAACCCTTCGTGAACTTCTCCTATGGCTTCGCCCTGGGGAAGAAAGGGACCGACACCGGCCAGCTGCAGGCTCTCAGCGCCAGCTCCTATTCCCAGAATTTTGTCATCGACTTCTACAGCCGCTCGGTGTTGCCCAAGTCCGACTTGCAGTTCGAGGCCGGCATCCGGTTCTGATTCCCGACAGTAAGCAGAAGGATACGAGGGCGGCCGCAAGGTCGCCCTCGTCTTTTCATGCCCAACGGAAGCGCTTCACGGCGATGCCGAAGAAGATGAGTGTCCAGGCGGCGACGATGCCCAGACCCAGCATCTGGCCTTGCAGGCCAGAGCCGTCGTTGAAAACGGCGCGGAGCGCCTTGAGGAACGGCGAAAGGGGCAGGACCACCACGGCGGTCTGGAGCCACTTGGGCGCGGCGTCCAGAGTGAAATAGACGCCGCTGAGGAACATGAGGGGGAAGAACACGAGGTTGGAAATGGCCCCGTAGGTCTCGGAGGTCTCCGCGAAGCTGGTGAGGGCGAAGCCCAGTGCCATGAAGCAAGCAGTGCCTAGCGCCATCACGAGGCTCAGCAGGAAGTACGAGCCCTGGTTGTGGATGTGGAAGGCGAGGGCGCCCACGAGGATGAGCACGGCGGATTGCAGCAGCACCACCGTGAGCCGGTGCATGATCTGCCCGAGGAGGAAGACCCACTTGGGAAGCGGCGTTACGGCCAAGCGCCGGAACTTGCCCTTCTCGCGGTAGCTCACGATGACCATCCCCACGGCGAAGAGGCCCATGCTCATGAGGTTCAGGCCCAGCAGGCCCGGCAGCAGGAAGGCCGCGTAGTTCGTCTCGTGCGCGTGGCCTGGGCTTTCCACGGAAACCGGAATGAGCTTCGGCAGCGGCTGCCCGCCGAGCTTTGCCTGGGCCATGAGGAAGGCCTGCTGCACCACCTGGGCCGTCATCTGGCCCTGCGCGATGAGGTAGCTGTTCACCTTCATGTGGAAGCCGTCAGGGGTCGGCTCCAGCTGCACCGCCGTCTCGCCCTTCTGCCACTTGGCCTCGGCCTCCGCCGGGGTCATGGCTTCAAGCTTGGATGGGAACTGGGCCAGCGCGTCGAGCATGGCCTGGTCCTTCACCTGCATGACGGCGGGTTGCACCCACGCCACGGGCATCTTGGGCGCGTCGCCGCCCCGGAAGATGACGCCGAAGCCCAGCAGCATCAGCACGGGGAAGAGGAAGGTCCAGAACATGGCCCCCCGGTCGCGCGAATAGAGCGTCCACTCCATGAGGAACTGGCGCCAGAGGAGTTTTCCGTTGTTCATGACTCAATCCCTCAGGCTGCGGCCGGTGCGATGGAGGAAGACATCCTCCAGGGTCGCGCGGCGGATGTGGACTTGCTGGTAGATGGTGCCGGTGGCCTCCGCGGCCTCCAGCAGCCTGGGCAGGAGCGATTTTGGATCAGCGGCCGGGATCTCCCAGCGGTCCTCGCGCGCCTCGACCGCGAAGCCAAGCCGCGCGGCGAAGGGGGTCGGGTCCGGCGCCTCGCCGTCGAAGCTCAGCTCCACCACGCTGGGGAGGCCGAGGTCAGCGATGAGACTCGCGGGCGTGCCCGTTGCGATGACGCGGCCGTGGTCGATGATGGCGAGCCGGTCGCAGAGCGTCTCGGCCTCGTCCATGTAATGGGTGGTGAGCACCACCGTGCGGCCCTCCGCCTTCATGCGCCGAACCACATCCCAGAGGCTGCGCCTCGCCTGAGGGTCGAGGCCCGTGGTGGGCTCATCCAGGAACACCAGCTCAGGATCGTTGACGAGGGCCAGGGCCAGCGCCAGGCGCTGCATCTGTCCTCCCGAGAGCGTGATGTGGTAGGCGTCCGCCTTCTCCTGGAGCTGCACCAGGTCCAGCAGCTCCTCCGTGCCGCGCCGCTTCGGGTAGTAGCCGCCGATGAGGTCGAGGGCCTCCCGCGGCTTGATCTTGTTGAAGAGGCTCGTGGCCTGGAGCTGCACGCCGATGCGGGTGCGGATCTCCTGCGCGTGCTTCTTCCAGTCAAGGCCCATCACGCGGATCTCGCCCGTGTCGGGCTGCTGCAGGCCTTCGACCATTTCCAGGGTCGTCGTCTTCCCCGCCCCGTTGGGGCCGAGGAGGCCGAAGACTTCGCCCTTGCGCACTTCCAGGTCCAGGCCGTCCACCGCCACCACTTTGGGGAAGGCCTTGCGCAGACCTTTGATCTCAAGCGCCAGTTCGCTCATGGATACCTCAGCCCACCATGATGCCAGCGGCCGCGCGCGACGCTCCAACGGATCGGCGAACGGCCTCTCCGAAGGGGTGAACCGCGACCTGGGGATTGCTAGTGGTCTCGCTCCGCGGGGCGGGAAGCGGTATCGTCCAGATCCCTGCGAGGAGCCCCGATGAGCGGAACATCAGCCTTTCCGGGAGGCCACCCCGAAACCGTCAGCGCCGCCCTCGCGCAACTTGCCGCGGAGGGCTACACGGCGGATTTCTCATCCCGCGCCTCAGACCTGCATTGCCAGACCTGCGGCAAGGGACACACGGCTGAAGGCGCGCAGGTGCAGAAGATCTACCGCTTCGAGGGCGCCAGCGATCCGGATGACCAGGCCATCGTGCTGGGGCTCCGTTGCCCGGAATGCGGTGCCAAAGGCGTGCTGGTCTCCGGATATGGTCCCAGCACCGATGCGGGTGAGATCGCCTTCATCCTCTCGCTCGTGGATGGCCGCTGACCGTTCTCAGGCGACCTTCCAGGCGCTCCAAGCTGGATGGCGGTCCTTGATACGGGCCATGGCCGCGTCGCGCGAGACCGCGTCCGCGTAACGCGCGGCCCAGGCGCTGCCGCTGCCGCAGAGCAGGGGTTCGCCGCCGGTGTCGACCAACGCCGCGCGAACTTCGGCAAGGGGTGGGCAGACCCAGATGGCGGCGCCCGTGAGGTCGTTGCGCCAGGGCGGGGCAATACCTTCCGCGAGGCTGGGGCAGGGCTCCGGCAGCGGATGGCCCACCTGGGACAGCGCGCGATAGACGGAGGGCGTGCCCACATGGAGGCCGGGATGCACGAGGAGGATGGGTTCCAGCGGGATGGGCCGCAACGGGAACACGCGCTCGCCACGCCCCAAGCCCAGGACCGTCCCGCCAAGGAGGAAGAGCGGCACGTCGGAGCCGAGCCGCGCGGCCAGCTGCAGCAACTTCCCGTCGTCGAGGTCGAGGCCGAACAGATCGCGGCCCAGGCACAACGCCGCCGCGGCGTCGCTGCTGCCGCCGCCCAATCCCGCGCCATGGGGGATGCGCTTCGTGAGCTTCAGGCTCGCGGGCAATGGGCGGCGCGCTTCACCCTCCAGCAACCGCCAGGCGCGGACGACGAGATTGGACTCGTCCGCAACCAGCCCTTCGCCGAAGGGGCCTCCGATGGCGAGCGACAATACGGCGGCCGCTTCGGCCTCCACCGTGTCTTCCAATCCGGCGACTCCGTCCAGCACGGTCGTCACCAGTTCCAGGTCGTGGAACCCGTCCGCGCGCCGTCCCAGCACCGCGAGGAAGCGGTTCAGCTTGGCGGGGGCTTGGATCGCGCGCGACATGCCTACACCATAGCGGGATGGACCTTCCGAACGGCTACCGCCTCTCCCTGGATCCCGCCGAGCTGCTGCTCGACGCGATCCACGCCTACCTCGCCCGCAGCTACTGGTCGCCGGGCATCCCGAAGGATCTGGTCGCGAAGGCCATCGCGCATAGCGTCTGCGTGGGCGTATACGCGCCTGACGGCGCCCAGGTCGGCTTCGCGCGCCTCGCCACGGACCACGCCACCTTCGGCTACCTCGCGGATGTCTTCGTGCTGGAAGGCCACAGGGGCAAGGGGTTGAGCCGCGCCATGGTGGCGGCCTTGCTCTCGTTGCCCGAAGTGCGGGGGCTCCGCCGCATCATGCTCGTCACGCGAGACGCCCAGGGCCTCTACGCCAAACTGGGCTTTGAGCCCGTCACGGATCCGAAGCCGCTCATGCAGATTTTGCGGAAGGGTGTGTATGGAGGGTGATCAGATGACAGGTCGCAAATCCATCGTGGCAAGGATCCAGGAGGTTCTTTTGCTTATGGTCTGCGCCTTTGAGCGCGGTTATATCTCCTCGGGAAAGTATTTCGCGGATCAGAACAAGGTTCTTCGAGCCTGGCGGAGGGGGGGATTTCAGGGGCTGACGACTTGCTTGTGGGTCTGGTCAGTGGAATTGATTTACCTTCGTCTATCACATCACCCGCTTGGCGCGATCATTCACCGCGTCAGCGAGGCGGAGTTCATCTTTTGGGGCCTCGCGCCGCCGGTGATGCTCTCTTGGGTCTTGTACCTGGATTGGCAAGGTTCCCGCTCCTTGGCTTTGTCCCGATATGAAGACCTGTCCGAGGACATGAAGAATGTCTGGTACCTATTGGGACTTTCGAATTTGGTGATCCCGATGTGTCTCTATCTTGTGCTTTTTTTCTGGTCTCTACTGCCAATGACATGACGCACGGAACCTGGTGCGTTTGATTATGCCGCCGATCATGCCGTTGGGTCCGCCTGCCTGGTCGGCAGTTTTCGTGGTGTGAATCGTTTGCCGACAGGCCCGCTAGGTCTGACGAGTCCAACCGCGTAGCCAGGGCCTGAAGCCGGCTTAGAGCCCGTCTTCCAGCTCGAACTCCGGATCCGGAACGCTCAGGATCTCCGGGCCGTCGGCGGTGATGGCGATGTCGTGCTCGAACTGGGCGGTGAGGCCGCCGTCCTTGGTGTGGACGGTCCATCCGTCGGTTTCCACAACGCAGGCGTGGGAGCCGGTGCAGAGGATGGGCTCGATGGTGATGGCCATGCCGGGCTCGAAGCGGAAGCCCGTGCCGGGGCGCTGGTCCGCGTAGACCACCTGCGGGTCCTCGTGCAGGTCGCGGCCGATGCCGTGGCCGATGTACTCGCGCACGATAGAGTAGCCGCGCTCTTCCGCGAATTTCTGCACGACTGTCGCCATATCGCCCAGCCGGTTGCCGGGCCGGCACTGCTCAATGCCCACATACATGGCCAGCTGCGCGGCCTGCATGAGGTCCCTGGCCTGCTCGCTCACCTGGCCCACTCCCACCGTGAGGCAGGTGTCGCCGTGGTAGCCGTCCAGCTTGCAGCCGCAGTCGATGCTGATGATGTCGCCTTCCTGGAGCGCGTACTTCGTGGGGATGCCGTGGACGACCTTGTCGTTGACGCTCGTGCAGAGCGTGCCGGGGAAGCCGTGGTAGCCCTTGAAGTTCGGGACGGCGCCCTGTTGGCGGATGTAGGTCTCGGCCAGCTTGTCCAGCTCCAGCAGGCTCACGCCCGGCTTCGCCGCCCGCGCCGCCACCCGCAGCGCGTTCGCGGCGATGCGCGCCGCCTGCCGCATCTTCTCGATCTCACGGCGGCTCTTGTAGCGGATCTGTTCGCGGATCAGGACCAACGGACCTCCGGTCTCAAGTCTACCCTTCCCGGCCCCATAATCGCGTCATGGGCTATTCGCGCGCGGACTGGGATTGGCTGGAGGCCGAATGGGCCTTCCAGCTCCATGGGCGCAGCGCTTTCCTGTCGCGGGAGGACTTCGCGCAGCTCCAGGCCTGGGAGGGCGAGGGCGTGCCCGCGGAGGCCGTGGTGGCGGCCATGGAGGCCTACTTCGCCCGCCGCGCCAAGCGGGAGCGGCCCCGGAGTTTCATCGCCGTGTCCCACCTCGCCAAGGATGTGGCGAAGGTCATGAAGCTGCGGACCGCGATGGCCCGCGCGGGGGATGCGCCCCTGGCCGGCGGCTGGGACAAGGTGAAGGAGCCGCTGCGATCGGATCCAGAAGCGCGCGTGGCCTTCGAGGCTTGGCGCCGCGCTCAGGCCACGCTGCCCATGCCGGATTCCGCGGGCTTCCTGGAGGCCTTCGACGCCGAACGCGCGACCTTCGGAATCTTGTTGGCGAAGGCGGAAGCCGCGCTCGGGGTCCGGGCCGCGCCTCTGCAAGCGGAGTTGAAGACACGGCTCCTGGATGCGCGCATTCCCGAAGACGGCCTCGTGTGGCGACGGGCCTGGGCCCATCACTGGGGCAAGATGGTGGCGGAGGCCTGGGGCCTGCCGAGCGAGCACTGATGGATGCGATCGAAGCCTGGAAACGCGAACTGGACACGCCGACGGAGGCCTTCTTCGGCGCGTTCGCGGCGCGGGTGCGGATGCCGGATGGCCCGCGCGACACCGTGCGCGAAGCCATCAAGGCCCTTGTCCCGCGCATCGCTTGGGAGAGCTATCTGCCCCATGTGCCCCATGGCCTGCTGGGGCTCGATGCCGTGTTCCGCCTGCGCCCCCTGCTGCCGGAGGCCAGCTTCCACCGCGTGCTCGCCACACAGCTCCATGCCTTCGCCCACGAAGGCCGCCGCCGGACGCCCTGGGACATCTCGGCCGGTTCAGGCCACTGGCCCCATGTGGCGATGGCGATCCAGCGGCACATGCCCGCGCTCGCCTATGGCGAGATGCAAGGGATCGAACAGCCGGAAGAGGCGGACTTCACGCGCGTCGGAGAGGCCATCGCCCCCGACATGGCCAACATGGGACACAAGGCCGTGATGGCGCACCGCATGCGTGAGCTGTTCGTGGCGCTGGACCGGCCCAAGGCCACGGGGCGGCGGCTCGCGGGCATCGCGGCGTGGCTGGCGGCCTCGGAACCGGAGGACCGCTTCTGGGCCAAGCGGGCCGTTGCGCGGATCGGGGAAGGCTTCACGGTTCCAGCGGCGGGCACGGCCTTCGCCGATGGCGATGCGGCTGTCCGCGAGATCTGCGATCTCGGACTCGTGGAGATGCTCAACGCCTTCACGGCGCGGCTCAAGGCGGGCGCGGCCCAACCTGCGTTGCTCGATGCGCTCGTGCGGGCAGCCAGCGAAAAACAACTGGATGCCCGCCGCGATCTCGAAGGCAAGACCAGCTGGACCTTCACCTACCTCGCGACGCTCGCTGGCGCGCAGGCCGCCCATGGCCAAGCCTGGTGCCAGGCCGCGGCGCTGGTGAACCTCTTCCCCACGGACGAGGTCGCGGGCCGCGTGCGGTCGAAGGCGCCTCTAGGTCCAGTGACAGAAGCCGCGCTCGTGGATGCCATCCTCGACTCGGAACCGGAGCAGGCCATGGGCCTCGCCGCCGCGCTGGACGGGGATGTGGCCTTGCAGTCGCTCGCGGAAGCCGCCACCCAGAACGATCCCGCCTTCAACCACAGCCATCATCTGCTGGCCGCGGCGGCCGCCGCGGATCTCGCGCCGCGCATTTCCAGCGAAGCGCGCACGGTGATGCTTGCCGCCATCGCGAAATCACTCGCCAACAGCCAGGGCTCATCGGACCTAGGCCGCAAGGCCGACAAGGCGTTCGCTCAGCTCCCGTAGTCCGGCCAGACATCCTTCCACTTTGTCTCGAAAAGCAGGGAAGTCTGGATGCTCTCCACCTCGGGCCGGACGGTGAAAGCGTCCAGGGCCAGGTCGCGCAGGTGGTCCGTGCCCTTCACGGCCACATGGACCTGGAAATCCATGCCGCCCGTCACATGGTAGAGGGCCACCACCTCGGGCAGCGCCAGCAGGTGCCGCAGGAAGGCGCGGACCTTCTCGCGGCTGTGCTGTTTCAGCTTCACGGCGATGAGGGCCTGGAGGCCGATGCCCAGCGCGTCCGGCGCCACGAAGGCGTGGAAACCGCGCAGTACACCGTCCTTGGTGAGCTTCTGCACGCGGGCGAGGCAGGACGAGGGCGCGAGTCCTACGCGGGACGCCAGTTCCTTGTTGGAGAGCCGCGCGTTCTTCTGGAGGAGGGCGAGAATGGCGCGATCGATTCGGTCGAGAGGCTGTTTCATGATTATATTCCGAATAAGATTCGATTAAATCTAGCATGGCCAGAATGAACAATGGTGGGGAAGCCTTGTTTCCGCTGAGGTGCCCCATGGCCATGTCCCGCGAGCTCTCCTTCGCCACCCGCGCCGTCCATGCCGGCCGCGAGGAACTGACGGCCCTCGGCGTCCACGCGCTGCCCATAGACCTCAGCAGCACCTACCCGCTGCCCGACCTCGATGAGGGCGGCCGCAGCCTGGAGGCCCAGGCCATGGGCGGCCTGCCCATCGGCTCTTCCGTCTACCAGCGCCTGCATAACCCCACCGTGGCCCGCTTTGAAGGCGCGCTGGCCCAATTGGAGGACGCGGAGGAAGCCGTGGCCTTCGCCAGCGGCATGGCGGCCTTCACGGCCTGCCTGCTGGCCGCGAAGCAGAAGGGCGGCCATGTCGTCGCCGTCCGCCCGCTCTACGGCGGCAGCGATCACTTGCTGGCTTCGGGCCTCCTGGGCCTGGAAGTCACTTGGGCCGAGCCCGGCCAGATCAAAGCCGCTCTGCGGCCGGACACGAGCCTCGTCATCGTGGAGACGCCCGCCAATCCCACCCTGAAGCTGGTGGACATCGCCGCCGTGGTGGCCGAAGCCGGCTCCGTGCCAGTGCTGGTGGACAGCACTTTCGCAACGCCCGTGCTCCAGCAGCCCATGAAGCTGGGCGCGGCCATCGTCCTCCACAGCGCCACGAAGTTCCTGGGCGGCCATGGCGATGTGCTCGCGGGCGTCGTCGCCGCGAACGCCGAATGGGCCAGCGAGATCCGCAAGATCCGCGTCATCACGGGCGCGAACCTCCATCCGCTATCCGCCTACCTGCTGCACCGCGGCCTGCCCACGCTGAAGGTGCGCGTGGAGGCCGCTCAGAAGGGCGCGGCTTTCCTGGCTGAGAAGCTCGCTGGGCACCCGGCTGTCGCCGCGGTCCACTACCCCGGTCTCTCCGGGTCGCCGCTCATGGGCTCGCAGATGAAGGGCCCCGGTTCCATCCTCGCCTTCGAGCTGAAGGACGGTTTCGAGGCCGCGTCCACGCTCATGAAGGAGGTGAGGCTCATGACGCCCGCTGTCAGTCTGGGCAGCGTGGACAGCCTCATCCAGCATCCCGCGGCGCTCACACATCGCGTGGTGGATCCGAACGCGAAGGCCGAGCATGGCATCGGCGAAGGGCTCGTCCGCATCTCCGTGGGCCTCGAGGACCTGGCGGATCTCTGGGCGGATCTTGAGACCGCGCTGGTCAAAGCCATGGCCGCCACGGCATCCTCTGTGGGTGCCTGAAGCTCCTTCCACCGATGGACCCATCTCCTTCGTCCTGAAACTGGGCCGCGCCCTGCAGGCCTATGGCACGCCCGCGCACCGGCTTGAAGAGGCCATGGAGGCTGTGGCGCGGCGGTTGGGGCTGGACGCGCAGATCTTCGGGATGCCCACCGGCTTCTTCGCGTCCTTCGGCGAGGGTGCGCGGGGCCGCACCTTCGTCCAGCGCGTGCCGCCCCAGGATGTGGACCTCGGCCGGCTAGACGCCGCCTACGCCGTCACCGACGCGCTGCTGCGCGGGACCGTGGATGCGGAGGAAGCCTCACGGCGGCTCGATGCCATCGTGGAGCGGCAGCCCCGTTTCGGCGGTGTCATGGAGATCGCCGCCTTCACGCTCGTCGCCGCCTGCTTCGGCGTCCTGCTGGGCGGGGGGTGGAGCGACATGGGCGCCGCGGCGGTGCTCGGCGCGACCCTCGGCGCGCTGCACCGGCTCACGCTGCGGGTCCAGACGCTCGCGCGCCTCTTCCTCGTGGTGGCCGCCATGGTGACAGGCCTGCTGGCGCAGGTTCTCGCCTGGCGTTCCGGCGGCTTCTCGCCCCAGTTCGCCATGCTGGCGGGCCTCATCATGCTGCTGCCGGGGCTCTCGCTCACCATTGCGCTCAATGAGTTGGCCACTGGCAACCTCGTGAGCGGCACCGCGCGTTTCGCGGGTGCGCTGGTGGTGCTGCTCCAACTGGCCTTCGGAGTGGCGCTGGGGCAGAAACTTGGCGCCTTTCTGAATCCGGCCGCGGGCATCCACATCCCAGCTCCCGTCTGGCTCCAATGGCCCTGCCTCCTGCTAGCGCCCATCGCCATCACCGTGCTGCTGAAGGGCCGCATGCGGGACCTCGGCTGGCTTTGGGCCATCGGACTGCTGGCCTACGGCGCCACACTGGCGGGCTCGCGCCTCTTCGGACCGGAGACGGGCCTGGGCATCGGCGCGCTGATGGCCGGGCTGGGCAGCAACGCCTTCTCGCGGTTGAAGCGGCGCCCCTCCCTGGTGGCGCTGCTGCCCACGCTCTTCCTCCTGGCGCCGGGCAGCGTGGGCCTGCGCAGCTTCGCCTTCATGGCCCAGAACGATGTCTACTCCGGCATGGACTCCGCGTTCCACACCGCCTTCCTGGCCTTCGCCCTCGTGACGGGCCTCCTCATAGCGAACGCCGCGCTCCCGCCGCGGCGTTCGCTATGAGGAGGCGTTCACCCGACCTTTAGCCGCGCGTTCTGATTGGACGAAAAGATCGTCTCGCGGACTGGCTCCGAGCCGGTTTGCACGGCCTTGATCCACTCCTCCGTCGTCATCACGGCGGCGAAGCGGGACTGCATGACCACGCTGAAGACCCGGTGGATCTCCTCCGCGGTGGCTGACCCCGCGCGGTTCTCATATGGCACGGCGCCGGTCGCGTCCGACAGGAACTCCACCTGGAGGCCCATGTGCACGGCATGGTTGACGGTGGAGTGGTCGCAGTTGTGGGTCATGTAGCCCGTGACCACGAGGGTGTCGATGCCACGCGCTTCCAGCCAGGAGGCCAGGTCCGTTCCCGTGAAGGCGCTGGGGAGGCTCTTCACCATGTAGTGGTCGCGGGGGCGATCCCGGACCACCTCGTGCAGCTCCCAGGCCTCCGTGCCCTTCACGAACAGGGGCGCGTTGGGGTTGGTGGCGTGGTTCTGGACGACGATCACGGGGATCCCCGCGGTCCGCGCGGCGTCCATGGCCTTTCCGATGTTGGCGACGGACATCCGCGGATTGGGATACTCGATGGGCAGGCCGCCCGTGAAGTACTCGTTCTGGACATCGATGACGATGAGGGCGCGGCGCATGGCGTTCTCCTGGAAGGGCCGGAGCATTCCGGTGTCTAGTGATGATCCGCCTTCCCGGATATCTTCAAAAGTGGCCTGAATGACAATCTTCGATAAAATCAGGCCAGAGCTTCTGGAGGCCCCATGGATCAGGACGCCATCGCCGTCGTCGCCTTCGACCGCATCAGCGCCTTCCATCTGTCGGTTCCTTGCATCGTCTTCGAGGACCGGGGCATCCCGGGCATGCCGCGCTTCAAGGTGAAGGTGTGTGCCGCCGAAAAAGGGCCGTTGCGCGCCAACGCGGGGTTCTCCATCGCGACATCACATGGGCTCCCGGCTCTCGCCCGGGCGGGGACCATCATCGTGCCCAGCTGGCGGGATCCCGAGGAGCGGCCGCCGGAGACGCTCCTGAAGGCGCTGCGGAGGGCTCACGAACGCGGCGCGCGCATCGTCGGACTGTGCCTCGGCTCCTTCGTCCTGGCGGAGGCGGGCCTCCTCGACGGCCGCCCGGCCACCACCCACTGGATGTGGGCCGAGACCTTCGCCCGGCGCCATCCCAAGGTGCGCCTGGATCCGGATGTGCTCTATGTGGACGATGGTGATGTGCTCACCTCCGCGGGGACGGCGGCGGGCATTGATTGCTGCCTCCATCTCCTCCGCCTGCGATGCGGGGCGGAGGTCGCGAACACCGTGGCGCGGCGCATGGTGGTGCAGCCCCACCGCCAGGGCGGGCAGTCCCAGTTCATCGAGCAGCCGGTGCGCCCCTCGGCCGCGCGCGATCCGTTTTCGGACGCGCTGGATTGGGCCGCGGCGAATCTGGCCCACCCCCACACGCTCGACGGGCTGGCGGAGCGGGCGCTCATGAGCCGGCGCAGCTTCACGCGGCGCTTCCATAGGGAGAAGGGAACGACGGTCTGGAGCTGGCTGCTGGAGCGGCGGCTGGCCCTGGCCCAGCGGTTGCTGGAGACCACAGGCCTTGGCATCGACCACATCGCCGCCCAGGCGGGGTTCGGCTCTTCTGTCTCTCTGCGGCTGCGGTTCCGCGAGGCGCTTAAGACATCGCCTTCCGCCTACAGGCGTACCTTCCAGGGAAACTAGATCTCCCAGCTCAGCTCGTAGCGGTGGTGGTAGCCCTCTT